>NZ_CP114904.1:6282500-6582500 GCF_027497215.1 Micromonospora sp. WMMD812 | reverse complement strand
CGCCGGGCCCGGGCGACGACCTCCTGCAGGTAGTCGCGCACCCCGCCGAACCCGGCGAAGTAGTTCTCCATCAGCCCGCGCGCCTCCTCGGCGCTGATCCCGAGCTGCTGGGAGAGCCCGAACGCGCTCAGCCCGTACGCCAGGCCGTAGTTCATCGCCTTGATCTTGCGCCGCTGGTCCGGCGTGACCTCGGTGAGCGGCACGCCGAACACCGACGACGCGGTCGCGGCGTGGAAGTCGGCGCCGGAGTTGAAGGCGTCGATCAGCGCGTCGTCCGACGACAGGTGCGCCATGATCCGCATCTCGATCTGGCTGTAGTCGGCGGTGAGCAGGCAGTCGTAGCCCTCACCCACCACGAAGGAGCGGCGGATCCGCCGCCCCTCCTCGGTGCGGATGGGGATGTTCTGCAGGTTGGGCTCGGTCGAGGAGAGTCGCCCGGTGGCCGCCACGGTCTGGTTGAACGTGGTGTGGATCCGGCCGTCGTCGGAGACCGACTTGAGCAGCCCGTCCACGGTGGACTTCAGCTTGGCCACGTCGCGGTGGCGCAGCAGGAACTCCAGCACCGGGTGCGGGTTCTGCGCGTAGAGCCACTGGAGGGCGTCGGCGTCCGTGGTGTAGCCGGTCTTGATCTTCTTGGTCTTCGGCAGGCCCAACTCGGTGAAGAGGATCTCCTGCAACTGCTTGGGCGAGCCCAGGTTGAACTCGCGTCCGACCGCCTCGTAGGCGCCCTGGGCGGCGGCCTTCACCTCGGCGGCGAAGTGCGCCTCCAACTCGGACAGGTAGTGCGTGTCGGCGGCGATGCCGGTGCGCTCCATGTCGGCGAGCACCCGCATCAGCGGCAGCTCGACGCCGGCCATCAGCCGGGCCGACTGCTCGCCGTCGCGGGACAACTCGGCGTCGATCGCGTCGGCGAGATCGAGGGTCGCCCGGGCCTGGAGCATCAGGTTCTGCTCGGCCTCGCTGTCGTCGCCCAACCCCTCCAGGGTCAGCTGGCCGGTCTCCGGCGCGTCGACCCGCAGCTCCCGGTGCAGGTAGCGCAGGGCGAGGTCGGTCAGGTCGTAGGAGCGCTGGTCGGGGCGGGCCAGGTAGGCGGCGATCTGCGTGTCGCGGGCGATCCCCTCCAGGGACCAGCCGTGCGCGGCGAACGCGAGCACGGCGGGCTTGCTGTCGTGCAACACCTTGGGGCGCTCGGCGTCGGCCACCCAACCGGCCAGGGCCGCCTCGTCGGCCGGGTCGAGCCGGCTCGGGTCGCACCAGGCCGCGGCCCCGCCAGCGGTGGCCAGGGCCAGCCCGAGGACCGACGCGGTGTGCCGCCGGTTGGGGCCGGTGTCGAGCTTGACCGCCACGCCGACCGGTGTGCCGGCCGGCGCGTGCGTGCCGAGCCACCGGGTCAGCGCGCCGGGCTCCGTGAGGACCTCGCCGGCCAGGTCGAACCCGGACTCGGCCTCGGGCTCCACGGCCTCGAGGTACTGGTAGAGCCGGTCGCGCAGGATGCGGAACTCGAGGGTGTCGAAGACCTGGTGGACCGCTTCCCGGTCCCAGCCGGCCCAGCGGGCGTCCGCCGGCCGCAGCGGCAGCGCCAGGTCGGAGACCAGACAGTTGATCTCGTAGTTGCGGATCACGTCGGCGAGCCGCTCGCGCAGGCTGTCGCCGGCCTTGCCCTTGATCTCGTCGGCCCGGGCCACGACCCCGTCGACCCCGCCGTAGGTGGTGATCCACTTCGCCGCGGTTTTCGGGCCGACGCCGGGCACGCCCGGCAGGTTGTCACTGGTCTCACCGACCAGCGCCGCCAGATCGCGGTAGCGCTCGGGCGGCACCCCGTATTTCGCCTCGACCGCCGCCGGGTCCATCCGGGCCAGGTCGGACACGCCCTTGCGTGGGTAGAGCACGGTGACCTGGTCGCCGACGAGCTGGAAGGCGTCGCGGTCGCCGGTGGTGATCAGCACCGACATGCCCTCATCGCGGGCCTGGCAGGCGAGGGTGGCGATGACGTCGTCGGCCTCGTAGCCCTCCATCTCGACCACCGGGATGCGCAGCGCGGCGAGGACCTCCTTGACCAGGCTGACCTGGCCCTTGAAGTCGGTCGGGGTCTCGCTGCGGCCGGCCTTGTACTCCGCGTACTTCTCGGTGCGGAAGGAGCGGCGGGACACGTCGAAGGCGACGACGATGTGCGTCGGCTGCTCGTCGCGGAGCACGTTGATCAGCATCGAGGTGAAGCCGTAGACCGCGTTGGTCGGCTGCCCCGTGGTGGTCGAGAAGTTTTCCACCGGCAGGGCGAAGAACGCCCGGTATGCCAGGGAGTGTCCGTCGACGAGGAGCAGGCGCGGCGTCGTAGCTGTCACGTGGCGACTCTAGCCCGTACCACCGACATCGACGCTGACCGGCACCACGGGCGAAAACACCGGACGGCCGCCACCGGAGCAGAACCCCGGGGACGGCCGTCCGGTGCGCGACGTCAGGCGACGCCGAGGTACGCCTCCTTGACCGCCGGGTCGTGCAGCAGGTCCTGGCCGGACCCCTCCTTCACGATCCGACCGGTCTCCAGCACGTATCCCCGGTGGGCCCGGGACAGCGCCTGCTGGGCGTTCTGCTCCACCAGCAGGATGGTGGTGCCCTGCTGGTTGATCTCCGTGATGATGTCGAAGATCTGCCGGATCACCAGCGGGGCCAGACCCATCGACGGCTCGTCGAGCAGCAGCAGCTTCGGCCGGCTCATCAGCGCCCGACCGACCGCGAGCATCTGCTGCTCACCGCCGGAGAGCGTGCCACCGGCCTGCTTGCGCCGCTCGGCCAGCCGCGGGAAGAGGGTCAGCACTCGGTCCAGGTCGGCGGCGATGCCGGCGGAGTCCCGCCGGGTGTACGCCCCCATGTCCAGGTTCTCCATCACCGTCATGCCGGGGAAGATCTGCCGACCCTCCGGCGACTGGCACAGCCCCCGGACGACCCGCAGGTCGGCCCGGAGCCGGCTGATGTCCTCGCCGTTGAAGGTGATCTTCCCGGCGGAGAGCCCCCGGGTGCCGGAGATGGCCCGCATGGTGGTGGTCTTGCCGGCGCCGTTCGCGCCGATCAGCGCCACCACCTCACCCTCGTTCACGGTGAGGCTGATGCCGTGCAACGCCTCGATCCGGCCATAGGCGACGGCGACGTTCTCGAGCTCAAGCAGCGTCATCGGCGGACTCTCCCAGGTACGCGGCGATCACCTTCGGATCGCGGCTGACCTCCGCGGGCGCACCCTCGGCGATCTTACGGCCGAACTCCAGCACCACGATCCGGTCGGTGACCCCCATGACCAGCCGCATGTCGTGCTCGATGAGCAGGACGGTCAGGCCCATGTCACGGATCTTGCGGATCAGGGTGAGCAGCTCCTCCTTCTCCGCCGGGTTGAAGCCGGCGGCCGGCTCGTCCAGGCAGATCAGCTTCGGCTCCGTGGCCAACGCCCGCGCGATCTCCAGGCGACGCTGATAGCCGTACGGCAGGTTGCGCGCCTCGTCGTTGGCCCGGTCGGCGATCCCGACGAAGCGCAGCAGCTCCAGCGCCTTGGCCTCGGCGGCCCGCTCCTCGAGGATGTGCCGGGACAGACCGAAGATCTTCGCCGCCGACAGGCGCACCTGCTGCCAGGTCCGGACGATCCCGGACTCGGCGGTGACCTGCGGCAGCTCCTCCGGCTTCGGCCGCACGCGGTAGAGGCGGAACAGCGCACCCGGCACGCTGGTCTTGTGCCGGGAGTCCGTGCCGACCATGACGTTCTCCAGCGCGGTCATCTCCGGGAAGAGACGGATGTTCTGGAACGTCCGGGAAATGCCCAGCTGACTGATCTGGTGCGGCTTACGACCGGTCACCTTCTGGCCCCGGAACCGGACCGCGCCGGACGTCGGCTTGTAGACGCCCGTCATCACGTTGAAGCAGGTCGTCTTCCCGGCCCCGTTCGGCCCGATCAGTCCGAGGATCTCACCCTCGTGGATCTGGAAGTTGACCCCGTCGAGGGCAACCACACCGCCGAAGCGGAGCGTGACGTCGTCGATCTCGAGCAGCAGCGGCCGCGGTCCCGGCTGGGCCGGGATCTTCGGCGCCGGCGTGCTGGTGGTCTCGTCAGACATGAGCGGGCGCCTCCTCTGCCTCCGCCGCGCGGTCCTTCAACTCCCGGGCCCGCCGCCGGCTGGGGATCAGACCCTGCGGACGGAGGATCATCACCAGCACCATGGCCAGACCGAAGACCAGCCAACGGTAGTCGGCGAAGTCACGGAACCGCTCCGGCAGGTACGCCAGCAGCACCGCGCCGAGCGAGACGCCGAGCATGTTGCCGGATCCGCCGACCACGACCATGGCGACGAAGAGAATCGAGAGGTTCGCGTTGAACTGGGTCGGGTCGATGAACGCGTTCCGGCTACCGAACAGGAAGCCCGACAGGCCACCGAGCGCCGCACCGATGGCGAACGCCCAGAGCTTGAACTTGAACGGGTACACGCCCATCACCGCGGCGGCGTCCTCGTCCTCGCGGACCGCCAGCCAGGCCCGGCCGACCCGGCTCTGCTCCAGCCGACGGACCAGGAACACCATGATCAGCACGAAGGTGATCGCCAACCAGTACCAGGGCTTCGCGTCGATCAGGCCGAAGACCTTGTTGTCCGCCGACGGCGCACCCTCCGGACCCGGGATGGCCGAGATGCCCACCGGCCCGTTGGTCAGTCCGGTGGCGTTGCGGGCCACGATTCGGATGATCTCACCGAAGCCGAGCGTCACGATGGCCAGGTAGTCACCGCGCAGCCGCAGCGTCGGCCAGCCCAGCAGCACCCCGGAGATCATCGTCAGCACGATCGCGATGAACAAGCAGATCGCCCAGGTCACCGCCCAGGTCGGCGGCAGATCGAACTCCTGCTGGATCCACTTCACCACCGGCGAGTTCACCGAACCGAACAGCGCCACGCTGTACGCCCCGATGGCGAAGAAGCCGATGTAGCCCAGGTCGAGCAGGCCGGCGAGGCCGACCACCACGTTCAGGCCGATCGCGACCAGCACGTAGATGGCGCAGACGAAGAGCACGCCCGCCCAGTTGTTACCGCCCTCGATCGAGTCGGTGCGCAGCCAGGTCAGGCCCGGAATGCCGAGCAGCGGCAGGTAGTAGAGGATCGCCACGAAGGCAGCCAGCCCGATGGCCTGCTGCCACTTCGGCAGCGCCCGCCAGCGGTCGCCGACCGTGGTCAGCAGGCTCACCCGGCGGCGATCAGCGGTGCGAATCTTGTCGATCATGCGCGGGCCCTCCCGAGCGACTCGCCCAACAGACCGGTCGGCCGGAACATCAGCACCACGATCAACACCACGAAGGCGATGACGTCCTCCCAGTTGGAGGCGAACAGCGTGGCGCCGTAGACCTCGACGATGCCGAGGAAGAGGCCACCCAGCAGCGCGCCGCGCAGGTTACCGATGCCGCCCAGGACCGCGGCGGTGAACGCCTTGAGGCCGAGCACGAAGCCGATGCTGTTCTGGGTGAAGCCGAACCGCATGCTCCACAGCAGCGCGGCGGCGCCGGCCATGATGCCACCGAGCACGAAGATCAGCATGATCACGCGCTCCTGGTTGACGCCCATCAGCGCGGCGGTCTCCGGGTTCTGGGCCACCGCCCGCACGCCCCGCCCGTAGCGGGTGCGGTTGATGAACCAGTCCAGCAGCGCCATCATCGCCACGGCGGCGACGAGCACGATCACCTGGATGTTCGTGATCGCCGTGTTGCCGATGGTGAACAGGGTCTCCTGCTGGATGATCGTCGGCATACCGACGATCTGCCGGGGCCGGCCGAACGCCGCCGGCAGGACGCCACCGAGCAGCTTGGGCAGCACCTGCCCGAAGAGTTCCACGAAGACCAGCGACAGACCGATCGCGGTGATCAGGAAGATCAGCGGCGGCGCGTTCTTACGCCGCAGCGGCCGGTAGGCGATCCGTTCGAGCGCCAAGGCCGTGCCGCCCGAGGCGGCCGCCGCGACGAGCAGACCGAGCACCAGGAACAGGATCGCCTGGCCGATCGGAGGGTTATTTTCCACCCCGAGCTGGTTCCAGAGGATCAGCACCGCGAAGGTACCGACCATGAACACCTCGGAGTGCGCAAAGTTGATCAGGCGAAGAACGCCGTAGACGAGGGTGTAGCCGAGAGCGATCAGGGCGTAGATCGCGCCCTTCGACAGCCCGTCGACGGTGTGCTGGCCGAGATGGCCGATCAATTCATCGAAATGCACCGGGGGTCTCCTTGAATCGAGTGCGGCCGGGGTGGAACACCCCGGCCGCACTCCATCGCGTAGGCGTCAGCTGAGCTTGAGCTCCTGCAGCGGCTCGATCGCCGTGCCCTTGATCTGGTAGGCCCAGATGACGACCTTCGTCGGGTCGACGTCACCCTTCGAGTCGAACTTGATGTACTTCGACACGCCCTGCTTGTCGTACGCCTTCACGTACGCCAGGATGTCCGCCCGGCTCTTCTTGCCGTCCTTGAAGGCGTCCAGGTAGATCTTCGCGGCGTCGAAGCCCTCGGCACCGTAGGAGCCCGGCGCGATGCCGAACTCCTTCTGGTAGTCGGCGGAGAAGGTACCGCCGGCCTTGTCGGCCGGGAGGCACGGGCAGGTGATGATCGAACCCTCGGCGCCGCCGGAGGCACCCTCCGGGAACGCCGGGTCGTAGAGACCGTCCGGGCCGACGAACTTGGCCTGCACACCGGCGGCACGCATCTGCTTCACCAGCGGAGCGGCCTCACGGGTGTAACCGCCGTAGAACACGTAGTCGGCCTGCGCCGCCTTGATCTTGGAGATGGTGGCGTCGAACTGCGCCTGCCGCTCCTGGATCTTGTCCTTGTTCACCACCAGCGGGCCGAGCTGCTTGCCCAGCTCGTCGGTGATACCCGCGCCGTACGCGCTGGCGTCATCGATCATGAAGACCTTCTGCGCGTTCTGCGACTTCAGGTACGTCGCCACGGCGCCGGCCTGGGTGCCGTCGTTGCCGACCACCCGGAAGAAGGAGGTGTTCCCCTTCTGGGTCAGGTCGGTACGGGTCGCCGACGGGGCCACCATCGCCAGGCCCGCGGCCTGGTAGATCGGCATCGTCGCGTCCGACTCACCGGAGAAGTGACCACCGATGACACCGAGGAACGAGTTGTCCCCCGCGATCTGGTTCGCGAACGGGGTCGCCACCGCGGGGTCACCCTGAGTGTCGAACTCCTGCATGGTGACCTTGCAGTCCGGGTTTGCCTCATTGAACTGCTTGACGGCGAGCTTCGCGCCGTTCAGGGACGGGATGACGAGACCGGCATTGTCACCGGTGAACGCGCCGAAGATCGCGATCTTCCCACCGCAGTCACCCGACGCGGTGCCACCGTCGCCACCGCCGGAGTCCTGACAACCAGCCGCGACCACCAGGGTCGCAGCGAGCGCGGCGGTGCTCAGCGCCCGTACATAGCTTCGCCTCACGGCTTCCTGACCTCCTCCAGATGCGGGCACGACTGACCCGACAACACGGGGACAGCAGCAACCCGCAGTTCCACCCACCCCGCAGGGACGCCCCCTGCGTTACGGCTCGTGATGGCGGAGCGTACCGACACGACACACCGTCCCGAAAGGCCTTGAAGCGGGGTCTGCGAAACCGTTACGAAGACGCGCGCGAACCACCCGATGGTTGTCACAGGTCAATCCGACTTACGGTCCTTAAGCGCGCGCGATGCGGGTCGCCACCCACTGCCGACCAGGCCGGCAGCCCGACGACCGGCACCGACGCCCGATCCCCGAGCCGTCACCATGCCCGCTACGCAGAGTCATCAGACGACCACAGAATCACGAGCCCGCCGGCACCGACGCCCACCAGAGCCCCCCACGCTCCCCGTCGTCCGCCGCCAGCCACCACCGGTCACCCACCGCCACCGACGCCACATCCCGGTCCGCCCCCGCCGCCACCGCCACCGGGAGCACCACCGGACGCCACGAACCACCCCGGTCCGCCGACTCCCAGACCGCGTACCGCTCCCCGTCCGTCACCGCGGCGACCAACCGACCGCCCGCCGCCACCAGCGCGGTCACCGCCGGCACCCCGCTCGCGGCCCGCCGCCCGAAGTCGCCCGCCGCCACCCAGCCGGACGACTCCCGCCGCCACGCGCCGAAGACACCGCCGCGCAACCCGACCGCCACCGGCACCCCGTTGACGACCGCGACCCGCTGCAACTCCTCGTACTCCCGGCTGCCGGGCACCACCGTCCGCCGCCAGGAACGCCCGTCCGACGACGCCCACACCGCCGCATCCCGGTCGATCCGCCCCGGCGGCAGCACACCACCGACCGCCAGCCAGCCCTCCGGCCCGGCCACCGCGTCGAACGCCCAGCTCACTCCGGCCCCGTCGCTGGCCAACTCCGGCGCGCCCTCGATCAGCGTGAACTCGGCGGCGTCGGACGACACCCAGGCCGCCGCCCCGCTCGACCGGTTGCCCACGATCAACCAGCCCGCCGAGCCGCCGGCCAACCGGGACACGTTGACCGCCTTCGGCCCGCCGTACGTCTCGAACGGCGCCTGCACCTCGACCAGCCCGCCATCCGGCAACGGGCCCCAGGTGCTCACCCGCGGATAACCGTGCGCACCGCCCACCTTCGCGCCGATCACCGCCGCCACACCGTCCCGACAACCCACCGAAAAGAGCACGTTCTGCCGGCCGTAGAACGAATCCGCCCGGATCGGCACACCCCGCCAGGACAGGCCGTCCGCGCTGGTCCAGGCCGCCGGCCGGGTGTCACCGGCGGCATCTTCGACACCACCCACCACGTACCACCGGCCGCCGCAGGCGACCGCGTCCCGCACCAGCAACCGACCCGGAGCGCCCGGCGGCGCCGGCAGGGTGAGCGACTGCCAGGCCGGGCCGAGCGGCTGCGGATCGTCGCCGTCGTGCACCGTCGCCCGCTCACAACCGGACAGCAGCACGGCGACCAGGCCGAGCACCGCGATCACACGCCGAACAGACACGGATCCGATGCTATCGATCAGGAGCCGCCGCGCGCGCCCCCGAAATCCGCCGTCAGGACGCGGGGCGGGTGACCTCTCCGCCGGCGGTCTCGGCGATGATCCGCTCGGCGACCTCCTTCATGGTCATCCGGTGGTCCATCGCAGTGCGCTGGATCCACTTGAACGCCTGCGGCTCGGTCATCCCGTACGTCGTCATCAGCGCGCCCTTCGCGCGCTCCACCGTCTTGCGGATCTCCAGCCGGTCGGTCAGGCCGGCGACCTCCGACTCCAGGGCGGCGATCTCCGAGTAGCGGGAGAGCGCGATCTCCACCGCCGGCACCAGGTCGCTCTTCTGGAAGGGCTTCACCAGGTACGCCATCGCGCCGGCCGCCCGCGCCCGCTCGACCAGGTCACGCTGGCTGAACGCGGTCAGAATGATCACCGGCGCGATCCGGGCGCCGGCGATCCGCTCGGCGGCGGCCAGCCCGTCCATGATCGGCATCTTGATGTCGAGAATGACCAGGTCAGGCTTCAGCTCCTCGGCGAGCCGGACGGCCGTCTCGCCGTCACCGGCCTCCCCGACCACCTCGTAGCCCTCTTCGACCAGCATCTCGGCGAGGTCCAGCCGGATGAGCGCCTCGTCCTCGGCGATCAGTACCCGCCTGCGCTCGGCATCCGTCTGCGTCTCGGCCACGAGCCCTACCCCCACCAGTCAGAACCCGACACCCGCCGTGCCGGGTGTCGCCGCCCTTAGCGTAGTGGGTAACCTGTGCAGGCCGAGAAACTGAAGGCCCCTGTAGTCCAATGGCAGAGACGATGGATTCAAAATCCATAAAGTGTGGGTTCGAATCCCACCGGGGGCACCAACTGTGTCGTACGTCCGTTCGACGATGACGTCGTGCATCCCCCTGAAATCCGCGCCCACGCACGCCGGCTCTACCTGTCTGGAGCCAACGTGGCGAGCGTCGCCCGAAGTGTCCGGCTCCCCTACCGCACCGTGTGGCACTGGTGCCGCGACCGACCAGAGCCAGTGGCCCAAGGGACGGCGCTACGCTGCTTCCGCTGCCGTGACGACAATCCGACAGACCCGTCGGCCTATGCCTACCTGCTCGGCCTCTACCTGGGCGACGGTCATCTGGTCACCGCCGCACGCGTGCCGGTGCTGAGGATCAGCTGCAGCAACAGTTGGCCGGGGTTGATAGAGGCATGCGACGCCGCGATGCGGGCTGTGCTCGCCGCGCGTGTGCAACGTGTGCAGCACCAGGGCTGCGTCAATGTGCAGAGCTATGGCAAGCACTGGCCCTGCCTGTTGCCCCAGCACGGACCGGGCAAGAAGCATGAGCGACCGATCGTCCTCGCCGATTGGCAACGCGAGATCGTGACCGCCCACCCCGGGGACTTCCTGCGGGGACTGTTCCATTCCGACGGTGCCCGGTTCGCCAATCGGGTGCGGGTGCGCGGCAAGGAGTACGTCTATCCGCGCTACATGTTCGTCAACGAGTCGGCCGACATCATGGGTTTGTGCCAGTGGGCGTTGGACCTGCTCGGCGTCGCCTGGCGGATGAACCGGCGCAACTCGCTCTCGGTCGCCCGCCGGGACGCGGTGGCAACACTCGACCAACACGTCGGCCCGAAGTCCTGACGGGCGGGCGTGCGCCCCCGACCCGGGCGCCCGTCACCCCCGCCGCCCCCCGCACCCGCACCCGCACCCGCACCCGCACCCGCACCCGCACCCGCAGGATCGCGCCCGCAGGATCGCGCCCCGACCACGCCACGCCTGGCAAGATCGCGCTGCATCGGGGATGTAGTGGCATCCGTGACGCTGCGAGGCCACTACATTCGTGTTCGAGCACGATCTTGTGGGAGCCGACTTCCGGAAGCCGGCGGCCGACGGCGCCTAGCGGGCGGCGAGCGGCAGGGGCGAGCGGGGGTAGCTCACTCCGGTGAGCCGCTCGGACTCCCGCCACAGCCGTTCGCCGACGGCCGTGTCCCGCGCGCGGCGCGACTTGCGCGCGACGGCCGGGTGGCCAGTGAGGCCGAACACGTTGTCCGGGCCGTAGTACTCGCCGCCCGTCGCGTCGGGGCTGGTGGCGGCGTAGAGGGTGGGCAGCGCACCCTGGTCGACGTCCTGCCAGAACCCGGGGATGCGCATGGTGAGGCGGATTGAGAAGGGGGTCTCGGTGCGCCCGCGGCCGAGGCTGGGGCCGGCGGACTGCAGGTTGGTGCGGGCGGCGCCGGGGTGGGCGGAGTTGCTGAGCAGCCCCCAGCCGTGCCGGTCGCTGCGCCGCTGGAGCTCGTCGGCGAACAGCAGGGTGGCGAGCTTCGACTGGGCGTACGCGCGTTGGGCGCGGTAGCGCCGCTCGCTCTGCAGGTCGTCGAAGTCGATGCGGCCGAAGTGGTGGGTGCCGCTGCTGAGCGTGACCACCCGGGGGTGGTCGCCGGCCGCCAGCAACGGCAGCAGGTGGCCGGTGAGCGCGAAGTGACCCAGGTGGTTGGTGCCGAACTGGAGCTCGAAGCCGTCGGCGGTGGTGTGGCGGGTCGGCACGGCCATCACGCCCGCGTTGTTGACCAACAGGTCCAGCGGTCGGCCGGCGGTGGTGAGCCGGCGGGCGAAGTCGGCCACCGAGGCGAGCCGGGAGAGGTCGAGTTCCTCGACCCGGAGGCGGGCGGTGGGGACGGTGGCGCGGATGTCGGCCGCCGCCGTGTCGCCCTTGCCGGTGTTGCGGACGGCGAGGATCAGCTCGGCGCCGGCCGCGGCGAGCCGGCGGGCGGTCTCCAGCCCGATGCCGCTGTTCGCTCCGGTCACCACCGCGAGCCGTCCGGACTGGTCGGGGACCGGGTATCCGCTCATCGTCACTCCCTGGATAGCAACTGACTGGTTGGTTGGCTCTGCCAGTGAAGCACGGCGTGGCACCGCGATGCAACTGACTGGTTAGTGGGCTACGCTCTCCGCATGGCACGGGACGCGGAGGACACCCGGCGCCGGCTGCTGGCCGCCGCCGCCGCCGAGTTCGCCGAACGGGGCATCGCCGGAGCACGAGTGGACCGGATCGCCGCGGCGGCGGGCGCGAACAAGGCGATGATCTACGCCTACTTCGGCAACAAGGACCAGCTCTTCGACGCGGTCTTCGACGCGCTGGTGGTGAGCACCGTCGCGGAGGTGCCGATCGACACGGACGACCTGCCGGGGTACGCCGGGCGGCTCTTCGACCGTAACCAGACCCATCCGCAGGCGCTGCGGCTGATGCTCTGGCACTCGCTCGAGCGCGGCGGGGTGGCGGCACTGCCGCCGGCGGTGGCGTCGTCGAACGCGGACAAGGCGTCGGCGATCGCGGCGGCGCAGCGCGCCGGCCGCCTGCCCGACCGCTATCCGGCGGAGGAGTTGCTGCTGCTGGTGGTCGGCCTGTCGCTGCTCGGTTCGGCCGAGCTGGCACCGACTGACGGTGCGGAAGGGCTGCGCCGGCGGCGTCACACGGTGACCGACGCGGTCGCCCGGCTCGTCGAGGCGGACGCCAGGGCGACCGGGCGTCAGTAGAAGGGGGCAGCCCGGTGAGGGTGGTGGTCTTCGGCGCGACCGGCATGGTCGGGCAGGGTGTGCTCCGCGAGTGCCTGCTCGCCGAGGACGTGACGGAGGTGCTGGTGGTCGGGCGGACGCCGACCGGCCGGAAGCACCCGAAGTTGCGCGAGATCACGCTGCCCGACGTCGGTGACCTGGGCGGGGTGCGCGAGGAGGTGACCGGGGTGGACGCGTGCTTCTACTGCCTCGGCGTCTCGTCGTGGGGGCTGGACGAGGCCGCGTACACCCGGATCAGCTACGACTATCCACTCGCGGCGGCCCGGCTGCTGGCCGAGGTGAGCCCGGCGGCGACGTTCGTCTACGTGTCCGGTGTCGGCACCGACTCCTCCGGTGCGGGCCGGGTGATGTGGGCGCGGGTCAAGGGGCGTGCCGAGAACGCCGTGCTGGAGCTGCTGCCCAACGGCTACGCGGCCCGGCCCGGGTTCATCCAGCCGACGTACGGGGTGGTGTCGAAGACGCGCTGGTACCGGCTGGGGTACGCGGTGACCCGCCCGCTGTTTCCGTTGCTGCGTCGGCTCTTCCCGAACCAGGTGACCACGACCGATCGGCTCGGTCGGGCGATGCTGCGGGTGGCGCGGGAGGGCTCGCCCCGGCGGGTGCTGGCGAACCGCGACCTGAGCTGACGCCGGGCCACGGACGACGCCGGGCGACGAGCCGCGGGGCGGCGGTCAGCCGATCCGGTCAAGCGCCTGGGCCAGGTCGGCGCGCAGGTCCTCCGGGTCCTCCAGGCCGACCGAGATGCGCAGCAGGCCGCCGACCGGCTTCGCGTCGCCCTCGACGGGGCGGTGGGTGAGCGAGGCAGGGTGCTGGATGAGGGTGTCCACGCCGCCGAGCGACACGGCGTGGGTGATGAGGCGGCAGGCGCCGGCCACGGTGGCGGCGGCCGGCGCGCCGCCGCGTACCTCGATGGCGAGCAGGCTGCCGGTGCCGGACATCTGGCGGCCGACCAGGCCGGCGGGGTCGTGCCGGGAGGGGTGGTGGACCCGGGCGACGGCGTGGTGGTCGGCGAGCCAGGCGGCGAGCTTCTCCGCGCCGGCCTGCTGCGCGCGGACCCGGACCGGCAGGGTCTGGAGGCCGCGGTGCAGGAGGTACGCGCCGAGCGGGTGCAGGATCGCGCCGGTGACCGCGCGGACCTGGCGGAGCCGGGTGGCCCAGTCGGCGTCGCAGGCGACGGCGCCGGCGAGGACGTCGCCGTGGCCGCCGATGCTCTTGGTGGCGCTGTGCAGGACGAGCGTGGCGCCGTGTTGGGCCGGTTGCTGGAGGACCGGGGTGGCGACGGTGTTGTCGACCAACAGGGGCACCTCGCCGGCGGCGCGGGCGATGGCGGCGATGTCGACGAGGTCGAGGGTGGGGTTGGCCGGGGTCTCGACGATGACCAGGGCGGTGTCGGGGCGGACGGCGGCGGCGACCTCGTCGGGGTGGGCCCAGGTGACGGTGGTGCAGAGCAGCCCGGTGGCGAGCACGTGGTCGGTGCCGCCGTAGAGGGGGCGGACGGCGACGACGTGGCGGCGGCCGTCGCGGGTGGCGGCGAGGAGGGTGGCGGTGAGGGCGGCCATGCCGCTGGCGAAGGCGACGGCCGCGGCGGTGCCTTCGAGGTCGGCGAGCGCGGTTTCGAAGCGCGCCACGGTGGGGTTCCAGAGCCGTTGGTAGACCGCGCTGTCGCCGGGAGTGAGCGTGCCGCCGGTGGCGAGGTTCTCGTAGGCGTCGCCGCCGTCGGACACCGACGGCAGGGGGTTGGTGGTGGAGAGGTCGATGGGCGGCACGTGGACCCCGAGGGCATTCAGGTCGTCGCGGCCGGCGTGTACGGCTCGGGTGTCCACGGTCGTCGTCATGGCCGGAAGCGTCGAACAACCGGCTGCCATTGCGCAATACATCCGAACATCATTCTGTGAATCCCGCTGGATCAGCGGGCGGATTCGGTGAAGGATGTCCGCATGCCCCCTGTGTCGAATGATGTGCGGCCGTTGCCGGCGCTCGACGATGTCGACCGCGCGATCCTCACCGAGTTGGCCGCGGACGGCCGGCTGCCGAACAACGCCCTCGCCGAGCGGGTCGGGGTGGCGCCGTCGACCTGTCTGGCCCGCACCCGGGTGCTGCGGGAGTGCGGGGCGATTCGGGGCTTCCACGCCGACGTCGACCCGGGTGCGCTGGGGTTGCCGTTGCAGGCGCTGGTCTCGGTGCGGTTGCGGGAGCACGAGCGGCCGGCGGTGGACGCGTTCCGGGCCCGCTCGGTGCGGCTGCCCGGGGTGGTGTCGGTGTTCCACGTGGCGGGCGCGGAGGACTACGTGCTGCACGTGCGGGCGGCGTCGGCGGACGCGCTGCGCGACTTCGTGCTCGACCATCTGGCGGTGGATCCGGCGGTGCAGCACACCCAGACCAGCCTGATCTTCGAGCAGGCTCGCGGCGTGGGGTGAATCGCGTGCGGGAAGAAATCCGGCGCGGGCGGTGTTGGCGTGGCGTGTGATCGACGTACCGCTCTCTGTTCTTGATCTTGCTCCGGTCGCCACCGGCGCCACCGCCGGCGAGGCGCTGCGGCACACCACCGAGCTGGCCCGGCGCACCGAGGAGCTGGGCTACCACCGGTTCTGGGTCGCCGAGCACCACAACATGCCGGGCATCGCCAGCTCCGCCCCGGCGGTGCTGATCGCGCACCTCGCGGCGGCGACCTCGACGATCCGGCTCGGGTCGGGTGGCGTGATGCTGCCGAACCACGCGCCGCTGGTGGTGGCCGAGCAGTTCGGCACCCTGGAGGCGCTGCATCCGGGCCGCATCGACCTGGGCATCGGGCGCGCGCCCGGCACCGACCAGGTGACGGCGCTGGCGCTGCGCCGGACGATGGAGGGGTTGTCGGCTGAGGGCTTCCCGCGCGAGCTGACCGACCTGATGAACTACTTCAGCGGCGAGGAGCCCGGCCCGATCACGGCCACCCCCGGGCTCGGCCAGCAGCCGGCGGTCTGGCTGCTCGGCTCCAGCGGCTTCAGCGCCCAGTTGGCCGGCCTGCTCGGCCTGCCGTTCTCCTTCGCGCACCACTTCAGCGCGCAGAACACGCTGCCCGCCCTCACCCTCTACCGGCAGAGCTTCCGGCCGTCGCGCTGGCTGGACAAGCCGTACGCGATGGTGGCGGTCAACGCCGTCTGCGCGGACACCGACGAGCGGGCGGAGTGGCTGGCCGGGCCGGCCGGGCTCTCCTTCCTCAAGCTGCGGTCGGGGCGGCCGGGGCCCCTCGCCACACCCGAGGAGGCGGCGGCCTACCCGTACACGGAGGTCGAGCGGGAGTTCGTGGCGCAGCGCCGGGAGGGCCAGGCGATGGGCTCCCCGGACACGGTACGGCGGCAGCTCACCGACCTGCTGGCGCGCACCGGCGCGGACGAGCTGATGGTCACCACCCTGGTCTACGACGTGGCGGACCGGGTGCGGTCGTACCAGCTGATCGCCGAGCAGGTCGCGGGTGGCCTGCGCCGCAGCGCCTGAAACACGATCTTCACGCGGGCGTCACCCCCGCGACCCGGACGCTGCCTACCGTTGATTCCGGTGGTGGTACGGCATTCCCGGTCGGGACGGGTCGGGAATGCCGCGGTGTGGCGCACCGGGCCGGAGCTGAGCGGATTCCGCGGCTGCGGCCCGGTGCCTGCCGCCGGCCCCGGCACGAGCGCTCCCCTTGCCACCCGGCCGGTTTGTTGATCGACTCCACGGGTGGCTGAGCACATGGATCCCGAGGAGTTCCGGCGGGCCGGGTACGCCGTGGTGGACTGGATCGCCGACTACTGGTCGACGCTCGGGCAGCGGCCCGTGGTGTCGTCCGACCCGCCCGCCGCGCTGGCCGCGGCCCTGCCGGCCGGCCCCACCGCAGCCGGTGAGCCGGTCGAGGCGGTCCTCGCCGACCTGGACGCGCTGGTCGCGCCGCGGCTGACCCACTGGCAGCACCCCGGCTTCTTCGGCTACTTCCCGGCCAACACCTCGGGCCCGAGCGTGCTGGGCGACCTGGTCAGTTCCGGGCTGGGGGTGCAGGGCATGCTGTGGGCGACCGGCCCGGCGTGCACCGAGCTGGAGACGGCGATGCTGGACTGGCTCGCCGGGCTGCTCGACCTGCCGCAGCGGTTCCGGTCGGACACCCGCGGTGGCGGGGTCATCCAGGACTCGGCCTCCTCGGCGACCCTGGTCGCCACCCTCGCCGCGTTGCACCGGGCCAGCGGCGGCCGGTGGCGCGAGGCCGGCGTCGACCGGCGTTACCGGGCGTACACCTCCACGCACGGGCACTCCTCGATCGAGAAGGCGGCCCGGATCGCCGGGCTGGGCACCGACGGGGTCCGAGCCGTCGAGGTCGACCCGCACGCCCAGGCGATGCGTCCGGACGCGCTGCGCGCGGCCATCGAGGCGGACCGTGCGGCCGGCGACGTGCCGGCGATCGTGGTCGCCACCATCGGCACCACCTCCACCACCGCCGTCGACCCGCTGCCGGAGATCGGGGCGATCTGCGCCGAGTTCGGGATCTGGCTGCACGTGGACGCCGCGTACGCCGGCGCGGCGGCGGTCTGCCCGGAGCTGCGCTGGTCGCACGTGGGGCTGGAGTTCGCCGACTCGTACTGCTTCGACCCGCACAAGTGGCTGCTCACCGGCTTCGACTGCGACGCGTTCTGGGTCGCCGACCGGGGCGAGTTGATCGAGGCGCTGACCGTGATGCCGGAGTTCCTGCGCAACGCGGCGACCGAGTCCGGCGCGGTGATCGACTACCGGGACTGGCAGGTGCCGCTCGGACGCCGGTTCCGGGCGCTGAAGCTGTGGTTCGTGCTGCGTTGGTACGGCGTCGAGGGGCTGCGGGCGCACGTCCGGCGGGGCGTGGCTCTGGCCGCCCGGTTCGCCGACCGGGTCCGCGCCGACGAGCGGTTCGAGCTGGCCGCGCCGCACCCGTTCTCCCTGGTCTGCTTCCGGCTGCGCGCCGGTGACGAGGTCAACGCCGAGCTGTTGGCGCGGGTCAACGGCACCGGTCGGGTGCACCTGACGCACACCCGGGTGGGTGGCCGGCACACGCTGCGGCTGGCGGTCGGCTCACCGCACACCGGCGAGGCACACGTGGACGAGGCCTGGGAGCTGCTCCGCGCCGCCGCCGACGATCTCCTCGCGGCCGGCTGACCACCGCACGCGGTTTCGCAGCCCGCCCGATCGGCGCCGGGCACCGCCCGGTTGGCGGTATCCCGGCGACGCCGGTCGGTTGGTCCACTCGGGTTCCTTGAGGTCGGGGTGTCCCAGCCGAAGCGATACCGCGATTTCAAGGGAACCGAGCGGATCTTTTGCCGCCGCCGTGTCAGGCGTCCACCGCGAGCGGCAGCCGGCGTGGCCGCGCCGCGGCGTCGGCGGCGAGCGCCGCCTCGGTGGCCCGGGCCCGGCGGGTACGGCGCAGCGTCCGCACCGCGAGCGCCAGGGCGAGCAGCCACCCGGCGGCGAGCAGCCCGTAGACGACGCCGCGGCCCGCCCCGCCGACCTCACCGGCGCGCAGCAGGGTCCGGGCGTTGGTCAACACGATCACTCCGCCGACGGCGGCGCCGAGCAGTTGAGCCGGGACGATCCGCACCAGCCAGGCGGCCACCGGGGCGGCGATCAGCCCACCGGCGAGCAGCGCGGCGACGGTGGGCAGCAGGAACCCCTCGGTGCCGAGGCCGATCAGGAAGCCCACGCTGGCGGCGGCGGCCACCACGAACTCGGCGGTGTCCACCGAGCCGACCACCCGACGCGGCTCCATCCGGCCGGAGACCAGCAGGGCCGGGGTGGCGACCGGTCCCCAGCCCCCGCCGCCGGTGGCGTCCACGAACCCGGCGACCAGCCCGAGCGGGCCGAGGAACCGGCCGCGCAGGCGACCCGCGCCGGCGGCGGCCCGCAGCGGCCGGGAGAAGCGGACCAGCAGGTAGGCGCCGAGGGCGAAGAGGATTCCGGCCATCCACGGTGCGGCGGAATCGGTCGAGATGGAGCTGAGGAACGTGGCGCCGGCGAACGCGCCGAGCGCGCCGGGGACGGCGATCCGGGCGACCACCCGCCAGTCGACATTGCCGAATCGCCAGTGCGCCACTCCGGCGGCGAGCGTGGTGCCGATCTCGGCGAGGTGCACCGAGGCCGACGCGGCGGCCGGGGCGATCCCGGCGACGAGCAGCAGGCTGGACGACGTCAACCCGTACGCCATGCCGAGGGAGCCGTCGACCAGCTGCGCGGCGAGTCCGACCAGGGCGAGGACCAGCAGCTTCCGCACGAGCACCCCCGACTTTTCGGCATCTCCTATCGACTTGGTCGACAATGCGATACGCGGAGGCTCCGGTCAAGTGCCCGATCGATGGGTGGGACGGTTCCGGGTGCGGGCGCGCGGTTCAACTCCGCGGCGGCGCTGGCCTCAGATCCAGGCGCGTGCGGCTCAGACCCGGGCGCGTGCGGCTCAGGTCCAGGCGCGCGGGTCGGCGGCCAGCTCGGTGACCCGACGGGGCAGGGTGCCGGCGGCCACGTCGGCCACGGTCACCAGTTCCAGGACCTCCCGCTCGCTGGCCCGCAACGCGATCCAGACCTCCTGCAGGGCGCGGGCCGCCCCGTGGTAGCCGAGGTCCTCCGGCCGCTGCCCCCGCACGTGCGCCAGCGGCCCGTCGATCACGCGGATCACCTCCGCGAGGGAGATCTCCTCGGCCGGGCGGGCCAACCAGTAGCCGCCCTCCGGGCCGCGCTGGGCGTGCACGACGCCGCCGCGGCGCAGCTGCAGCAGGATGCTCTCGAGGAACTTCGGCGGGATCTCCTGAGCCCGGGCGATCTGGTCGGCGGTGACCGGCCGGCCCCGCCCCGGGCCGCTGGCGGTCGCGGCCAGCTCGGCGACGGCGCGGAGGGCGTAGTCGACCCGCGCGGAGAGACGCATGCCGGCAAGGTTATCCGGCTGGTCGGGGGCTCGACCCGCCGCCCCTCGCCCGATCGATCACGCCCCCGCCCCGGCCGGGCGGCGCGGGGGCGGTCGGGCTCAGGCGCCGACGCGGCGCAGCAGACCCTCCTGAACGGCGCTGGCGATCTGCCGGCCGTCGGTGGTGAACATCCGGCCGGTGGCCAGCCCCCGGGCGTCGGACGCGGACGGGCTCCAGCAGTCGTAGAGGAACCACTCGTCGGCGCGGAACGGGCGGTGGAACCACAGGGCGTGGTCGAGGCTGGCGCCGACGACGCCGCCCGGCCCCCACACCTCGCCGTGCACCGAGAGCACCGAGTCGAGCAGGGTCAGGTCGGAGGCGTACGTCAGCGCGCAGGCGTGCAGCAGCGGGTCGTCCGGCAGCTTGCCGTCGATGCGCATCCACACCCGCTGGTGGGGGTCGGCGGGCCGGTCGCCGGGGCGTACCCAGCCGGGCTCCCCGACGTAGCGGACGTCGATCGGTCGAGGGATCTGGCCCCAGATGCCCAGCCGCTCCGGGTAGCGGGCGAGCCGCTCGGACATGGTCGGCACGTCCTCCGGCCCCGGGACGTCCGGCGGCGCCGGCGCCTGGTGGTCCAGCCCTTCCTCGGCCCGGTGGAACGAGGCCGACATGAAGAAGATCGGCTTGTCGTGCTGGAGGGCCACCGACCGGCGGACCGAGAAGGACCGGCCGTCGCGGACGTTCTCCACCTGGTAGTCGATCGGCTCGGCCGGGTCGCCGGGGCGGACGAAGTAGCCGTGCAGCGAGTGCACGAACCGGTCCGGGTCGACGGTGCGGCCGGCGGCGACCAGCGCCTGGCCGGCGACCTGGCCGCCGTAGACCCGCTGCGGGCCGACCGGGGGGCTCACCCCCCGGAAGGCCATCTCGCCGGTCGACGAGAGGTCGAGCACCTCGAGCAGCTGGTCGACCGCGGCCTGGCCGACGACGACCTTCGGGGTGTCGCTCACTGCAGCGCTCGCGCCGACGCCGCGTCGACCAGGGAACCTAGCTGGTGCACCCGCAGCGTGTTGGTCGAGCCGGGAGTGCCGGGCGGGCTGCCGGCGACGATCACCACGTAGTCGCCGGGGTTGGCCCGGTTCAGGCCGAGTAGCGCCTGGTCGACCTGGCGGAACATGTCGTCGGTGTGCTCGACGAACGGCATCAGGAACGTCTCCACGCCCCAGCAGAGGGCGAGCTGGTTGCGCACCTCCGGGACCGGGGTGAAGGCGAGCAGCGGCAGGTCGCAGTGCAGCCGGCTGAGCCGCTTCACGGTGTCGCCGGTCTGCGAGAACGCGACCAGCGCCTTGGCCCCGATGGCGCGGGCGATCGAGGAGGCGGCGACGGTGAGCGCGCCGCCGTGCGTACGCGGGTCGTGCTGGAGCCGTGGCACCGCGATCGAGCCGGCCTCGGTCGTCGTGACGATCTTGGCCATGGTGCTGACGGTGAGCACCGGGTACTTGCCCACGCTGGTCTCGCCGGAGAGCATCACCGCGTCCGCGCCGTCGAGCACGGCGTTCGCCACGTCCGAGGCCTCGGCGCGGGTCGGGCGGGAATTCTCGATCATGGAGTCGAGCATCTGGGTGGCCACGATGACCGGCTTGGCGTTCTCCCGGCACAGCTGCACGGCCCGCTTCTGCACGAGCGGAACCTGGTCCAGCGGCAGCTCGACGCCCAGGTCGCCGCGGGCGACCATGACGCCGTCGAAGGCCAGCACGATGGCCTCCAGGTGGTCCACCGCCTCCGGCTTCTCGACCTTGGCCAGCACCGGGCGGTGCACCCCGACCTCGCTCATGACGTTGTGCACGAGCTTGATGTCGTCGGCGGAGCGGACGAACGACAGCGCGATCATGTCGACACCGAGCCCCAGGGCGAAGCGCAGGTCCTCGGCGTCCTTCTCCGACATCGCGGGGACGCTCACCGCGACGTTGGGCAGCGACACGCCCTTGTTGTTGGAGACGGGGCCGCCCTCGGTGACCAGGCAGCGGATGTCGTTGCCCTGTACGTCGGTGACCTCGACGGCGACCCGGCCGTCGTCGATCAGCAGCCGGTCGCCGGGCTTCACCTCCTGCGGCAGCTTCCGGTAGGTGCAGGAGACCCGGTCCTTGGTGCCGAGGACGTCGTCGCCGGTGATCACCACGGAGTCGCCGGTGCGCCACTCGTGCGGGCCGTCGGCGAACTTGCCCAGCCGGATCTTGGGCCCCTGCAGGTCGGCGAGGACCGCCACCGGTCGGCCGGCCGCGTCGGCCGCCTCGCGGACCAGCCGGTAGACCGCCTCGTGGTCGGCGTGGCTGCCGTGGCTGAAGTTGAGTCTCGCCACGTTCATCCCGGCCTCGACGAGCCCTCGGATGCGCTCCGGGGACGAGGTGGCGGGACCAAGAGTGCAGACGATCTTCGCGCGGCGTGTCACGCCCATCAGGCTAGTCTCTCTTCCGGGTCGGACTGCGGGCCGACCCCTTGCGGGCTGCGGAACAATTGTCCAACGTCGCGCGGCGCCCGCGCGGCTCGGCGGGGGGAACCGCACCGAGGAACGTTGTGGCTGGCGGGCAACGGCGACCGCGCGCCGGGAATCGTACGCCTCCTGCGGCGCAGGCCGGCCGGGTGCTCCCGGTGGCCGGCCCCGGTCGCGCTCCCCGCCACCGCGCCGGCGGGCCGACGCGAGGCCGGGCCGCGGGCGCCCCGGCGGCGGGCTCCGCTGCCGCGACGCCAACGCCGCCCGGCGCCCGGCGCCCGGCGCCGTCGCCCTGACGACGACGATCGATGCCTCCGGCGGCCTCAGCTCTGGGTCTTGGCCAGCGGGAACTCCAGCGACCCGGCGGGGCAGAGGAACGTCATCACGTCCACCCGGTAGAGCCCGGCCTGCACCGCCGGGTCGGCCTCCATCACGCTGCGCACGTCGTCCACCGAGCCGGTCCGGGCCAGCCCGAACCCGATCGGCGGCTCCGGGTTGCGCGCCGGGCCGTCCACCGAGCCGGCGACGAGGATGATGCCGCGTCGCTGCAACGCCTGCATGTGCTCGGTGTGCTCGGCCTGCAGCCGCTGGACCGTCTCCGCGGGCAGGGCCCGCCCGGACGCGCCGGGATAGAGCACGATGCACTCGTACGTGTCGAGCGCGAAGTCGAGCTGCGGCACTCCCGTCATTGGCTGCCCCCTCCCGCCGTGGCGCCGGACGGGGTGACCACCCACCGCCGGCACGCGCCCAGCGTCGCACGGGCCGCGACGACGCACCGGATGCTCGGCCAATCCCGTCGCGGCGGCCCGCCCGGTTGCCCCCGGCCTGGGCGGTTCCGGCCCCGCTGCCGGGTTGACCGGCCCGCCCCCACGCCGCCGGTGGGCGGCCCGCCTCACGCCGCCGGTGGACGGCCCGCCCCGACGCGCGCCGCGCCGGCCCGTCCCGGCGCCGGGTGACCGGAGGGCGGCCGGCGACTACCGTGGACGGTCCGTACCGGCCGGGATCGGGGGGCGCAGGGGTGCAGGATCGCGAGCCGACGGCGGGTGCGGGCCCGCTGCCGTACGCCGAGGTGACCGACGACGGGTACGCCGCCCGGGCGGCGCAGACCTTCACCGTGCGGGAGTTCGGGCCCGCGGTGCTGCTCAGCGGGGACTGTCCGCGCTGCCGGCACCCGATCACCTGCCCGATCGTCGACGAGGTCTACAAGCACGACGGGCCTCCGGCGCCCGCCGGCGGCGACTACCGGACCGTGTTATGCACCTGCGACGCCGCGCATCCGGGCCAGCCGGCGGCGTTGAGCGGCTGCGGCGCGTACTGGACGCTGCTGCTGGAGGTGGAGCGGTGATCCGGCTGCGTCCCGGGCCGCCGGCGACCGTCGCCGACCTGCGCCGGGCCCAGCAGCTGGCCGGGCTGCTCCGCGACGAGCTGGCCCGGGTCCGCGCCGCCGCGCTGGCCTGGCGCAACGGGCTCGGCGGCCTGCTGGTCGCGCTGGTCGGGTTCAGCCTGATCCGGGGCCGCTCCGACGTCGGCACGCTCGCCCGGGGCTGGGGCGCCCTGGTCGGTGTGCTGCTGCTGGCCGCCGTCGCGGCCGGGGTCGCCGGGGCGTTGGCGCTGCTGCGGGCGGCGCACGGGCCGCTGTCGGTGACGGCGGTGGCCGCGCTGCCCCCGGCGCCGCTCGGCGACCATCGGGAGGCCCTCGCCGCGGCCCGGTCGCTGCGTGCCGGAGTGCGGCTGGTGCTGCTCTGCACCGCCCTGCTGGTCGCGGCCGTCGGAGTGACCTGGTACGCGCCGGGTCGCCCCGGCCCGGCCGCCCACGGCGCGGTCACCCCGGCGGGCGCCACCGGTGCCCCGGCGGGCGGGGCGAGCGTCCCGGCCGCTCACCGCGCGGTCGGCCCGACCTGCGTGTCGGGTGTCCCGGCCGCCGCGACGTGCGGGCCGGTGCTGCTGGCCGGCAGAGCATGAGCGCCTCGTCGAGCCGGTTGCCGCGCCCGGGCGCCGGTCACGTCGACCTGCCGGCCGGCGACGGTCACGGGCCGATGTGGACGTAGCCGGCCCAGAGGTCCGGTAGCCCGGGCAGCGCGGCGCGCAGCTGACGTACCGCGCGGTGCAGGGCCGGCGCGGCGCGCTCCGGGTCGATGCCGCCGGGCACGGCCAGCCCGGCGTAGAACTCCGCGCAGAGCTGCACGGTCAGTGCGTCCGAGATGGACCAGAGAGCGCCGATCACGTGCCGGAAGCCGGCGAGCTGGAACGCGGTGCCCAGGGTGAGCGCCTCGTCCCGCAGGGTCGCGCCGCCCCGTACCGTGTCGCAGGCGGAGAGGACGGCGAGCGCGGCCGACGCGCCGGCCGGGCGCCACAGGTCCCGGACGTGCAGCGGCCCGCCGGCCAGCGTCAGTCGGCCCCGGGCCGGCGCCGCGAGGTCCTGGGTGCCGTGGCAGGACAGGTGGGCCACCGGCCGCTCGGGCAGCGCGGCGAGCACCGCCGCGGGGGTCGCCGCCGGGCCGGTCAGCGCCGTCACGTGCGCGACGTGCCGGCGCACGATCGCCTCCTCGCGCGCCACCCCGGGCAGATCGGCCAGCCCGGGCGTCTGGGGCATCCCGACGACCAGCGCGGAGGTGACCGGCGTCGGGTCGGCCGGGATCCCGCGCCGGGCGCGGCGCAGCGCGCGCAGCGACGCGGTGTACGAGGGCACGACCCGGTCGAGAACCCCGTCCCCGCCGTCGAGCGGGGCGGCGGCGTGCAGCGGCAGCAGGGTGAGCACGCCGGTCGGGCACCACCACCACCGGGGCTGGCCGGTCCCACCGGCAGCGGATGGCGTGGCGGCCGGTCCGCGCGCGTCGAGCACCGGGGCGGCGACCACCCGCCACAGCCAGTCCAGCGTCTCGGCGATCCGGCGGCGGGCCGCCGCGCGACGCCGCTCGGTGTCCGCCGGACCGACCGGCGCGTTCTCGCCGGCCGCCGCACCGCCGCCGGCCGCCGCGCCGCCCGCCGGCCCGCCGGTCAGCTCGGCCAGGGCCGTCAGGCAGGTGACGGCGCGGGCGACCAGCTCCGGGTCGGTCAGGTCCGGCAGCGGCACCGTCTCGACCCGCCCGGGGCTGACCACCAGCGCGTCGCAGCGCCGGGCGGCCACGTTGACCAGCACGACCGGGCCGGCGACGGCCGCGTCGGCCAGCTCGGCGAAGCGCGGCGGACGCAGGAAGCCGGCGAAGCCCGGCAGTTCGCGGATCTCGGCGAGCACCTCGCGCCGGCGGGTGGCCAGGTCGTGGCGGCGCTCCGAGCCCTCCACCGCCCCGGCGAACACACCGGGCGCACCACCGGGAGCCGCCGGCACGCCGGCCGGGCCGAAGCCGTCCAGCTCGGCCTGGAGACCGGCGAGCCGGTCGGCCAGCCGGGGCGCCCGCTCGCGCAGGGCCGCCAGGTCGGCGCCGGCGTCGTGGGCGCGGGTCAGCAGCACCCCGCGGCCGTACTCGAGCAGCTCCACGGCCCGCTCCGGCCGGTCGAGCGCGATCGCGACCGCCGCGGCGTCGCTGGCCATGCCGGGGAACCGCCCGAGCAGGCGACCCTGGTCGTCGGGGTCCATGCCGTGCCAGGCGACCAGGTCGATCAGCCCGATCGCGGTGTCGTAGCCGTCGAGGGCCCCCGCCAGGTCACCGGCCTCCTCGGCGCGCGACGCGTACGCCGCCGCGGCGGTCGCCCGCAGCAGTGACGGTGCGGCCTCGACCGCGGCCGCCTCCCGCAGCGCGGCGATCGCCTCGGCGCGGTCCACCCCGGGGACGGCGGCGGTGTCGGTCGGGCGAGCCGGCTCCGGGGCGTCGTCGGGTGGGCGGGCGACCGTCTCGATCGCGTGCGCGAGGTTGATCAGGCACATCGTCCGGTCCGGGTGGTCGGCGGGCAGGACCGCGACCGCCGCGCGGTGCGCGGCCAGCAGGTCCACCGCGTCCCGACCGGACCGGGTCGCCCGGAAACGCAGCGCCAGCGCGTTGCCCAGGTTGGTGAGCAGGCGGTACCGGTCCGCCACCGACCCTGGCAGCGCCTCCATGGACCGCGCGACGGTGATCGCCTCGTCGAGCGCGGCGGCATCGCCGGTGAGCTGGTGCCGGAGCAGGTGGGCGACGGTCAGCGTGCCGACCACGGTCAGGTGCTCCTCGGGTGTCGCCTCCCGCCGCGCCAGCTCGGCCGCCTCGCGCAGCATGGTGACCGCGGTCCGCGCGTCCCGCTCGGCGTCGGCGGCGACCCGTACGGCGTCGGGTCCGCCCCGACCCGCGTCCGGCAGCGCGCCGTCGACGGCCAACTCGACCCGCCGGTTCAGGACGGAGCCGTAGTTGGTCAGCGCGGCCAGCCGGTCCGGGTGCCCGGGTGGGGTCGACTCCACCGCCCGGCGCAGCACCGCGACCGCCTCGGCGAGCGTCGCCAGGTCCTGGGTGCGGGCGAACAGCGCCTGCAACGCCCGCCCCAGGTTGGCCAGGTACCGGGGCAGCATCGGCGCGTCCGCCGGGCTGCCGGCGACGGCGGAGCGGTGCGCCGCCACGGCCGGTTCCAGCAGCTCGGGCTCGCCCGCCCGGTCGGCCAGCTCGTACAGCTGATGGCCCAGGTTGTTCCACAGGCCCGGGCGCTTCGGATGCCCGGGCGGGAGCAGGCGTTCCGCCTCGACCAACGCGGCCCGGGCCTCCCGCATCGTGGGCAGCCCCTCCAGGTCGGCGTGCCAGCGGCCGAGGGTGTAGCCGAGGTCGCCGAGACGCACCGCCCGCTCGACCGGGTCGCCGGCGGCGGCCGCCACCCCCTCCCGGAGCAGCCGGAGCGCCTCGGCGAGGTCGGCGGCGCGCCGGCGCAGCGCGTAGCGCGACTCCAGCAGCTTACCGACGACGTGCCG
Source organism: Micromonospora sp. WMMD812 (assembly GCF_027497215.1). Classification (NCBI taxonomy): domain Bacteria; kingdom Bacillati; phylum Actinomycetota; class Actinomycetes; order Micromonosporales; family Micromonosporaceae; genus Micromonospora; species Micromonospora sp. WMMD812. The sequence continues at coordinate 6,555,748 of NZ_CP114904.1, read as the reverse complement.
CAGCTCGGCCGCGTCCGGCCCGGCGAGCCGGGGCGCGTCGGCCGCCGCCGCCCGGTACGCCTCGATCGCCGCGTCCAGGTCGGCCGGGTCGCCGCGCCGGTCATGCCGCTCCCCCAACAGCGACGCCAGGCTGGCCCGGGCGACGGCGGCCAGCTCGCCGGCGAGATCCCCGTCGGCCAGCGCGGCCCGGTTGGCCGCGATCGCCGCGTCTAGGTCGCTGTCCTCGCCGCTCTGCAGGAACCGCTCCGCGGCCACCGCGCCGTAGACCGCGGCGACCCGCGGGTCCACCCCGGACCGCGCCGCGAGCGCGAGTGCCTCCGCCGCCCGGTCGAGGTCGGCCCGGTCGCCCCGCCGCCGCCACCGCTCCCGCAGTCGCTGCCCCAGGTTGACCCGGGCCATCGCGACGATCGGCGAACCCGCCGGCGCCAGCCGGACGGCATCGCCGAGCAGCTGGATCGCCTCGTCCAGCGCGGCCGCATCGCCCGCCAGCTCGTACCGGTCGCCCAACACGTTGCCGAGGTGGAACAGCCGGGTCGGCCGCTCCGGGTCACCGGCCGGGGTCGACTCCAGACTCTCCCGGTGCGCGTCGATCGCCGCCTCGAGGGACCGGCGCCGGTTGTGGTGGAGGAACTGGTCGCGGTGCACCCGGCCGAGCGCGGAGAGGAAGTGCAGGCGCTCGGGCGTACCGGCCGGGGTGACGGCCAGCGCCCGCCGCAGCAGCCCTTCGGCGCGGTCGGCCGCCCGGTAGTCGCCGGACCGCTCGGCGCCGCCCATCAGCGCGACGGCCTCCAGGAACAGTTCCGCCGCCTCGCCGGCGCCGGCACGCCCGTCGGCGCCCACGCGCGCGGTGGAGGTCCGCCCCGCGCCGTCGCCGGCGCGCGGGGTCGGGATCCGCGTGCCGGTGGCCGGCAGCTGGTGCGCGTGCAGCATGGCCAGCAGCGACGGTGGCACCCGCTCCGGCGCGAACCGCAGCAGGACCTCGGTGAACCGGACGGCGTGCCGGAGGTCGTCGGCGTCCTCACCCGACGGCAGGATCTGGTACCGGTACCAGAACAGGCAGGCGAGGAGGAAGATCCCCTCGGCGACGTGCTCCGGCATCGGCTGCTCGGGGGGCGTACGGGTCACCAGGTCGATGACCGCCTCCGCGTCCTGGATCGCGTCGGCGTCGAGGACCCGCCGGGCGTCCATCGTGGCGCCGAAGCCGTCCAACCGCTCGCGGAGCCGCCGCACCGGGTCCGACCGGAACCGTCGCCACATCCCGCCTCCCCCGTCGAACGCATCGACCTCGATCAGAGGTAGCAGAACGGGCGGGCCGGGCGCTAGCGCGTAGCCGACCCGGACCGGCGGTGCGGTGCCCGAGCTGCCGGTCGCCTCCGCCGGGCCGGGGCCCGTCGTCCCGGCCGTTCGCCGGCACGCCGCGCCGACGGTGACTAGATTTGGCCGCTGAGGACGACGTTTGGGGGATTCACCGATGGCAGACACCACCAGCACCCAGCCCGCGAAGGCGTCCGGCACCTACCGGATCGGGGGCGACGTCCAGGTCGACCGGCTCGGCTACGGGGCGATGCAGATCACCGGCCCGGGCGTGTGGGGTGACCCGAAGGACCCGGCCGAGGCGGTGCGGGTGCTGCGCCGGGCGGTGGAGCTGGGGGTGACGTTCATCGACACCGCCGACTCGTACGGGCCCTTCGTCTCCGAACTGCTGATCCGCGAGGCGCTGCACCCGTACGCCGACGACCTGGTCATCGCGACCAAGGCCGGCTTCACCCGGGCCGGGCCCGGTGACTGGCGCCCGCTGGCCCGCCCGGAGTACCTGCGCCAGCAGTGCGAGCTGAGCCTGCGCCACCTCGGTCTGGACTGCATCCCGCTCTACCAGCTGCACCGGATCGACCCGACGGTGCCGCTCGCCGACCAGCTCGGCGAGCTGGCGCTGCTCAAGCAGGAGGGCAAGATCCGGCACATCGGCCTGTCCGAGGTGACCGTCGACCAGGTCGACGCGGCCCGGCAGATCACGCCCATCGTCTCGGTGCAGAACCTTTACAACCTGGCGGACCGCAGCGCCGAGCCGGTGCTGGAGCACTGCGAGCGCAACGACCTGGCGTTCATCCCGTGGTTCCCGATCGCCACCGGCAACCTGGCCCGTCCCGGCGGGCCGCTGGACGCCATCGCCGCCGAACACCGCGCGAGCGCCGCGCAGCTCGCGCTCGCCTGGCTGTTGCGCCGGTCGCCGGTGATGCTCCCGATTCCCGGTACGTCCTCGGTGGGGCACCTGGAGGAGAACGTCGCGGCGGCCGAGGTGCGGCTCACCGACGAGGAGTTCGAGGCGCTGGCGAAGGCGGCCTGACCGGTCACGACGCCGGCGTCCGCCGCCGACAGCCGTGACCCGACCCCCGGCGTGCCGTGGCCGGGAGTCGGATCAGCCCCCGGTGCCCGCCTCGCGGGCGGCGCGCAGCGCCTCGGTCGCCTGCGCCAACAGGCGGGCCGAGTCGGTCCGCCCGTTGACCTGCAACTCGACCTCGGTGTCGCCGCTTTGGATCCGGATGCTCGCCTCGGTGCGCTGCTGGTCGACCCAGCTCTGCACGAGGTTGAACAGCCCGGGCAGCAGCCCCTGCGCGAGCACCGCGATGATCACGGCGTCGCTGAAGCCGGGCCGGCCGCCGCCACCGCCGGAGCGGCGCACGACGGGCCGGTACTCGGCCCGGCGGTGGATCCAGTCCAGCAGGGCGACCTGGGGCGGCCGGGGGTGCCGGGGGTTGATGGTCAGCCGCACCGGCTCCCGGGCGGCACCGGTCACGTCGGTCACGTCGTACCTCCGGTTTCAGTCGTCGAGGCCGGCGGGCCGGAAGGTGAGGGTGTCGCCCTCGGCGGTGATCACGCCCGCCACGGTGATCTCCTGCTCGTCGGTGAACGGCGCGCTGCTGCCGAAGTAGGAGGTGCTGCTGCCGGTGGCGCGTACCTTTCCGCGGGACTCGTACGGGGTGCTGACCTGCGCGGTGGCGGGACCGGTCAGCTCGACGGCGACGCGCGGGTACTCGAGGATCGTCCAGGTGATCTTCTGGATCGTGCCACCGGTGTAGTAGCGGAACGGGCAGCCCGGCGGCGCGGCGACCGTCTGCTTCGCGCACTCGTCGAGGTGCGCGCGGACGCGCTCCTCCGCCGCCGTGCCCGCGGTCGGCTTCATGACCGGAGCCAGGCCGAGCGTGCTTCCCGTGCTCTCGCCCGGCGCCACCTGCACCGTCTCCGGCGGCACCTCGCCGAGCGCACTGCCCTCCCCGGTGGCGGTGTACGTGCCGGGCAGCAGGGCGAGCCTCGCGCCGCTCTCGGTGGTGGGCGGAATCGCCACCCCGTTGAGGGCCAGCCCGGCGCGCCCCGGCGGGACGTCCAGCGGGAAGAGGCCCTCGACCACGTGCCAGCCGTGGAAGAGCCCGGCGGTCGCCGCGTCGTCCCGGCGCAGCGCCAGCTCGGCCGTCTGCTCGGCACCGCCCAACCGGTAGGAGACCGTGGCCGTGGCCTCGTCGCCGTCGCGCTCGATGGCGGTCACGTCGACGTCGGTCGGCGGCTGGTAGCCCTCGGCCCGCAGCATGGCGGCGAGTTGTTCGCGGTTGGCCACCGCCGCGCGCGCCTCGGGTGTCAGCCGGTCGAGGGCGGCGTCGCTGTCGCGGTCGGCCAGTGCCGAGAAGAACCCTTCGACCGCCGACTGCGGCCGGAAGAAGGCCCACTGCACCGCGCCGAGCCCGCTGGCGCCCACGCAGAGGGCGAGCACCACGAGGCCGACCACGAGCCAGCTCCGCGGGGTGCCGATCGCCCCGGGCCGGCCGAAGAGCGCTTCCGCGGTGACCGGGGCGGGCACCGGCCCGGCGACGGCCGGCGCGGAGGCACGGTCGAGCCGGTCCAGCCGCAGCTCGTGCGGCGGGTGGGTGGCGCAGACCGCCTCGTCCCAGCCGCTGCGGCCGGTCTCGAACGACCTGCGCCGCTCCAGGACGCTGCGCATGCCCTCGACGTGGCCGGCGAGCACCGCGCCGAGGTCGGCCCGGTACTCGGCCGCCCGCACGTCCCTCGCGTGCAGCGGCAACACGACGTAGCGCATGGTCAGCAGCACCGGCCAGAACAGCAGGAAGACCACGAAGTTGGTGGCGGGGTGCGGGAACGTGCGCGTCAGCCACGCCGGTACGGCGTGCACGAGGGTCAGCGGCAGCGCGACCCCCCGGACGAACGCGCTGGTGACCTCGTCCCCGGTGCGCCAGTGGACCAGCTCGTGGCTGAGCAGCGCGGCGATCTCCTCGTCCGGCTCGGTGAGCACCGCGGTGGTCACCACGATGTGCCGGGCGTAGGTCCGGGCGTTGGTGAGCACCGGGTCGTCCTCCATGAGCAGCCGCGGCAGGGAGGGCAGGCCGAGCCGGCGGGCACAGTCCGCCAGGAGGGGCCGGAGCCGGTCCTCCTCCCGCCGGCTGAGCTCCCGCGCGCCGGAGACGACCAGCAGCCGGGGTTCCAGTAGCACCCGGTAGAGCGTGTAGAGCACCCCGATCAGGGCGGCCGCGACCACCATGCCCAGGAGGCCGGTGAGGAGGGCGAGGGGTTCGTCGAGGGTGGACCGCCAGGGCAGCAGCAGCACGCCGAGGAACCCGGCGAGGAAGCCGACCGCGAAGCCGACGAAGCCGCCGAGCACGCCGCCCGAGCGGCTGAGGAACGCCTCGAGCAGGCTGCCGACCAGCGGGGTGTCGCGGACCACCGCGGGCAGTTGGTCGTCGGCGCCGAGGCCACCGGTGAACAGGCCCACTGCCGCGAGGGTGAGACCGGATGACACCGCGGCCAGCAGCGCGAGGGGCAGGTAGAACCAGGTGGCGACGAAGGCGCCGAGCACGCCGCGCCAGTCGCGCAGGATCCCGGCGCGCAGCCAGACCAGCGCGCTCGGGTAGCCAGGTGGGCGGTTCGAGATGCCACCGCCGGCCGGGTTCCCGTCAGCCGGCGGTTCGACGGCCGGCGCCGCCGCGGGAGATTCGCTCATGTCGGGGCTCCTCGGCGGGTCCGCGCGTACCCGCGCAGTCGAGAATGGACAGCCGGAGCAGATTATCGAGCGCGTCCGATGTCTGTCAGACCCGATCCCGTGCGGAGTCGGCCACCCGACGGTCGGCCGTGCTCCCGTGGGCCGGCGGACGCGGGCCGGGCGGGAGTCCCCGCCCCGCCCGCGGGCCGGTCAGAGCGCGAAGCAGTTGGGGTTGACGCCGGCGTCGGCCAGCGCGCCACGGATGACGGTGTACGTGGTGCCGTCGAGCACCAGCCCGAGGTGCCCCACCAACCGCAGCGGGCAGTACGCCTGGATCAGCACGTTGGTGGCGCCGTCGGCGAGCGTGGCGTTCTGCGTCGGCCGGACGAGTTCGTCCTGCACGGTTCGGACGGTGGTGTAGCGCACCGCGCCGGGGGTGTCGTCGCCGGCGTTCAGGTCGGCGAGGAAGGCGGACCCGATCGTCATCTGCTGGCAGGCGACGACGCCGGCGCAGCTGCCCAGGCCGAGGAACTGCAGGATGTTCGCCACGTACGTGCCGTACTGCGGGGTGCCCAGGCTGACGTAGCGTCCGACGGCGGCGGCGCCGCCGAGACGCTTGAGGTAGTAGCGGGAGACCAGACCGCCCTCGGAGTGGGCGACCAGGTCGACGGTGGTCGCGCCGGTGGCGGCCCGGACCTGGGCGACGTAGCCGGCGAAGGAGCGGGCGGAGGTCGGGATGTCGCCGAGCCCGAGCCCCGGCAACTGGTAGACGAAGACCCGGAGACCGTCGCCACGCAGCCGCGCGGCGAGCGGCTCGTACGCGGCGGCGATGCCGCTGAGTCCACCGACCACGATGACCGGGCTGGCGGCCGCGGCGGTGGCCACGACGGGCGGCGGGGCGGTGGCGTCGTGCGGCGCGGCGGAGGCGGTGGCGTCGTGCGGCGCGGCGGAGGCGGTGGCGTCGCGCGGCGCGGCGGCGGCGGTGGCGGCCGGCGCGAGCAGGACGGCGGCGGTGGTCAGGGCGAGGGTCAGGGCGGTCTTTCGGAGCAGCATGGCTGCACCTCCGACGGGAGGCACCCGGCGAACCGGGGGGACGGGTGGGGTGTCCGATCGACCGTGAGACGATGATGCGGTTAACAATTTAGAAACGTCAATGACAAGTTACGCAGCAGTAACCTGATGTCCCGGCGGACGCACGATCCGGCATATCGGGCCGGACCCGCGCCGAGGGTTGGCCCGCTGTTCACCCGTCGACCCGCGCCGTGGCAACCGCCGTTCCCCCGATGTCACTTGCCTTTGCTCCGCGGCACCCGATCACCGCGAACAGGAAGGCGACATCGTGACCACCTCTCCCCTCTCGCGCCGCGGACTGTTGCGCGGCGGCGCGCCCGGCGGCCTCGGCATCGCGGTGGCCGGCAGCCTGGAGGCGATCGCGGGACCGACTGCGGTCCGGGCAGCGGCCCGCCCGGCGGTCGGCTACGGCGAGCTGGTGCCGGACCCCGCCGGCCTGCTGGCGCTGCCGCCCGGCTTCTCGTACACGATCGTGGCCCAGGCCGGCGTGACCAGGCTGGAGTCCGGGCAGCCGACCCCGAGCGACGCCGACGGCACCGGCTGTTTCCTCGGCCGGAAAGGCTCGGTGCTGGTCAACAACCACAAGATCGGCGGTAGCGAGCCGTTCCCGGTGCCGGCGCTGGCCGGGCTCACCTACGACCCGGGCGCGCGCGGCGGCACCACCACCATCGAGGTGGACGCGAAGGGCCGCCGGGTGCGGGAGTACGTCAGCGTGGCCGGCACGCACCACAACCGCGCCGGCGGCAGCACGCCGTGGGGCACCTGGTTCACCTGCGAGGAGACCGACCAGCGCGCCGGCGGCATGTACCTCAAGGACCACGGCTACGTGTTCGAGGTGGACCCGCACGACCCGTCCCACAACCTGGACCCGATCCCACTGAGGTTCCTCGGCCGCTACGCGCACGAGGCGGTGGCCGTCGACCCGTACACCCACTCGATCTACCTGACCGAGGACGCGGGCGGGCCGAGCGGGCTCTACTACCGGTGGACCCCGCCGGCCGGATTCCGGGGCGGCAAGGGGGCGCTGCGTGCCCTCGCCCAGCGCCCGGACGGTGACACCGTCGGCAGCCTCGAGGCGATGAGCTGCTGGCACGGCGGCCGGCACGTCGCCGACCTGGCCGAGGCCACCGAGCCGGGCACCCGGTACGCGGTGACCTGGGCGGACGTGCCGGACCGGGACGCGACGACCGTCTCGGTGCGCGAGCAGTTCACCGCCGAGCAGGTGACCCGCAGCCACCAGGTCGAGGGCGCCTGGTGGGCCGACGGCGGCACGTACCTCGTGGCCGGCTACGCCCGCCACGACGACGGCGGCGTCCGCGAGCACGACGGCCAGGTCTGGTTCTACGACCCGAGGAGCGAGACCGTCACCCTGACGACGGTCTTCGGCGGGATCGTCGACCCGGGCGCCGACGGGCACCACGGTCCGGACCGCGTCACCGTCTCGCCCCACGGCGGGGTGATCCTGGCCGAGGACGGCCAGCGTGTCTCCCAGCTGGTCGGTGTGACCACGCAGGGCACGGCGTACCCGCTGGCGCGCAACGAGCTGAACCACAGCGGCTTCACCGGCCCGACGTTCAGCGCGGACGGCACGATCCTGTTCGCCAACATCCAGTCGCCCGGCTACGTCTTCGCCATCACCGGTCCGTGGGGCCGGCCGGGCAACGCCCACATCGCCGAGGCCTGACCGCGACCCGGCGGCCGCCGGCACGACGCCAGCGCGGTCCGGGTCGTGGGCGCGGCCGCGTCAGCGCGATCCGGCCTGCGCCAGCGCGGCCCGGGTCCTCAGCGCGACCCGGTCCCGTACCGCAGCCCGTCGAGGGCCATCGCCAGCACCCGGTCCCGCTGGGCCGGCTCCATGAACTGGTACGCCGTGATGCCGCTGATCAGCCGCACGACGTCCTCGAAGCTGGCGTCCGGCCGGGCCGCGCCGGCCTCCTGGGCCCGCCGCAACAGCGGCTCACCCGCGGCGTAGATCTCGATCCGGCAGCTGCGGAACACCTCGGAGTCGTGCACCAGCTCCTCGGCGAGCGCCCGCTTGGTGGCGACGTACGCGACGAAGCGGTGCAACCAGGCGACGAGCGCGTCCCACGGGGGCAGGTCGGCCAGGTCGGCGGCGGAGCGGCTGAGCGCCTGGACCTCCTCGACGTAGACCGCCTCGAACAGGTCCCGCCGGCTGGGGAAGTTCCGGTAGAGGGTGCCGATGCCGACCCCGGCCCGCCGGGCGACCTCCTCCAGCGACGCGCCCGACCCGGATTCGGCGAACACCTCCCGGGCCGCGGCGATCAGGGAGTCGTAGTTCCGCCGGGCATCGGCCCGCTTGGGACGCCGCAGGAAGACCTCACCCAGCTGCTCGGCGCCGGTCATGACGCGCGTCACCTCGCTTCGGTTGCAACCGGAGGCACCCCTCCGCTAGCTTAGTGGAGGCACTCCTCCGAAACTGACCGGAGCCGTGCCTCCGGATAGCTTACGCCGGGATTCGCGCGCCGGCCCACCCAGACGGACCGGCGAAACGGACACACCGACCAAGGAGGCCGCCATGCCCGAAAACTGGCTCGACACCGGCAGCTCCCGCCGCCACCGCCGCCAGGTCCCCCCGGCCGCGCCCCCACGGGCCGCCGCCGGACCCGCGCGAGCGGCCATGCCCGCCTTCCCCACCCCGGGCCGGCCGGGTGCCTGAGGCACTCGCGACCGCCGTCCCACCCGTACCCATTGGAGTTCCCTCCGTGACAGAGACCACCCGACGCGGCTCGCGTCGGCTGACCTTCCTCGTGCTCGCGGCCGGCGCCGGCTTCTTCGCGATGCTCCAGTCGCTGATCACCCCGGTGCTGCCCACGATCCAGCACGACCTGCACACCTCCCAGAACACCGTGACCTGGGTGCTGACCGCGTACCTGCTCTCCGCGTCGATCTTCACGCCGATCCTCGGCCGGGTCGGCGACATGGTCGGCAAGGAACGGATGCTGGTCGTCTCCCTCGCCGCGCTCGCGCTCGGCTGCCTGTTGGCGGCGATCGCGCCCAACATCGGCGTGCTGATCATCGCCCGGGTCATCCAGGGCATCGGCGGCGCCGTCTTCCCGCTGTCGTTCGGCATCATCCGCGACGAGTTCCCCGTCGCGCGGGTCAGCTCGGCCGTCGCGGCGATCTCGGCGATCGTCGCCGCCGGCGGCGGCCTGGGCGTCGTGCTCGCCGGCCCGATCGTCACCGTCCTCGGCTACCGCTGGCTGTTCTGGATCCCGATGGCCGTCGTCGGGCTGACCGCCCTCGCGGCGCACCTGTTCGTGCCCGAGTCGCCGGTGCGTACGCCCGGCCGGATCAACTGGCTGGCCACCCTGCTGCTCTCCGGCTGGCTGGTCGCGCTGCTGCTGCCGATCAGCAAGGGTGCGGCCTGGGGCTGGACCTCCGGCCGGGTGCTCGGACTGCTGGCTCTCGCGGTGGTGCTGCTGATCGGCTGGCTGGTCGCGGAGATCCGCTCCGCGAACCCGCTCATCGACATGCGGATGATGCGCCTGCCCGGCGTCTGGACGACCAACCTGGTCGCCCTGCTCTACGGCGCGTCGATGTTCTCGGTGTACGCCTTCCTGCCGCAGTTCGTGCAGACGCCGACCGCCGCCGGCTACGGCTTCGGCGCGAGCATCAGCCAGGCCGGTCTGCTGATGCTGCCCATGCTGGTGGCCATGTTCGTCGCCGGCCTCGTCGCCGGCCGGCTGGAGTCCCGGTTCAGCGCCAAGGCGCAGCTCGCCACCGGCGCGGTGTTCAACGTGCTCGCCGCGGCGATGCTCACCGTCGCCCACGACACCCGTCTGGAGATCGCCATCGCCGGTGGTCTGGTCGGCCTCGGCATCGGGCTGGCCTTCGCGTCGATGGCCAACCTGATCGTGGCGAACGTGCCGCCCTCCCAGACCGGCGTGGCGACCGGCATGAACGCCAACATCCGCACCATCGGCGGCGCGATCGGCGCCGCGGTGGTCAGTGGGGTGATCACCGCCCACCCGCAGGCGAGCGGGCTGCCCCGCGAGGCCGGCTTCACCATGGGCTTCCTGCTGCTCACCGCGATCTCCATCGCCGCAGCGGTGGCGGCCCTCGCGGTCCCCTCCGGCCGCCGGGCACGGCGCCGGAACACGACGCCCGCAACGGTCACCGCGACCGCGGACGACCTGGTCCCGGTTCCGTCGAACTGACCAGCGTTCTCGCCTGACCGGCCACCGGACGCCCCGGACCCGCATCGCGGCCCGGGGCGTCCGGCGTTCCGTCCTACCAGCTGAAGATCCGCACAACTTGAGGGATGTCGCCGCCTTCCGGCGGCCGGAGGCAGCAAACCCCTGAGGTTGTGCGCGATCAGCGCAGCGCACGGAAGATCAGCAGGTAGCCGCAGTAGGCGACCGGGACCAGCAGGAAGCAGATCAGGAATCCGAGCGGCAGGTAGCGCGGCGGGGCGCCGGCGACCATGGCGGGCCGCCCCCACCGGCCGAGCACCAGGTAGCCGGCGAAGAACGCCAGCGCGGGAAGCCCGGCGCAGATCCACGCGCCGAGGGTGAATCCGTCGACCAGACCGACCCCGGAGGCGAGCACCAGGGCCAGCATGAGCACGCCGGCGGCCGCCCCGCAGCCGGCGTAGACGGCGACCGCGCGGGCCAGCGGCGACCAGGTGGGCAGCAGCACCGGCCGCTGGGCCAACACCTCGGCCTGCTGCCCGTGCCGGTCCGCCTCGTCGGCCAGTCGCCGGGCCCGCTCCAGCTCCACCGCCGGATCGACCGCCGCCGCGCGCGGCGCCGGCACCGTGGGGCCCGCCGGGCTCGCCGCCGTCGGCAGCGCCAGCCGCGCCGCCCCCACCGGCAGCTCGGAGTACGCCCCGACTCCCGGCCGCCCCGGCACGGCGGCTGCGCCGCCGGCATCCACCGTCCCCGGTCCGGCCACCGTCGACGACCCGCCGGCCGACGGCGAGAGGCCGGCGGCGGAGGTCGGACCAGGAGGCGGGGCCGGCGACCCGGGCGCCACGGTCGAGGGCGGGCCGGCGGCCGGTCCCGGGGGTGGTGGCGGCACACCGATCGCCCGACCGAGCTGGTCGAGGCGCTGCCACTGGGCGGTGAGCCGCTGGTGCAGGTAGTCGGCGCCCGCGTGCAGGTTGCGCCGGCGCTCGGTCTCCGCCGCGGCGTCCCGCTCGCCGACCCGGCGGTGCTCGGCGAGCTGGCGGGCCAGCGCCGCGTACTCCTCGAAGGTCACGCCTCAGCCCTCCCCGGCCAGCTCGTGGGCGTCCCGGGCGAAGGGCACGATCAGCCGGGTGCGCTGGTCGTGGCGGTCCACCAGCAGCGCCCGGTCCGGCCGGGGCGTGTAGGCGAGGTCGTGCACGCCGAGGTGCAACCCCAGCTCGCCGCCGGGCACGTTCAGCGCGACCAGGCAGGCGATGTCGTCGCGGTTCTGCGTGCCGCCGAGGTCGTCGGCGAGCCGGCGCAGCCCGCGCCACCAGCCGAGCAGATGCACCCCGTGGCCGGGCCCCTGCCGGAGCAGGGCACGCAGGTCGTCCAGGCCGGAGCGGAAGGTCTGCGGGTCGGGCGTGCCGAGCACGGCCGACGCGGCGTCCATTCCGAACCCGACGAGGAACGTGCGGCCGGCCGGCGCCGGCCCGGTGGCGCCCTGGCCGACCCGGTCGGCCAGCTCGGCGACCCGACCGCGCAGGCCTGTCGCGTCCAGCCGTTCGACGACGTGACCGGCGGCGGTGAGCGCCTCCACCGTCTCGTCGGCCACCACGTCGGCGGCGGCGACCAGCGGGGCGAGCAGGAACCGGCACTCCCCGGGGGCGTGCTGCCGGGCCAGGCTCAGCGTCGCGGCGCGGAGCACGTCCGCGCCGGCCGGCGAGGTTCCCACCACGGCCAGGTGCCGGCCGGGCGTGGTGTCCATGATGAACAGGGCGGTGCTGCCGTGCACGTCGACCGTCCGGCCGACCAGCGCCAGTGGCCGCCGGCCGCCGGGGCGCAGTCCGGTGAAGGTGGGATCGTCCTCGAGCCGCGCCGTCTCGTACCCCTTGAAGACCGCGGGCGGGCGCGCGCCCGCCGGGCGGGCCTGCCACAGCCGGTGCCGCAGGCGACCGAGCTCATCGGCGGCGGCGTGCGCGTCGGGGAAGCGGACGACGGTGTCGGCGCCCGCCGCGCCGGCGGCGGTGTTGACCACGGCCGAGCCGACCGGCAGCGCCGCGGCCACGTCGCCCCGCTGGCCGAGCACCCCACCGCCACCGGGCAACGCGACCCGCAGGGCGAACTGCCCGAAGACCGCCTCGGCGCGGCCGTAGAGGGCCTCGATGCCCGTCATGCTCTGGCTGGCCAGCACCAGGTGTACGCCGTACGAGCGGCCCTTGCGGGCCAGCTCCTCCAGCAGGTCGACCGACTCGCGGGCCGGCGCGTCGTTGCCGGCGAGCAGCACGTGGAACTCGTCGATCACCGCGACGACGCGCGGCACCGGGGTGTCCCGGGGCAGGTCGGCGAGCTTGGTGACGCCGTGCCGCTTGAGCAGGGTGGCGCGCCGGTGCAACTCGCGGCGCAGCTCGCGGAGGACCGCGACGCCGTACTCGCGGTCGGACTCGATGCCGACCGCCCGGGCGTGCGGCAGCCACGACGGGTCGCGGCCGGTCGGCACGAACTCGGTGAAGCTGACCCCCTCCTTGAAGTCGAGCAGGTAGAGCTGGAGCTCGGCCGGGGAGTAGCGGGCGGCCAACCCGTAGAGCACGTCGAGCAGGAATACGGTCTTGCCGGCGCCGGTGCGCCCGCCGACCAGCCAGTGTGGCGTGGCGTCGTCGAAGGCGACCGTCACCGGCGCGCGGCCGGCCCGGCCGACCACGGTGCGCAGGCCGTTGCCCGCCGACTCGGCCCACCGCCGCTCGGGCAGCAGCTCGGCGAAGCCCACCGCGTCACCGTGCCGCACGGCCGCGCCGAGGTGCTCGGCGAGGGCCCGGACCGAGGCGGCCGGCGGATCGCCGTCGAGCAACACCGGGGCGGCGAGCCCGCTGCCGTCGTCGCTGAACGGGACGCCGGGCGGGTCGCCGACGTACGCGTACCGCTCGGTCAGCCGCACGGCGGTGGTGGCGCCCAGCGGCGGCGGGGCGTCGCCGGGCCGCCGGGACGGGTGGCCGGCGACCAGGACGCAGACCGCGGCGGCCGGGCCGGCGTGGGTGAGCGCGGCGAGCCGGGCCAGCTCCCGCGGCGGCGGAGCGGCCGCGGCGACCACCAGCAGCAGCGGCGTGTCGCCGGGAGCCCCGTGCTGGGCCTCCCGGGCATGCCGCTCGGCGGCGTCGAGCAGCGCGGCCACCTCGGCTTCGGTGGTCGCCGGCGGATCGACCACGCCGGCGTCGAGCAGCGGGCGCAGCGGCCCGAAGGTGGCGCCGAGGGCGACCGTGTCGATGCCGGCGACCCGGACCTCGCCGGCCGGGGCGGTGGCGGTCAGCCGGAGCACCAGCGCCCGCAGCAACCCCGCGACCCGGGGGTCGCGGGCGTCGGTGTCCACGGCCAGGTGGTGGCCGCCGCCGAGCGGCACGAGCACCGGGAACCCACCCTCCGAGGTGGACGCCTCCCCGATCCGCACCGGGACGGCCGCGGCAGCGGCCGGAGTGACGCCGGGCGTGGGGGTGGCGAGCGCGTCGCCGACCTCGGCGAGCCGCGCGACCAGCTCGTCGGCGCCGAGCGGGGCGGCCGGCGCGGGCGCCGCGCCGAGCGCGTCGCGGGCGGCGTCGAGGTGCGCCCGGGCGGCCCGGTGCGCCGCGACGGCCTGCCGGTACGCCGACGCGAGCCTGCCCACTGTCCGCCTCCCCCGCCGCGAGCGTCCGGTCCGCGGAAACCCTAACGGACTCCGGCGACCCCGGGACAGCATCGGGTGCCCGGCGCGGCGGCTCACGGCCGACGGTCCACCGGGGACCCGCCGGTCGGGCCCGCGCGCCGGGGCGGACACGCTCACCGATGTCGATTAAGTTGACGAGGCGAACACCCCGATGGAGGGAGTCCACCTCGTGCGACGAGTTCTCCGGGCGGCGATCGCCGTCCTGACCCTCACCGGCGCCGGCACCGTGGCCACCGGCGCTCCCGGCCACGCCGCCCCACCCAGCGGTTGGGGCCGGCCCACCGCCACCACCGCCGCACCGCAACCCGGCGGCCCGGGACTGGGCGACACCTACTTCCCCGACTACGGCAACGGCGGCTACGACGTCGAGCACTACGACGTCCGGCTGCGCTACGACCCGGCCAGCGACCGGCTCACCGGCACCACCACCATCCTGGCCCGCGCCACCGAGGACCTCTCCCGGTTCAACCTGGACTTCCTGCTCGACGTCGAGTCGGTCCGGATCAACGGCTGGGCCGCCACCGCCACGACCGAGGGCGTCCACGAGTTGGTGGTCACGCCCTCCCGCCCCATCACCCGCGGCCAGCAGCTCACCATCGTCGTGCGCTACGCGGGCGTGCCGTCGGAGACCCTGGTCGGTGACTACACCGGCTGGACGCGCACCGACGACGGGGCGATGGCGGTCAACGAGCCGGAGTCGGCGTGGTGGTGGTTCCCCAGCAACGACCACCCGCTGGACAAGGCGACCTTCGACATCTCCGTGTCCGTGCCGACGGGCGTCGAGGTGATCAGCAACGGGGTGCAGCCCCGGCCGCCGCTGGCCGAGGCGGGCAACCGCACCCGGTGGATCTGGCGGACCACCTCCCCCACCGCCACCTACCTGGCCTTCCTGGCGATCGGCGAGTACGACATCGTCACCGACACCGCGCCGAACGGCCAGCCGGTGGTGAACGCGTACAGCACCACGCTGGGCGAGTTGGGGCCGGCCGCCCGGGCCAGCATCGAGCGGACCGCCGAGATCGTCGAGTGGGGCAGCGGGATCTTCGGCCCGTACCCGTTCGAGGCGCAGGGCGGCGTCGCCGGACCGGTCGACGGCATCGGCTTCGCGCTCGAGACGCAGACCCGTCCGGTGTACGGCCCGGGCTTCTGGCGCCGTGGCTCCAACACCTCGGTGGTCGTGCACGAGCTGGCCCACCAGTGGTTCGGCGACTCCGTCTCGGTGGCTCGCTGGCAGGACATCTGGCTCAACGAGGGCTTCGCCTCGTACGCGGAGTGGCTCTGGTCGGAGGAGCAGGGCGAGGGCACCGCGCAGGAGCTGTTCGACTTCACCTACGCCAGCTACCCGGAGGACTCCGAGTTCTGGCAGGTGCCGCCGGGTGACCCGGGTCCGGGTCGGATCTTCGACGACGCCGTCTACGACCGGGGCGCGATGGCCGTACATCAGCTCCGGCTGGCCGTCGGCGACGACGCGTTCTTCGAGATCCTGCCCGCCTGGACCGCCGAGCACCGCTACGGCAACGGCACGATCGCGCAGTTCCAGGCCCTCGCCGAGCGGATCTCCGGGCTGGACCTGACGGACCTGTTCACCACCTGGCTGTTCACCGCCGGCCGGCCGGAGGTGCCCGGCTTGGCGGCCCGCAAGGCCGCGCCGCCGGTGGAGCCGAAGTCCTGGGCCAAGATCCGCGACGCCCACCGCCTCCTCACCCGCTGAGCACCGGGTGCCCGCCGCCGCGCGGCGGCGGGCACCCCGCCAGTCCGCCGACGCTCAGCGCCCGCTCGGCCGCCGCCACCGCGGTCTCGGCCGGCCCGTCCGACCTCCAGGCCACGAGCGCCTCCTCGCGCTCCCGGCGCGGCCCCCGCGGGGCTCGTCGGCACCCGGGCAGTCGCCCACAGCCGGGCTGTTCCGCCCGAGCCCGGCCCGGGTGCACAACGCCCCCCTTGCCCTCGGACTCCGGGCTCGCCGAAGGCCACGGACGGCCATCCGAATTTGCCGGCAGCCGGGCGATCAGGAGCCGAGGAGGGCAGCCCACCATCACGAGAAGCGCTGCCCCGGGGTGCTCGCGCCCTCGTCGGCGCGGGCGAGCGGCACCAGCCAGAGGGCCCGGTGCCACGACTATGACGGAGAGGCACAAATATGCCTCTCCGTCATAACGCTCATCACTTCCGACGCCGCCGGGCGCCTCCGCCGCCGGCCTCGTCGGCTCCGGTCTGAATGATCGACTCCATGTCGCCCACAACGCGGCATCCGGATCGGCGGGACACCGCCATGTCGGCGACATGGCGTCGATAAAGGACGACGGTGTCCCGGCCTCCGCTCAGCTGGCGTCGGCGGCGGCCTCGGCGATTGGCCGGCCGGCGCGCCAGCCTCCCCCGGCCGCCTCGATCCGGCGGATGTGCCGGTAGGCGAACCAGAGTGGCGGGAAGGCGCCGACGGCGAAGGACAGGTCGACCAGCGTCCAGAACCAGGGAATGTCCCGGATCGGCCCGCAGATCAGCGCCAGCGGCACGATGCCGGCACACGCGATGAGCCCGAGCTGGACCACCCACACGTTGCGCACCGGGTCGCGCAGTGGTCCCCAGAAGGCGACGGCGAGCACCAGGTGCGCGAAGGCCAGCCAGTCGGTGCCGTAGAGCATGAACGGCTGACGGTCGCCGGTTTCGACCAGTCCGGTGTGGACCCGCTCGATCCAGGCGACCAGGGCGGGCATCTGGTCGGCGAACGGCTCGACCGCTCGGAGCAGCCAGCGGACCTCGATCTCCAGCGGGAACGCGGTCACGCCACTGAGAAAGAGCCCGACCACCACGACCCACAGCCACCGACGGACCCGCCGGAGGCGCTCCTCGATCTCCATGGCCGCAGCGTAACGATGATCTTCGTCCGGTCCGGTCCCGAACGTGCCCTCGGCCCCGACCAAGACCATGGCCTCGCTCACACGGCCAACGACGGGACCATGCCCCGGCCGCGCGCAGGGCCCGGGGCGCTGCCGCCGCGGGCTCTGGCCCGCGGGCGCCGCCGGTGCGTGCCGAACCGCCGCGTCCGCAGGTGGCGCGCTGGTCGGGCGCCGGGCGCGCGAGTCGAAGCTGGCGCCGGCACCCCGGCGGCCGATTGCGCGGGCGGCGCGCTGGTCAGGCGCCGGGCGCTTGAGTCGAGGCCGGCGCCGGCACGCCGGTGCCCGATTCGGACGAGGCCGGCCGGTGGGCGAGACGGACGGGCGGCGGCACGGGCCGACCGGCAGCCGGCCGGGGCGGCCCCGGGCGGGCCGCGGGGATGGGCGTCCGGGTCGGCCGGACGCCCGGTGCGGCGGCGACTGTTGCGCGCCGCGCCGGGACGGTGGCGGGTCCGACGACGCGGGCGGCGGTGGTGGCGACCCGGCGTACCGGGCGGCGGACCACCGGCACGGCCTTGGCCACCCGCTGCCGCACTCGGCAGCCGTGCAGCCGGTCCAGGGCCACGCCCGCCGCCGCGGTGGCGACGGCCGCGATCGCCCCGGCGAGCACCAGGGTCTGCCGGGGGCCGGCGTGCTCGGAGAGCCAGCCGAGCAGCGGCGCGCCGACCGCGGCGGAGACCGAGCCGGTGACCGCCAGCGCGGCCAGCACCCGGCCGCGCATCAGGTAGTCGGTGTCGAGCTGGGCCCGGGCTCCGACGGTGGTGTCGATGACCACGGCCGCGGCGGCGATCGGCAGGATCACCGCGGCGAAGCTCATCGTGCCCGGCGCCAGGCCGGCGACGATCTGCAGTGCGCTGGCCACCAGCCCCGCGCCGACCAGGACGCCGTAGCCGAGGTCCCGTCGCCGCGCGGCGAGGAGCGCGCCGAGCACGGTACCCAGGGCGAAGACGGTGGAGAGGAGTCCGTAGCCGGAGGCGCCGCCGCGCAGCGGCCCGTCGCTCATCGCCGCCATGGTCACCTGGTAGTTGCGGCCGAGGCTGCCGAGCACGAACGAGAGGGCCAACGCGACGAGCACCACCGGTTGGCGCCGCAGGTAGCGGAACCCGGCCCGGATGCTGCTGTCCGCCGGCGTGGGTGCGGCCACGGGCTCCCCGATGTGCCGCTCCCGCTCGCGGACCAGGAACAGGGCGGCGACCACCGCGACGAAGCTGGCCGAGTTGATGACGAAGAGCAGCGCGGGGCCGACGACGGCGACCACGACGGCGCCGGCGCTCATGCCGAGGATGCGGCCGGCGGAGTTGGTGAGCGAGCCTAGCGCCAGGGCGTTGCCGAGGGTCTCCCGGTCCACGAGGGTGGAGGCCCACCGGCCCATCACCGGGCCTTCGATCGCCGAGACCGCGCCGGTCGCGAGAGAGATCGCGTAGATGGCGGGCAGGCCGCCCGCTCCGGTGACGGCGACCACCGCCAGACCCGCCGCCAGCGCCGCGTGGGCCGCCTGCGCGGCGATCAGCAGCGGACGGGCCCTCAGCCGGTCGGCCAGCGCGCCGCCCCAGACGCTGAGCAGCAGCGTCGGGAGGGCCTGCAGGAGCACGGCGAAGCCCATCGAGGTCGCCGAGCCCGTCCGGGAGAGGACGTACCAGTTGACGCCGAGCACCTGCATCCAGGTGCCGACGACGGACACGAACCCGGCGATGGCCCAGATCCGGTAGTTCCGGTGGCGCAACGCGGCGAACGTGGCACCTGCGGCCACGGCACAACCTCCCCGACCCGACGGTCATGACGACAGGGCCGGTCCCACGTCGGTTCGGCCGCCGACAAGTGTGGCGGCAGTTGCCCCGATTTGCCCGTCTTCGTGAGGCGGCTCACGCGACGCCACCCTGCCCCCGTGCGGGCCACACGACGCCCTGCCCCCGGTGCGGGCCACACGCCGCCCGCCCCCGTCAGGCCGCACGACGCCGGCCCGGCCCGTCAGGGCCCCACGCGACACCGCCCCGGCCGGTGGCGGGCCGGGGCGACATCCGGGTCGGGAGGGGACGAGCCGGCGGATCAGCGGGCGGCGAGCGGCTCGGTGCCCGGCTCGACCGGTGCCGGCAGCCGCGTGCCACCGCCGAGGTACGCGTGGATGGCGGCGGCCGCCGCACGCCCCTCGGCGATCGCCCAGACGATCAGGGAGGCTCCCCGGTGCATGTCACCGGCGACGAAGACCCCGTCGACGTCGGTCTGCCAGTCCGGGCGGGCGTCCACGGCGCCGCGGGCGTTGCGGGTCACCCCGAACTGGGCCAGCAGCGGCTGCTCCTCGGTGCCCTCGAAGCCGATCGCCAGCAGCACCAGGTCGGCCGGCAGCTCCCGCTCCGTGCCCGGGACCACGGTGACGACTCGGCGGCCGTCCCGCTTCTCCACGGTCACCTCGGCGATCCGCACCGCCCGCACCTGTCCGGTGCCGTCGTCGACGAACTCCTGCACCGCGACCGCGAAGACCCGTTCGCCGCCCTCCTCGTGCGCGGGGTAGCTGCGCAGGATCCACGGCCAGGTCGGCCAGGGGTCGCGGGTCTCCTCGCGGGCCCGCGGAGGCTGCGGGTAGAGGTCGAGCTGGTGCACGCCGGCCGCGCCCTGCCGGTGCGCGACCCCGAGGCAGTCCGCCGCTGTGTCGCCGCCACCGATGATCACCACGTGCCGGCCGGCGGCGTCGATCGGCGTACCATCGGCCAGCACCGCCGGCGCCGGCCGCCGGCCGTCCGCCGCCGCGACCACGCGGTTCGCCGCGACCAGGTGCGCCATCGCCTGGTGTACGCCGCGCAGCCGGCGGCCCGGGGTCTCCGGGGTGTCCCGGCCGGCGAGCGCGCCGCACGCCAGCAGTACGGCGTCGTGCCGCGCCCGCAACTGCTCGGCGGTGACGTCGACACCGACGTTCACACCCGTGCGGAACTCGACGCCCTCGGCCGAGAGCTGCGCGAGCCGCCGGTCGATGTGCTGCTTCTCCAGCTTGAAGTCGGGAATGCCGTAGCGGAGCAGGCCGCCGATCGCGTCGTCCCGCTCGTACACCGTCACCGCGTGCCCGGCGCGGGCCAGTTGCTGGGCGGCGGCGAGACCGGCGGGCCCGGAGCCGACCACGGCGACCGAGCGACCGGTCGGCGCCGGCACCGGCTGCGGCCGCAGCCCACCCCGGGCGACCGCCGCGTCCGCGATCTCCACCTCGACCTGCTTGATGGTCACCGGCTCGCCGCCGGCGATGCCGAGCACACAGGCCGCCTCACACGGCGCCGGGCAGAGCCGGCCGGTGAACTCGGGGAAGTTGTTGGTGGCGTGCAGCGACGCCACCGCCGCGTCCCAGTTGCCGGTGCGGACCAGGTCGTTCCAGTCCGGGATGCGGTTGCCCAGCGGGCACCCGTCATGGCAGAACGGGATGCCGCAGTCCATGCACCTTGTGGCCTGCTCACGGATCAGCTCCTCGCCGGCCGGCGGGTAGACCTCCCGCCAGTCGCTGATCCGCACCGGGACCGGCCGGCGGGCCGGCATCCGCCGTGGATAGCGCAGGAAACCGTTCGGGTCAGGCACGAGCCACCTCCTGGGTGGCCGCCCGCGGAGCGGGCGGCACCGACGCGGGCGCGGCGAGCGCGCTCATCACCGCGTCGTCGACGTCACGGCCGGCGGCTTCGGCGGCCCGCATGATCTCCAGCACCCGGCGATAGTCCCGGGGCACCACGGCGGTGAACTCCTCCACCGCCTCCGGCCAGCGCTTGAGCAGCTCCTCGGCGACCGCCGAGTCGGTCTCGGCGAAGTGCCGCTGCACCAGCTCGTGCAGGACGGCCCGCTCCTCCTCGCGCAGCGGCGCCAGGTCGACCAGCTCGGCGTTGACCCGGCCCCGGTCGAGCCGGTGGACGAACGCGGTGCCGCCGGACATGCCGGCGGCGAAGTTGCGCCCGGTCGACCCGAGCACGACCACCGTCCCGCCCGTCATGTACTCGCAGCCGTGGTCGCCGACCCCCTCGACGACGGCCGCCGCGCCGGAGTTGCGCACCGCGAACCGCTCCCCCACCCGGCCGCGCAGGAACACCTCACCGGCGGTTGCGCCGTACAGGATGGTGTTGCCGGCGACGATCTGGTCCTCGGCGCGCTCGCCGGGCGCGGCGTCCGGGTCGACGAAGGGCGCGGCCGGGTCCGGCCGGACGATGATCCGGCCGCCGGAGAGCCCCTTGCCGACGTAGTCGTTGGCGTCGCCGTGCAGGCGCAGGGTGACCCCGCGCGGCAGGAACGCGCCGAAGGACTGCCCGGCGGTGCCGCGCAGCGCGAACTCGACGGTGTCGGCGGGCAGCCCCGCCCCGCCGTAGCGGCGGGTCACCTCGCCGCCGAGCATCGCGCCGACACTGCGGTGCTCGTTGCGGATCGCCAGCTCGGCCCGGACCGGCGTGACCGGTGCGGAGGTGGCCGGCGCCGAGGCGGGGGACCCGGCAGGGCGCAGCGCCGGCTCGGCGAGCGCGATCAGCTCGTTGTCCAGCGCCCGGTCCAGCCCGTGGTCCTGCGCCCGTACGCCGCGGCGGGCCGCGTCCGGCGGCAGCTCCGGCAGGTGCAGCACCGGCGCCAGGTCGAGCCCGTGCGCCTTCCAGTGCGCGACGGCGGGGGCGACGTCGAGCAGCTCGCTGTGGCCGATGGCCTCCTCGATCGACCGGAAGCCCAGCTCGGCCAGGTAGCCGCGGACCTCCTCGGCGAGGAAGAGGAAGAAGTTCTCCACGAACTCGGGCGTGCCGGTGAACCGTTCCCGCAGCACCGGGTTCTGCGTGGCGATGCCGACCGGGCAGGTGTCCAGGTGGCAGACCCGCATCATCACGCAGCCGGCGACGATCAGCGGCGCCGTGGCGAACCCGAACTCCTCGGCGCCCAGCAGGGCCGCGACGAGCACGTCCCGGCCCGTCTTGAGCTGGCCGTCGACTTGCACGGTGACCCGGTCGCGGAGCTTGTTGAGCAGCAGCGTCTGCTGCGCCTCGGCCAGCCCCAGCTCCCACGGGGTGCCGGCGTGCTTGAGCGAGTTAAGCGGGGACGCGCCGGTGCCGCCGTCGTGGCCGGAGATCAGGATGACGTCCGCCTTGAGCTTCGCGACTCCCGCCGCGACGGTGCCCACACCGACCTCGCTGACCAGCTTGACGTGCACCCGGGCGGCGGGGTTGACGCACTTCAGGTCGTGCACCAGCTGGGCGAGGTCCTCGATCGAGTAGATGTCGTGGTGCGGCGGCGGGGAGATCAGGCCGACGCCGGGGGTGGCGTGCCGGGTCCGGGCGATCCACGGCCAGACCTTGTTGCCCGGCAGTTGGCCGCCCTCGCCGGGCTTCGCGCCCTGCGCCATCTTGATCTGGAGGTCGTCGGCGTTGACCAGGTACTCGCTGGTGACGCCGAACCGCCCGCTGGCGATCTGCTTGACCGCCGAGCGGCGGGCCGGGTCGTGCAGCCGTTCGACGTCCTCGCCGCCCTCGCCGGTGTTGGACTTGCCGCCGAGCCGGTTCATGGCGATCGCCAGGGTCTCGTGCGCCTCCGCCGAGATCGACCCGTACGACATGGCGCCGGTGGCGAACCGCTTGACGATCTCGGTGGCCGGCTCGACCTCGTCCAGGGGCACCGGCGGACGGACGCCGTCGCGCAGGGTGAACAGGCCGCGCAGCGACCCGGTCTCGGCGGCGAGCGCGTCCACCGTGGCGGTGTACCGCTTGAAGATGTCGTACTCGCGGCTGCGGGTGGCGTGCTGGAGCAGGAAGACCGTCTCCGGGTTGAACAGGTGCACCTCGCCCTCGCGGCGCCACTGGTATTCGCCGCCGACCTCCAGCCGGTCGGAGGCCGGGGTGCCGGCGGGCGGCCAGGCCAGGGCGTGCCGGGCGGCGACCTCGGCGTGGATGCCGGCCAGGCCGATGCCGCCGATCTTGCTCGGGGTGCCCCGGAAGTAGCGCTCGACCAGGCGGGCGTCCAGCCCGACCGCCTCGAAGACCTGTGCGCCGCAGTACGACGACACGGTCGAGATGCCCATCTTGGACATGATCTTCAGGACGCCCTTGCCGAGCGCCTTGACGTAGTTGCGCACCGCCCTGGCCGGATCCGCGCCGACCAGCGCCCCGGTGGAGATCATGTCCTCCACCGACTCGAAGGCCAGGTACGGGTTGACGGCCGCGGCGCCGTAGCCGATCAGCACCGCCGCGTGGTGCACCTCGCGGCAGTCACCGGACTCGACGATCAGCGCCACCTGGGTCCGGGTCTGCTCGCGGACCAGGTGCTGGTGCACCGCCGCGGTGAGCAGCAGCGACGGGATCGGGGCCAGGTCGGCGTTGGAGTCGCGGTCGGAGAGGACGAGGATGCGCACGCCGTCCTCGATCGCCTCGGAGACGTGCCGGCAGATCTCGGTGAGCCGGGCCTTGATGCCGGCCGCGCCCTCGCGGATCCGGTAGAGCCCGGAGACCCGGACCGCCTTGAAGCCGGGCAGGTCGCCGTCCTCGTCGATGGAGAGGATCTTGGCGAGCTCGTCGTTGTCGATCACCGGGTACGGCAGCACGATCTGCCGGCAGCTCGCCGGTCCCGGGTCGAGCAGGTTGCCCTCGGGGCCGATCGTGGAGCTGAGGCTGGTCACCAGCTCCTCCCGGATGGCGTCCAGCGGCGGGTTGGTGACCTGCGCGAACAGCTGGTGGAAGTAGTCGTAGAGCAGCCGCGGCCGGGTGGAGAGCGGGGCGATCGGGGTGTCCGTGCCCATCGAACCGATCGGCTCGGCGCCGGCGCGGGCCATCGGCGCGAGCAGGATCTTCAGCTCCTCCTCGGTGTAGCCGAAGGTCTGCTGGCGGCGGCGCACCGAGTCGTGGGTGTAGACGATGTGCTCGCGGGCGGGCAGGTCGGTCAGCTCGATCAGCCCGGCGTGCAGCCACTCCCCGTACGGCTGCGCGGCGGCCAACTCGGCCTTGATCTCGTCGTCCTGCACGATCCGGCCGGCCACCGTGTCGACCAGGAACATCCGCCCCGGCTGGAGCCGCCCCTTGGCGACCACCCGGGCCGGGTCGAGGTCGAGCACACCCGCCTCGCTGCCGAGCACGACGAGCCCGTCCTCGGTGCGCCACCAGCGCCCGGGGCGCAGCCCGTTGCGGTCCAGCACCGCACCGACGATCTCGCCGTCGGTGAAGGCGACCGAGGCCGGGCCGTCCCACGGCTCCATGAGGCTCGCGTGGAAGCGGTAGAAGGCCCGCTTGTCCGGGCGCATCCCCGGGTCGTTCTCCCACGCCTCGGGGATCATCATGAGCACCGCGTGCGGCAGGCTCCGCCCGGCCAGGTGCAGCAGCTCCAGGACCTCGTCGAAGTTGGCCGAGTCGGAGGCGCCCGGGGTGCAGACCGGGAAGATCCGCCGGATGTTGCCGGGTAGGTCCGGCGTCCGCAGCAACGCCTCACGCGCCTGCATCCAGTTCCGGTTGCCGCGGATCGTGTTGATCTCGCCGTTGTGCGCGATGAACCGGTACGGGTGGGCCAGCGGCCAGGACGGGAAGGTGTTGGTGGAGAACCGGGAGTGCACCAGCGCGATCGCGCTCTCCACCCGCTCGTCGGTCAGCTCCGGGTAGAACTCCGGCAGCTGGTCGGGGGTCAGCATGCCCTTCCACACCATGGTCCGCGCCGACAGCGACGGGAAGTACGCGGGCGCGCCCCGCTCGGCGCTCTCCCGCTCGGCCTGCTTGCGCACGCAGAACGCGACCCGGTCCAGCTCGATGCCGCGCAGCGCCGAGCCGGCCGGCCCGGCCGGCGACCCGGTCAGCCGGCGTGCGGCGAGGAACAGCTGCCGGATCCGCGGCATGGCGGCCACGGCCGTCTCACCGAGCCCGCTCGGGTCGACCGGCACGTCCCGCCAGCCGAGCACCTCGGCCCCCTCGACCAGCGCGTACTTCTCGACCACCCGGCGGGCGAGGGCCTCCGCGGCGTCGCCGTCCGGGAGGAAGACCAGGCCGGTGGCGTACTCGCCGGCGGGCGGCAGCTGGAAGTCCACCACCGTGCGCAGGAAGGCGTCCGGCACCTGGATCATGATGCCGGCGCCGTCACCGGTGTTCGGCTCCGCGCCCCGGGCGCCCCGATGGTCCAGCCGGCAGAGCGCGCCGAGACCGTTCTCGACGACCGCGTGCGAGCGGCGGCCGTGCAGGTCGGCCACGAAGGCCACGCCGCAGGCGTCGTGCTCCTGGGCGGGGTCGTAGAGCCCGGCCGCGGGCGCTCCCGGGCCGAGCGTGGGGGCCGGCTGCGGCTGGTGCGGGTACGGAAAGGCCACCGGGCCTCCTGTCGTCACTCAGGGTTGGATCATGATGGGGACGACGTCGGCCCGCGTGGGTCTATTGAGTCTACGTTAGGGCGGGGGCCGCAAGGCCAGTCCAGATTGATCACACCGTCCAGAGTCTGGGACGTGTAGTCTCGCGCGGTGGATCCCCTGCACAAAGACCTGTTTGACCGGTTGGAACGCTTCTACGACGCGGTGCCCCGGGACGGGGCTGGGGCGGAGGAGTACGGCGGCCTGGTGCTGTTTGTCCGGGACGGCGCCGGTTTCCCGTTCTACGCCCGGCCCCGGCGGGACGCGACCGAGCCGCCCTCGCTGGCCGACGTCAACGCGGCCCGGGAGCGCCAGCGGGAGCTGGGGCTGCCCGAGGCCTTCGAGTGGGTGCACGAGACGACCCCCGCGCTGCTGCCGGTCGCCCGCTCGGCCGGCCTCTCGGTGCTGGAGGCGCCGCTGATGGTGCTCGACCCGGCGGCGCTGCCCGACCCGGCGACGCTCAGCGACGTACCGGTGCGGGTGCTCGACCCGGAGTCGCCGGACTTCGCCGCCGAGGTGGCCGCCCGGCGGGCCGTCGCGGCCGTGGCGTTCGCCGCGGCCGGCACCGCCCGGGGCGACGCGGGTCCGGCCGAACGGGACGCCGCGATCATGGAACTGGACGTCGCCGCGCTGGACGAGGAGCGGGTGCGGATCGCCGACGGCCGGCGGATCTCCGTGCTGGCGGCCACGCCGGCGGACGGGGCGCTGGCCAGCGGGATGGCGATGCGGGTCGGCGACGTGGCCGAGATCGCCGGGGTGGCCGCGCTGCCCGCCGCCCGTCGCCGGGGGCTGGGCGCGGCGGTCACCGCGACGCTGGCCCAGGAGCTGCGCGCCGCCGGGACCGAGCTGATCTTCCTGTCCGCCGGCAGCGAGGAGATCGCCCGCGTCTACCTGCGGGTCGGCTTCCGCCGGATCGGCACCGCCTGCATCGCCGAACCCGCCGCCGTCATCGCCTGACCTCGTGCCCGGCCCGAGCCTCGCCGATCAGGCGGTGCCCGGGCCGAGGGGCGCCCTTCGCCCCCACCGCAAGCGCAGGATCGACGCTCAGGCCGGGGGACGCCACTGGGCGGCCGAGGTCGCCGCGGTGTTCAGCAGGCGTGGGGTCAGCGTGCCGAGCGCCGCGTCACGGGCGCGCAGCGCCAGCCGGCCACGGGTCTGCAGCACGGCCGACATCCGGCGGGTCTGCCGCACGACGGTGGCCGCGCGGGGACGACGCACCCGGTCGTACGCCTGCACGGCGTCGGGCAGGCGGGATTCGCGCAGCAGCGCGGCGAGGGTGGCCGCGTCCTCGAAGGCGAGGCAGGCGCCCTGGCCGAGGTGCGGCGGCATGGCGTGCGCCGCGTCGCCGAGCAGCACCACCCCGCCCGGGCCGGCCGGGAAGCCGTACGCGCGGGGCAGCGGCCGCAGCTCACGAACCTCCTGCTGGACCAGGTCGGCCGGGTCGGTGGCGTCGAGCAGCTCGCCGATCGGGCTCGGCCAGCCGGCGTACCAGCGGCGGAGCAGGGCGAGCTGGGTCTCCGGGGGCTCGGGGCGGGGCGCGCCGGCCGCCGTGGCCACCCAGTAGATGCCGCCCCGGCTGGAACCGCCCGACGACCCGCGCTCGCCCAGCGACGCCGAGACGAAGCGGTAGCCGGCGCCGAGCACCTCGCCGCCGACCGGCCGGTCGGCGGGCAGCCGCGGTGCCCGGTACCAGGGGATCACCGCCCGCCAGGCGGCGCAGCCGGAGCTGACCACGGCGGATTCCGGGGCGAGTCGCCGCCGGATCTCGCTGTCGGTGCCGTCCGCGGCGACGAGCAGGTCGGCCTCGATCATGTGCCGGCCGTCGCCGACCGCGGGTCGCTCACCCGGGTCGGCGCGCACGGTGCGGACCGTCACGCCGGTCCGCAGCTCGACCCGGTCGCCGAGACCGGCGATCAGCGCGTCGTGCAGGTCCTCCCGATGCACCACCACCGGCATCCGGTCGGCCGGGGTGGGGCGGGGCTGCACCAGCCAGTGCCCGTCGGGGCGGCGGACCCCGCCGTCGGGCAGCGGGGTGGCGATCGCCTCCAGGCCCGCCCCCAGGCCGAGCGCGCGCAACGCGCGCACCCCATTGGGCCAGAGCACCACCGCGGTCGGGTCGGGGCGGACCCGGTCGGCCCGTTCGAGGAGGGTGACCTGCCAGCCGGAGCGGGCCAGCGCGCCGGCGACCGACAGGCCGCCGATCCCGGCGCCGACCACCACCGCGCTACGCATGGTGCCGCTCCCCCGTCAGCTGTCGCGGTCGGCCGGGCCCGAGCCGGTCGCGCCGGCCCGGTCGTCCCGCGCCGGTCCGTCGCCGGCGGCCGGCCGGTCGTCGTCGCCCTCGGACGCCCGCTCCGGGTCACCGTCGGTGCGGCCGGCGGGGATCGACGTCTCCGCGCCCCGCTCGGCCTCGGTCGACTCGGATGCCTCGGCAGCCGGGTCGGCGGGGACCACACCCGTCTCCCGGTACGCCCGGAACTGCTCCTCGTCGACCACCCGGTAGCCCTCGGGGGCGGCCGCACGCGAACCGGCCTCGCGGGCGGAGAGGTCGACCTGGGACACGTCGGACTCGGCCGGCGCGGCGGGCGTCGCCACCGCGCCGAGCGGGACCAGGTACTCCCGCGGGCCACGGACCCGTACGAAGTAGATCAGCGCGCCGAGGAAGACCAGGCCGGCGGTCCACACGTTGAGCCGGACGCCGAGGATGGTGTTCGCCTCGTCGGTGCGCATCAGCTCGATCCAGAACCGGCCGGCGGTGTAGCCCATGACGTAGAGCGCGAACGCCCGGCCGCGCCCCAGCCGCAGCTTGCGGTCGAGCACGAAGACCAGTGCCGCGACGCCGACGTTCCAGAGCGCCTCGTAGGCGAAGGTCGGGTGGTAGAGACCGGGTTCGAGGATGGGTTGGCCGGCGTCGTCGCGCAGCGCGTGACCCGGATTGTCCGGGTCCATCCGGTGGATCTCCAGGCCCCAGGGCAGGGTGGTCCGGCCACCGAAGAGTTCGTTGTTGAACCAGTTGCCCAGCCGGCCGATCGCCTGGGCGAGCGGAAGGCCCGGGGCCAGCGCGTCGGCCACCACCGCGAACGGGATGCCCAACTGCCGTGCGGCGAGCCAGGCGCCGACCGCGCCGCCGGCGACCGCACCCCAGATGCCGAGACCACCCTCCCAGATGGCGAACGCCTTCATGGGGTCGCCGCCGGTCCCGAAGTACTTCTCCGGCGAGGTGATCACGTGGTAGATCCGGGCGCCGATGATGCCGGCCGGCACGGCCCAGACCGCGATGTCCAGCACCGCGCCGGGCGCGACGCCACGCTGGCGCAACCGGTACTCGGTGACCAGGCAGGCCACCACGATGCCGACGATGATGCACAGCGCGTAGGCCCGGATCGGCAGCGGTCCGAGCTGCCAGACGGCGGTGCTGGGGCTGGGCAGGGCCGCCTGGGGGGACAGCGAGGCGAAGGTCACGGATGCACACGCTACCGCTGCGGAGCCGTTCGGTGGCACCCCGGTCCACCGGTCGGGCCGTCACGGTGACTTCTGGTTTGCACCGCCGTAGGCTCTTTGTCCATGAGCACGCTCACCTGGGCGGTCGCCGCGGTCGTCACCGACGAGGCCGGCCGGGTGCTGCTCTGCCGGCACGGCCCGGGCGAGCGGCGCTACGCGCTGCCCGGCGGGCGGCTGCGCCGTCCGGAGAGTCCGGTCGACGCGGCGCTGCGCGACATCCGCGCCGAGACCGGGTACGAGATCGAGGTGGTCGACCTGGTGGGGCTCTACCACCTGGCCGACGGGATGCCCTGCGCGGCGCCGTCGCCGCCCGGTCGCGCCGCCCCACTGCCGGACGTCCTGGTGCACGTGTTCCGGGCGAAGGCCCACGGCGACCGTCCGGTCGCCGATCCGCCCGGCGACTGCCGGCTCTCCTGGCACGACCCGTCCGACCTGCCGGCGGCGGTCACCCCGACCACCCGTGCGGCCATCGTCGACGCCACCGCCGGCCGCTCCGGCGTGCTCCGCGACTGCCCCACGGCGCCCCCCTCGGCCGCCCCGAGCCAGCGCGCCCAGAACACCCCCGCCCGCCCCTGAGCCCGCCGCCACCCGCGATCATGCAGTTGGCGCCCCGGCAAAAGCCACATCCACCGCATTCCACGGGCGGAAAGTGCAAGATCGGTGGGAAGGACGGGGCGGGTCAGCGCTGGGGGTGCCGGACGCCCTCGGCCAGTTCGGCGCTCAGGGCGCGCAGGGCGGTCAGGCCGGCGGCCTCGTCCGGCGCGTCGAGCAGGCACCGGATCAGGGCGCTGCCCACGATCACACCGTCGGCGTACCCGCCGACCGCGCCGGCCTGCGCCCCGGTGCCGACGCCCAGCCCGACACCCACCGGTAGGTCGGTGACCTCCCGGACGCGGGAGACCAGGATCGGCGCCGCCGTGGAGGTCTGCGCGCGGGCGCCGGTGACCCCCATGATCGCGGTGGCGTAGACGAAGCCCCGGCAGTGCCCGACGGTCATCGCCAGCCGGGCGTCGGTGGAGGACGGCGCGACCAGGAAGGTCCGGTCCAGCCCGTACGCGTCCGAGGCGGCGAGCCACTCGTCGGCCTCGTCGGGGATGAGGTCCGGGGTGATCAGGCCGGTGCCGCCGGCGGAGTCGAGGTCCCGGGCGAACGCGTCGACGCCGTACCGCTCGATCGGGTTCCAGTAGGTCATGATGACCACCGGCGCGCCGGTGGCCGCGACCGCCTCGACGATGCGCAGCGTGTCCGCGGTCCGGACGCCGCCCGCGAGCGCGATGTCGCTGGCCTTCTGGATCACCGGGCCGTCCATCACGGGGTCGGAGTACGGGATCTCCACCTCGATCACGTCGACCCCGGCCTCGACCATCGCGGTCATCGCCGCGATGCTGCCCTCGACGCTCGGGAAGCCGGCCGGCATGCAGCCGACCAGTAGCGCCCGCCCGTCCGCGCGGGCCTTGTCGAACGCGACCCCGATCCGGCTCGTGCCGGCAGCTCCGTCCGGTCGACCCGCGACGCTCATCGCACTCACTCCCTGTCGAGGATGCCGAAGTAGTTGCCGGCGGTGTGGACGTCCTTGTCGCCGCGGCCGGACAGGTTGACCACGATCGTCGGCTCCCGGCCCAGCTCGGCGGCGAGCTTCGGGGCGATCGCGACGGTGCCGGCCAGCGCGTGGGCGCTCTCGATGGCCGGGATGATGCCCTCGGTGCGGCAGAGCAACTCGAAGGCGGCCATCGCCTCGTCGTCCGTGACCGGCAGGTACGTCGCCCGGCCGGCGTCGTGCAGCCAGGCGTGCTCCGGCCCGACCCCCGGGTAGTCCAGACCGGCGGAGATCGAGTGCGACTCCATCGTCTGGCCGTCGGCGTCCTGGAGCACGTACGTCCGGGTGCCGTGCAGCACGCCGGTGGAGCCGCCGGTGATGCTGGACGCGTGCCGGCCGGTCGTCACCCCGTCGCCGCCCGCCTCGAAGCCGTACAGCCGCGGGCCCGGGTCATCGACGAAGGCGTGGAAGATGCCGAGCGCGTTCGAGCCGCCGCCGACGCAGGCGGTCACCGCGTCGGGCAGCGCGCCGGTCAGGTCGAGGCACTGCTGGCGGGCCTCGTCACCGATGCCGCGGACGAAGTCGCGGACCATGGCCGGGAACGGGTGCGGCCCCGCGGCGGTGCCGATCAGGTAGTGGGTGTCGTCGACGTTGGCGACCCAGTCCCGCATCGCCTCGTTCATGGCGTCCTTGAGCGTCCGGGAGCCGGTGGTCACCGGGACGACGGTGGCGCCGAGCATCCGCATCCGCGCCACGTTCAGCGCCTGCCGCTCGGTGTCGACCTCGCCCATGTAGACCACGCACTCGAGGTCGAACAGCGCGGCGGCGGTCGCGGCGGCCACCCCGTGCTGCCCGGCGCCGGTCTCCGCGATCACCCGCGTCTTGCCCATCCGCCTGGTGAGCAGCGCCTGGCCCAGCACGTTGCGCACCTTGTGCGCACCGGTGTGGTTGAGGTCCTCCCGCTTGAGCAGCACCCGGGCGCCGACCTTGGCGGAGAACCGCCGGGCGGCGTACAGCATCGACGGGGTGCCGGCGTAGTCGCGCAGCAGGGCGCCGAACTCCGCCTGGAACGCCTCGTCACCCATCGCCGTACGCCACGCCCCGTCGAGCTCGTCCAGGGCGGCGACCAGCGCCTCCGGGACGAATCGCCCGCCGAACCGGCCGTAGTGGCCGGCGGCGTCGGGGAACGGACCGGCCGGGGCGGCCAGGGCGTCGGCGCTCATCGGGATCCTCTCGCTACGGGTGGTGCCGGCGCGGGATCAGCGCACCGGACGTGGTGTGGCCGGATGGTTTCCGGCGTTGACCAGCTCGGCCACCGCCTCGCGGGGGCTCTTCTGGGTGACCAGGCCCTCACCGACCAGGACCGCGTCGGCGCCCGCCGAGGCGTACCGGATGAGGTCGTGCGGGCCGCGCACGCCGGACTCGGCGATCTTCACGACGCTGCTGGGCAGGCCGGGCGCGATCCGCTCGAACACCGAGCGGTCGACCTCCAGGGTACGCAAGTCGCGTGCGTTGACCCCGATGACCTGGGCGCCGGCCTCCAGCGCCCGGTCGGCCTCCTCCTCGTCGTGCACCTCGACCAGCGCGGTCATGCCGAGGGACTCGATGCGCTCCAGCAGACCCATCAGCACGTTCTGCTCCAGCGCGGCGACGATCAGCAGCACCAGGTCGGCGCCGTGGGCACGGGCCTCGTGCACCTGATAGCTGGAGACCACGAAGTCCTTGCGCAGGACCGGGATCTGCACGGCGGCGCGGACCGCGGCCAGGTCGTCCAGCGAGCCGCCGAACCAGCGCCCCTCGGTCAGCACGCTGATCGCCCGGGCCCCGCCGGCGGCGTAGTCGCCGGCCAGGTCGGCCGGGTCGGCGATCTCCGCCAGCTGGCCCTTCGACGGCGACGAGCGCTTCACCTCGGCGATCACCGCGACGCCGGGCTTCCGCAGGGCCGCGTACGCGTCCAGCGGCGGCGGGGCGGCGGCGGCCAACTCCCGGATCCGCTCCAGCGGAACCTGCTCCTGGCGCCGGGCCACGTCCTCGCGCACGCCGGCCAGGATCTCGTCGAGCACGCTTACGGACGCCGCCGGACCGGCCTCGTCCCCCTCCGCGTGCGCATGCTCAGCAGTCACCAACGGACTCCCCTCTCCGGGTGTCATGGGCCGATGCTAGGGGGCGCCAGCTGGCGCCAGGTGGTGGGGGTATGGCGCTCCTCACCAATGGGCCTGGGGCATAATGGCCGACCTGCCGTGAAGAGGGTGTCACTCAGCGCCACCTCCGCCATCGACCGGCGCCACTGAGGGCGACCCGGGCCGCGCATCGACATCGACCCATCGATCATGCCACCGCCGCGGCCCCCCGCGCCCAGCCGTCGACATCCGTCGATGCTGTGACGAAGCTCAAGGACGAACGGCTTCGTACCTGGTACCGGCCCTGCACGGACAGTTGACGTGTCGGTCACCACGGCGAAACGTGAGCCGGCCAGTCTGTCCCTCGGGCAGACTCGATGGGGCGTCTGCCTGACCGTCCCCAACCATCCTGCAACGGGGTGACCATGAGCACTGCCGACCCGACCCCGGCCGTCGGACTGACCACCATCTCGCGGACCGTCGCCTCCCTCGCCGTCGGCGTGGTACACACGCTGGAACGCGCGGTGGTCGGCGAGGGGCGGATGCGGACCGCGCGGGGCAACGCATGGGAGGCGGTCTGCGCCGACCGGGCCCGCGCCGACCGGCGCGCCGAGCTGGACCGGCTGGTCGCCGAACTCGCCGCCGCCCGGGCCGCCGCCCGCCGGCAGCGCGAGGAGCAGCCGGTCAGCTGACCGTCGGGTCCTCGCCCCGGTCCAGCGCGTCCCACGCCTCGGTGGTGCGCCGCCCGGCCACCGGTCCGGGCGCGGCACCGCCGGCCACGTCCCCGCCGGTCGCTGCCCCGCCACCCGCGGCTCCGCCACCGACGGCCCCGGCCGCCGGCGCGACCCGGGCCGGCCGCTCGTAGCGGGCGCCCATCCCCGGCCAGCCCCGCCCGCGCAGCGCGGTCAGCAGCCCGCCCCCGGCGGCCACCAGCCCGCCGACGAGGCAGAGGGCCGGCCACTGCCGGCTCACCGCCCCGGCGAAGTCGGCCATCAGGCCGTACAGGCCCCCGGCGGCCACCGCCACCCCGAGGAGCGCGAGCAGGCCACCCACCAGCTGACGCAGCCACCCCCGGGTGGCGAGCACCGCGCCCGCGCCGGCCAGCCCGACCACGGCCAGCGCGGGCAACCACGGCAGCAGGCCGCCCCCGGTGTGGTCCGCCCGTTCCGGCGCCAGCGGCGTCGGGCGCACAGTCAGCTCGACCGACCAGGTGCGGGTCGCCGCCCAGAACGCGAGGCCCGCGCCGGCCAGGGAGAGCAGCACGGCGTACGTCAGCTCACGCCGACCCGTGCCGGCCCGCGCGCTCACCGGGCTTGCCTTTCGTCCGCGACCGCGGGGCTCCGCTGCGCTGCACTCCTCGCGCTCACCGGGCCCGCCTTTCGTCCGCGACCGCGGGGCTCCGCTGCGCTGCACTCCTCGTGCTCACCGGGCCGCCCTCAGCGTCTCCGCCGCGGCGATGGCCGCCAGCACCGCGGCGGCCTTGTTCCGGGTCTCCTGACCCTCGGCGGCCGGGTCGGAGTCGGCCACCACGCCGGCGCCGGCCTGCACGTACGCCCGGCCCTCGCGCATCAGCGCTGTGCGGATGGCGATGGCCATGTCCAGGTCGCCACCGAAGCCGAAGTAACCGACGGTGCCGCCGTAGACGCCGCGCCGGACCGGCTCCAGCTCCTCGATGATCTCCATGGCCCGCACCTTCGGCGCGCCGGAGAGGGTGCCGGCCGGGAAGGTCGCGGCCAGCGCGTCGAACGCGGTGCGGTCCTCACGCAGCGTGCCGACCACCGTGGAGACGATGTGCATGACGTGGCTGTACCGCTCGATGGTGGCGAACTCGGGCACCTCGACCGTGCCCGGCCGGCAGACCCGGCCGAGGTCGTTGCGGCCCAGGTCGACCAGCATGACGTGCTCGGCCCGCTCCTTCGGGTCGCCGAGCAGCTCGGCGGCGAGCCGGGCGTCGGCGGCCGGGGTGCCGCCGCGCGGCCGGGTGCCGGCGATCGGGTGCAGCAGCGCCCGCCGCTGCCCGTCGGCGTCGGTGGTCACCTTGAGGTGCGCCTCCGGCGAGGAGCCGACGATGTCGTAGCCGTCGAAGCGCAGCAGGTACATGTACGGGCTCGGGTTGGTGGTGCGCAGCACCCGGTACACGTCCAGCGGGTCGGCGTGGGTGGCCCGCTCGAACCGCTGGGACAACACGATCTGGAAGCACTCGCCGGCCCGGATCGCCTCCTTGGCCGCCTCCACCGCCTTGGGGTAGCCGCCGTCCGGCGTCCGGCTGACCACGTCGCCGGCCGGCGGCCGGTCGACCGTCGAGATCATCGGCGGGATCGGCCGGGACAACGCGCTCGTCATCGCGTCCAGCCGGCCTACCGCGTGGTGGTACGCCGCCGCGACCCGCGCGTCCCGGTCCGGCTCGTCCAGCGGCGGCAGGACGGCGTTGGCGACCAGGATCGCCGAGCCGTCGTAGTGGTCGAGCACCACCAGGTCGGTGGCGAGCATCATGCCCAGCTCGGGCACGCCCAGGTCGTCCTCGGTCAGCTCCGGCAGCCGCTCGAAGCGGCGGACCAGGTCGTAGCCGAGGTAGCCGACCATGCCGCCGGTCAGCGGCGGCGTGCCGCCGGCCGGATCACCCGCCGGCCCGGCGAGCGCCGCCACGGTCTCCCGCAGCACCTGGACCGGGTCGCCTCCGGTGGGCAGCCCGGCCGGCGGCTGGCCGAGCCAGGCGACCGCGCCGTCCCGCTCGACCAGGGTCGCGCTACTGCGTACGCCGATGAACGAGTATCGGGACCAGGCCATGCCGGCGGAGCCGACGCCCTGCTCGGCGGACTCCAGCAGGAAGGTGCCCGGGCCGCCGGCCAGCTTGCGGTAGACCCCGACCGGGGTCTCCGCGTCGGCGAGCAGCCGCCGGGTCACCGGCACCACCCGCCAGCGGGCGGCGAGCCCGCTGAAGGTCGCCTCGTCGGGGCTCACCACGCCGTCGGTCATGACCGCCTCTCCTCCGCCGCACGCCCGGTGTCGACGCCCGCGCTCACGGCGCGTCCGCCCCGGTGACCGGCAGCTCCTCGAAGAAGCATGTCCGGTGCCCGGTGTGGCAGGCCGCCCCGACCTGGTCCACGCTCACCAGCACCGCGTCGCCGTCGCAGTCCAGCGCGACCGAGCGGACGTGCTGGTGGTGGCCCGAGGTGGCGCCCTTGACCCAGTACTCGCGGCGGCTGCGCGACCAGTAGGTGGCCCGGCCCGTGGTGAGGGTCCGGTGCAGCGCCTCGTCGTCCATCCAGGCGACCATCAGCACCTCGCCGGAGTCGTGCTGGCGGACCACGGCGGCGACCAGGCCGTCGGCGGTGCGGCGCAGCCGGGCGGCGACGGCCGGGTCGAGCCGGGACGGGCGGGCGGGACCGCCGGGCGCCGGCGGCTCGCTCGGGTCGGTGGGAACGCCGGTCACCGGCGCGTCAGGTACGGGCACAGTCACCCATTCTCCCGCACGCGGCGAGGGCACCGGCGACGCCTCCCGCCGGGACCGGGTGGCACGATCCGCCGGGCCGGCGAGCTGGGCGACGTAGCGGTCCAGCCGGCCGTCGAGCAGGGCGTCCGCGAGGTCCGACCCGGCCGACTCGGCGATCTGGCCCGCATACGGGCGGATCAGCGGCAGCGAGCCGGCGACCAGCCGGACCGCCGCCGCCCAGAGGTGGCCGGGGGCGCCGGGGCGCAGGCCGAGGCAGAGCAGCATGTCCTCCCGGTATCCCGCCGGGGCCACCGGGAGGTTCAGCGCGGCGGCGAACGCGGCCCGGCGGGAGGCCACCCGCACCGAGGGGTTGGCCAGCCGCAGCACCGACGGGCAGAGCCGGGCGAGGTCGGCGACGGCGAGCCGGACGCCGAGGTGGTCCCCGGCCGCCCGCGCCCCGGCGGCCTTACCGAGAGTGGCGATCAGCTCCTCGAGCTGCGGCTCCCCGGCCGGCTGGCACAGCACCGGCAGGTCGATCCGGCGTCGCCAGTGCGCGTCCGCCCAGAGCAGCCGGGCCGGCGCGAAGACCGGCAGGCCGAAGGCCCACTCGGCCGGCTCGCCGAGCCGGGCCACCCAGGACCGCACGTCCCGCGCCGCCACCGAGACGTGGGTCAGCCGGCCGGGGGTCTCCGCGAGGTACGCCCGTTGCGCGGCGTACGGGGCGCCACCGAGCAGGACGTCGAGGTCGACGTCGCTGTGCGCGGTGGCGGCCCGCCGGGCGTGGCTGCCGCGCAGCATGATGCCGACGACGGGTCGCTCGGCGAACTGCCGCAGCCGGGCGGCCCAGTCGTCGAGGAAACCGGCATCCGGTAACGGAGCGTGACCCACGGCGCCATCGTGCCGTACGCCCGATCGAGGCGCAATGTCCGATGCCGGACCTACTGTCCGGTCCGGCGGCTAGTGCCCGACGAATCGCATTGCTGCCTCGGGGTACCTTTCGCCGGCGGCGGCCCCGGGCGGCATCGCCGCGCTCAGCCGGGCGAGCTGCGCGGGGGCGAGCCGGACGTCGGCCGCCGCGACGTTCTCCGTCAACCAGCGCACCCGCTTGGTGCCGGGGATCGGCAGCACGTCCTCACCCTGCGCGAGCAGCCAGGCGAGCGCCGTCTGGGCCGCGGTGGCCCCGACCTCCGCGGCCACCGCGCGGACCTCGTCGACCAGCCTCAGGTTGGCCTCCAGGTTGCCCTCGGCGAAGCGTGGCGCGCCGGCCCGCCAGTCGTCGCCGGCGAGCTGGTCCCGGCTGGTGATCGCCCCGGTCAGCAGCCCCCGGCCGACGGGCGAGTACGCCACCAGGGCCACCCCCAGCTCCCGGCAGGTGGCCAGCATCTCGCTCTCGACGTCGCGGCTGAACAGCGAGTACTCCAGCTGCACCGCCGCGATCGGATGCACCGCGTACGCCGCCCGCAGCGTCGCCGGGCTGACCTCGGAGAGGCCGATCAGCCGGACCTTGCCGGCCGCGACCAGCTCGGCCATCGCCCCGACGGTCTCCTCGATGGGGGTGGCCGGGTCCCGCCGGTGCAGGTAGTACAGGTCGATCCTGTCGACACCGAGCCGCGCCAGCGAGGCGTCGCACGCCTCCCGGGCCCACGCGGCGCTGCTGTCCACGTACGCGCCGGGGGTGCCGGTGCCGCCGAAGCCCCCGCCGCCGGCGCGGTTGCCGAACTTGGTGGCCAGGAACACCTCGTCGCGGCGCGCCCGGACGACCGGGCCGAGCAGCCGCTCGTTGGCGCCGGCACCGTAGATGTCGGCGGTGTCCAGGTGGTTGACGCCGAGGTCCAGCGCGCGGTGCAGGGTCCGGACCGACTCGGCGTCGTCCCGGCCCGCGTAGGCGAAGCTCATGCCCATGCAGCCCAGGCCGATCGCGGAGACCTCCGGGCCGCCGGCGCCCATCCGACGGGGCGTCATCGGCCCTCCTCCTCCGCCCGGCGGTAAGCGTCGATCTTGTAGTCGAGCACCTTCAGGTCCTCCTCGAGCTCGGCCATCCGGCGCAGCACCCGGTCGCGGTGCGCCTCGAAGAGGGCTCGCCGGGCGCCGAGGGTGCGGTCGCCCAGCCGGGCCAGTTCGGCGTAGCGGCGCATGTCCCGGACCGGCATGCCGGTCCGGCGCAGCCGGGTGAGCAGGAAGAGCCAGTCGACGTCGCCGGGGGTGTAGCGGCGCCGCCCGGCGGAGTCCCGCCCGACCGGCGCGACCAGTCCCTCCTGCTCGTACCAACGCAGCGTGTAGGTGGTGAGGCCGACCCGCTCGGCCGCCTCGCCGACGGTGAGGGTGATCTCCCGGGTGCTGGTGTCCACGGCATCCAGGCTTCCAGTTCGAGTGCACACGAAGTCAACTGTTGCGCATCCACCGATATCTCATCTAGCGTTGAGTTCAACAGATGATGAGTTTCTCGGGAGGCGGGCGATGGACGAGGCGATCGTGGTCCGTGACCTGGTCGTCAACCGGGGCCGGCGACGGGTGCTGGACAGCATCAGTTGCGTGGTCCCGCGCGGCGCGGTCACCGGGCTGCTCGGGCCCAGCGGCAGTGGCAAGACCACGCTCATGCGCGCGGTGGTCGGGGTGCAGGTGGTCGCCGGCGGCACGGTCACCGTGCTGGGCCAGCCCGCCGGGGCCGCCGCGCTGCGGCGGCGGGTCGGCTATCTCACCCAGGCGCCCAGCGTCTACGCCGACCTGACCGTACGCGAGAACACGCGCTACTTCGCCACCCTCTACGGGCGTGGGCAGGCCGACGCCGACCGGGCGATCAGCGACGTCGGGCTCGGCTCGGCCGCCGGCCAGCTGGTCGGCAACCTCTCCGGCGGCCAGCGCAGCCGCGCCTCGCTGGCGTGCGTGCTGGTCGGCCGGCCGGAGCTGGTCATCCTGGACGAGCCGACCGTCGGCCAGGATCCGGTGCTGCGGGCCGACCTGTGGGCGCAGTTCCACGCGATGGCGGCGACCGGCACCACCCTGCTGGTGTCCAGCCACGTGATGGACGAGGCCGCCCGCTGCGACCGGCTGCTGCTGATCCGCGAGGGGCGCCTGGTCGCCGACGACACCCCGGCCGCGGTCCGCGCCGCCGCCGGCGTCGACGACCTCGACGAGGCGTTCCTGCGGCTGATCAAGGCGGCCGAGACGGGCGCCGGTCGCGCGACCGGCACCACCGTCCTGACCGGCGAGAGCGGAGGGGAGACGTCGTGAACCCGCGGATCCTGGCGGCCACCACCGGCCGCATCCTGCGTCAGCTGCGCCACGACCGGCGCACCGTGGCCCTGCTGGTGGTGGTGCCCGCCGTGCTGCTCACCCTCGTCTACTACATGTACGCCGACCAGCCCACCCCGCCCGGCCGACCGAGCACCTTCGACCGGATCGCGCTGGTGATGCTCGGCTTCTTCCCGTTCATCATCATGTTCCTGGTGACCAGCATCGCCATGCTCCGCGAGCGCACGACCGGCACGCTGGAACGGCTGCTCACCACGCCGCTGGCCAAGGCCGACCTGCTCTTCGGCTACGGCATCGCCTTCGGGCTGGCCGGCGCGGTCCAGGCCACCGTCGCCTCCGCCGTGGCGTACTGGGTCTTCGGCCTGGACACCGCGGGCAGCATCGGGCTGGTCATCATGGTCGCCGCGCTGAACGCGGTGCTCGCGGTGGCGCTCGGGCTGTTCTGCAGTGCCTTCGCCCGCACCGAGTTCCAGGCCGTACAGTTCATGCCGGTCGTGGTCGCTCCCCAGCTGCTGCTCTGCGGGCTCTTCGTGCCCCGCGGCGAGATGGCGGGCTGGCTGCAGGCGATCAGCGACGCGCTGCCGCTGTCGTACGCCGTCGAGGCGCTCCAGGAGGTCGGCGCGCACGCCGAGCCCACCGGCACCATGTGGCGGGACGTGGCGATCGTCGCCGGCGCCACGGTGCTGGCGCTGGTGCTGGCCTCGGCCACCCTGCGGCGGCGCAGCGGCTGACCCGGTCCGGGCCCGTCGCGGCGCGGCGGCGGGCCCGGGGTGCCGACCCGGGACGCCGGGCAGCCCGGACTCCCGGGCCGACCGGGACCGGCGCCGCGCGGGCAGCGGGACGGCCCGTCGTCGGACGGCGGCGGGTGGACGAGCGAAGGGCGGCGATGACGCGGCGGACCGGCCGGCGACCCGGCAAT
The DNA here is from genome assembly GCF_027497215.1 of Micromonospora sp. WMMD812. NCBI lineage: Bacteria > Bacillati > Actinomycetota > Actinomycetes > Micromonosporales > Micromonosporaceae > Micromonospora > Micromonospora sp. WMMD812. Next base: position 6,515,920 of record NZ_CP114904.1, on the reverse strand, counting down.
CCCGACACCCGGGAGGCGATCCTCGGCGCGGCCCGCGCCGCGTTCGCCGAGCGCGGCTTCGACGCCGCGTCGATCCGGGCGATCGCGGCCGCGGCCGGAGTGGACCCGGCCCTGGTGCACCACTACTTCGGGAGCAAGGACCAGCTCTTCCTGGCCGCGATGCGGGCCCCGGTCGACCCCCGGGAGCTCCTGCCGACGGTTCTCGCGGGTGACCGCGACGGCCTCGGCGAGCGGCTGGTCCGGATGTTCCTCGGGGTGTGGGACTCCCCCGCCGGCTCGGCCGGGGTGGCCCTGCTGCGGTCGGCGGTCAGCAACGAGTGGACCGCCCGGCTGCTGCGGGAGTTCCTGACCACCCAGGTCCTGCGCCGGGTGCTCGACCACCTCGACGTCGACCCGGCCGAGCTGCCGCTGCGCGGGTCGCTGGTGGCCTCGCAGCTGATCGGGCTCGCCATGATGCGGCACGTGATCCGGCTGGAGCCGGTCGCCTCCGCGGCCCCGGAGACGCTGGTCGCCACCGTCGGCCCGACCGTCCAGCGCTACCTCACCGGCGAGCTGCCCGGCTGAGCGCACCGCGCCACCAGACCGGGTCGCCGGCAACGCATCCGGAGGCGGGCGTCCTACCCGGCGGCGGCGCGGGGACAGACCATCGGGTGCAGCAGATGGGCCAGCTCGTCGTGGTCGGCGACCGGGTGCGGGAACTCCAGCCGGACCCGCCGCCGGGCGCCCGGCCGGCCGAGGGCGACCACCAGGCCGTACCGGTCGATCCGGACCACCCGGGGCGGCCCGTCCCCGCCGTCGTCGGTCAGCCCGAGCTGCCGGCGGAGGTAGCCGGTCACCTCGGCGCTGTGGTGGTCGGCGAGGTCGGCCAGCAACTCCGCCTCGAGGTGGTGCAGCGGATCCGGCTGGGCCGCGGCGTACGCCTCAGGGTCGATCCGATGGCCGGCGCCGGCGCGCTCCCAGCGGGCCTCGACCACCTCGAACCGGAACAGCCGGAACCGGGTGCCCAAATCGAGCAGGTCGCCGGTCGGCTCGACGGCGGCGAAGTCGACCGCCGCGGCGCGCGCCTCCTCCCCCCGCAGCTCGGTCGCCCAGCCGGAGACCCAGGCGCGGCCGAGCGTCGGCGCGCCGGCCGCGGGCGGCAGGTCGAGCACGTCGAGGACGAGCGCGACGTCGTCCTCGCCCTCGGCGGGCCGCAGCGCGGCGGCCAGGTCGCTGACCACCGGGACCAGCAGCAGCACCTGCCCGTCCGGGTCGGTGACGTGCCGAACGTGGTGCGGGCCCGGCCGGTGCGCCAGGTGGACGAGGCCGGGCAGCCGGCCCGCGACGAGGGTGCGGACGATCTCCGCGGGGCTGGGCCGCATGGCACTCACTCCTTCATAGGTTAGCCTTACCTAACTAGCACCCTAGAGCACCCGATCGGAGAGGTCCACCGTGAACCAGTCCCGGCCCAAGGTCCGGCTCTCCCGCGCCCTCGGAATCCCGTTGACCACGAAGTGCGTCAAGTACTTCGAGCGCCGCCCCTTCCCCCCGGGCGTGCACGGCCGGCAGCGCCGCAAGACGTCCGACTACCAGGTGCGGCTGCTGGAGAAGCAGCGCCTGCGCCACCAGTACAACGTCAGCGAGACGCAGCTCCGCCGCACCTTCGACGAGGCGGTCCGCGGCGCCGGCAAGACCGGTGAGAGCCTGGTGGCGCTCCTGGAGCGGCGGCTCGACGCGGTGGTGCACCGCGCCGGCCTCGCCCGCAGCATCTACCAGGCGCGTCAGCTGGTCGCCCACGGCCACATCACCGTCGACCGACGCAAGGTCGACCGGCCCTCGTACCGGCTGCGCCCCGGGCAGGTGGTCGGCGTCCGTGAGCGCAGCCGCGAGTCGCTGCCGTTCCAGCTCGCCGCCACCGGCGCCAACCGCGGCGACGGGCCGGGCCAGCCCTACCTCTCCGTGGACCTGACCGCGCTGCGGGCCACACTGCTGCGGGAGCCGGCCCGGCACGAGGTGCCGGTGATCTGCGACGAGCAGCTGGTGGTGGAGTTCTACTCCCGCTGACCCGGCACGGCGGGCCGCCGCCGCGGCGCGGCCCGCCGCCGGGCACCGGGACGGCTCAGCGGGTCTGCTCCAGCCAGGAGGCGTACAGCAGGCCGTAGGTCGACTCGGGGTCGCGGACCAACTCGTCGTGCGGGCCGCGCTGCACGATCCGACCCCGGTCCACCACGATCACCTCGTCGGCGGCCTGGGCGGTGGAGAGCCGATGCGCGATGGCGAGCGTGGTCCGCCCCCGGGTGACCGCGTCCAGAGTGCGCTGGAGACGCACCTCGGTGGCCGGGTCGACCGCGCTGGTCGCCTCGTCCAGCACCAGCAGGTCCGGGTCGGCCACGTACGCGCGGGCCAGCGCGACCAGCTGCCGCTCCCCCACGCTCAGCGCCTCGCCGCGCTCACCGACCGGGGTGTCCAGCCCGGCGGGCAGCCCGTCCAGCCAGTCGGCCAGGCCCAGCTCGCCGAACGCCGTGGTGAGCTGGTCGTCGGTCAGGTCCGACCTCGCGAAGCGGACGTTCTCGCCGACCGTGGCGTCGAAGAGGAAGCCGTCCTGGGGCACCATCACCACCCGCGAACGCAGCGAGGCGAACCGCACCCGGTCCAGCGGCACCCCGGAGAGGAGCACCGCGCCCTCGGTCGGGTCCATCAGCCGGGTGAGCAGCTTCGCGAACGTCGTCTTTCCGCTGCCCGTCTCGCCGACCACCGCCACCCGGCTCTTCGCCGGGATCTCCACGTCGATCTCGTGCAGCACGGGCGGCCCGCCCGGATAGGCGAAGCCCACCTCGGCGAAGCGGATGTCCAGCGGCCCGGACGGCAGGTCCCGCCCCTGCTCGCCCGGGTCGGCCACGTCCGGCTTCACGTCCAGCACGTCCAGCACCCGGCGCCAGCCGGCGATCGCGTTCTGCGCCTCGTTGAGCACCTCGGTGGCGATCTGCACCGGCTGGATGAAGAGCGTGACCAGGAAGAGGAACGCGGTCAACTGACCGATCGAGAGCGTGCCGTCCACGCCGAGCGTGACCCCCAGCACCACCACGCCGGCCAGCGCCAGCCCGGCCGCCAGCTCACCGACGGAACTGCCGAGGATGCTGATCCGGATGGCACGCTGCTGTGCCCGGCGCTGCCCGTCGATCGCCTCGTCCAACCGCCGGGCGGTACGGCCGGCGATGCCGTACGCCCGGATCACCGGCGCGCCCACCACGCTCTCCCCGATCGCGCCGAGCAACGTGCCGGTGCGTTGCCGGACCGTCCCGTACGCCACGCCGAGCCGGCGCTGGAGCTGCCGGATCACGAGCACCGCGGGCAGGAACGCGGCGAACACCACCAGGGTCAGCTGCCAGGAGTAGGCGAGCATCACGATCGTGGTGACCACCAGCTGACCGAGGTTGACCAGCAGGATCACGCCGCCCCACTGGAGGAACTGGGTGATCTGGTCGACGTCGCTGGTGACCCGGGAGACCAGGGAGCCGCGCCGCTCGGACTGCTGGTGCAGCATCGACAGGTCGTGCACGTGCCGGAACGCGCGGGTCCGCACGCCGGCCAGCGCGGTCTCGCTCACCGTGAACAGCCGGCGCATCATCAGGTAGCCGCAGAGCGTGGTCACCACCAGGATGGCCGCCGTCACGGCCACGACGGCCCAGACCACGTCGAGGTCCAGCCCGCCGACGATGCCGTGGTCGATGCCCTGCTGCACGGCGACCGGCACGGCCACCCGGCCGATCATGTAGACCAGGGCCAGCGCGAGGGTGCCGATCAGCCCGGTCCGCAGCTCCGGGGAGAGCGCGAGGCCCCGGCGCAGCGTCCGCCAGGTCGACTCGACCTCCTCCGGCCGTTCCGTCCCGTCGCTCACCGGGTCCGCCTTTCGTTCGCGACTGCGGGGCTCCGCTGCGCTGCACTCCTCGCGCTCACCGGTCCACCTCCATCTCGAGGCCGGACGTCAGTGGGGCGACCTCCTCGTCGTACGGCTGTTCCTGGGCCGACCGCTCCACCTCGGCCTGTTCGTACGCGGTGACCAGGTCGGTGTACCCGGGCACGGTGGCGAGCAGCGCGGTGTGCGTGCCGCGCGCCACCACCCGGCCCTGCTCGATGTAGATGACCTCGTCGGCCAGCGCGATGGTGGCCCGCCGGTACGCCACCACCAGGATCGACGTGGCGGTCGCTCCGGACCGGTCGGCCGCGCGCAGCCCGGCCAGGATGGCCGCCTCGACCCTCGGGTCGACGGCGCTGGTCGCGTCGTCGAGCACCAGCAGCCGCGGCCGGCCGGCGAGGGCCCGGGCCAGGGTGAGCCGCTGCCGCTGCCCACCGGAGAGCGACGTGCCGCGTTCGCCGACCATCGTGTCCAGCCCGTCGGGGAGGGCGGCGACGAAGCCGTCCGCCTCGGCCAGCCGCAGCGCCGCCCAGACGTCCTCGTCGTCGATGCCGGGCCGGTCCAGGGTGATGTTGGCGCGGACGGTGTCGTCGAAGACGAACGGCACCTGGGCGACGAGCGCCGCGGTGCGGGCCAGCGACCCCGCGGTGAGCTGCCGGACGTCCACCCCGTCGAGGGTGACGGTGCCCGACCGCGGGTCGACCAGGCGCACGGCCAGCGACGCGATGGTGGACTTGCCGGCTCCGGTCGGCCCGACCAGCGCGACCGTGCGGCCGGCCGGCACGGTGAAGGAGACCTCGCCGAGCACCTCGGCGCCGGGCAGGTGCGCCTCGGCCGGCTCGTAGGCGAAGCTCACGTCGGCGAAGCCGAGGGTGGCCCCGCCCGGAGTGGCGGGGTCGAGTTCGCGGTCGCCGTACGGCATCTCCCCGGTGGCGTCGAGGACCCGGCGTACGCGGTCCCAGCCGGCGACGCTGCGCGGCAGCTCGGCCAGCACCCACCCGATCGCCCGCACCGGGAACGCCAGCACGGTGAACAGGAACGCCACGCTGACCAGCTCGGCAACGCTGATGGCGCCCTGCCGCAGCCGGAACGCGCCGACCACCAGCACGGCGAGGGTGCCGAGGCTGGGCAGGGTCTCGAGCATCGGGTCGAAGACGCCCCGCAGCCGGCCGACCGAGATCAGCGCGTCCCGCAGCTCGCCGGCCCGGCCGGCGAACCGGGCGGTCTCCTGCGCCTCCCGTCCCATGGTCTTGACGACCAGCGCGCCGTCGAAGCTCTCGTGGGCGATCCCGCTGACCTCGGCGCGGAGCCGCTGGGCCCGCGCCTGCCGGGGCGCCATCCGGCGGGAGTAGACCACGTTGAGCGCGAACAGCGCCGGGAAGACCGCCAGCCCGACCAGGGCCAACGCCCAGTCGGTGACGAACAGCGAGACGACCGCGCCGACGAGCATGACCAGGGTGCCGACCGCGAAGGGCAGCGGCGCGATCGGGTACCAGGTCGCCTCCACGTCCGAGTTGGCGTTGGAGAGCAGCGTGCCGGTGGCGTTGCGGTGGTGCCAGGAGAGGGGCAGGTCCAGGTAGCGCCGGGTGACCCGCCGCCGGTACGCGGCCTGGAGGCGGTACTGCATGTAGCCGGCCCCGAGCCGGCGACCGAAGATGCCGACCACCCGCAACACGCTGATGCCGAACAGCGCCGTGGCGGCCAGCACGAGCGCGGCCACCCCGACCGAGCCGCGGGCGATCGCGGGGACCACCACGTCCCCGACCACCGCGCCCACGACGTACGCGCTGACGACGACCAGGCCCCCGAAGAGCACGCTGCCGGTGACCGCGACCGTGAAGATCCGTGGCTGTTCCCGGATCGCCCGCCCGAGGACCGCGAACCCCCGACCGAGCACGTCCCGACTTGTCCCGCTCGCCACGCTCTCCCCCGCCGTAAGCCGCAATTATCTCCCCCATCCTTACCGGTCGGGGCCCGGCCCCGCCGTCCGAGCGGATATGTCGGCGGTCACGTACACCGGGCGGCGGGTCTCCGGCGCCGCGCCGGCGAGCCGCCGGCGGCGTCCGGGCCTACCATCGGGGCCATGCCGCGGTACGCCCGAGCCGAGCGCGAGGCGCTGGCCGATCTCCTGCTGACCGTTGGACCGGACGCGCCGACCGTGGCCGAGGGGTGGTTGACCCGCGACCTCGCCGCGCACCTGGTCCTCCGGGAGCGCCGCCCGGACGCCGCGGGCGGCATCGTGCTCCCGCCGCTGCGCGGGTACGCCGAGCGCGTCCGCCGGCGGTTCGCCGCCCGGCCGTTCGCCGAGTTGGTGGCCCAGGTGCGTCGGCCGCCGCTCTGGAGCCCGGTGAGCAACCCGCTCGTCGACGAGCTGACCAACACGATGGAGTTCTTCATCCATCACGAGGACGTGCGCCGGGCCCGGCCCGGCTGGCTCCCCCGCGACCTGCCCGCCGGCCTGCAGTCCGCGCTCTGGCGGCGGGCCGCGCCGCTGGCCCGGCTGGCGCTGCGCCGGTTCCCCGCCGACCTCTACGTGCAGGCGCCCGGACACGGCGACCTCTCCGTCGGTCGGGGTGGCGAGCCGCTGCGTGTGGTCGGGGCGCCCGCCGAACTCACGCTGTTCCTCTCCGGCCGGCAGCGGGTGGCCCGGGTCCAGTTGGACGGACCGGCGGCGTCCGCACATCGGTTGCGCACCGCCAGCCTGGGAATGTAACCGACTGTACGTAAACGGTCACTAACCGTTCGTCATGCATTTTGCACCCAGCGACCCGCACCGATCCGTACTCCCGTACGCTTTCCCGCGCGGTATCACTCCGGGACGGCGCGACTGGGGGAACATGCGGACCTTCGCGGTCTCGGCGCTGCGGGAACCCCCCTTCCCCGCACGGCGCCACGAGGGCAGCGACGTGGTGGCCGGGGAGACCACCGCGTGGGCGGAGAGTTTTGGGCTGATCGGTTCCGGACATCGGCTGAGCCGGCTGCGCCGCGCCGATGCCGCCGGCCTGGCCGGGCGGGCCTACCCGGACGGACCGCTCGACCGGCTCCGTCTCCTGACCGACCTGATCTCCTGGCTGTTCGTGATGGACGACGCCTGCGACGAGGACGGCCTCGGTGACGCGCCGACCCGGTTGGCACCGGTCGTGGCGGCGCTGCTCGACGTGCTGGACCGGCACGGCGAGGCGACGGCCGCGCCGGCCGACGCCGGTCCGCTCGGCGCCGCCCTGCACGACCTCTGCCGACGGGTCCGGGCCCGCGGGCACTCGCCCCTCCTGCTGCGATTCGTCGCCCGGCTGCGGGACTATCTGCTGGCGCTGCTGTGGGAGGCGGCCAACCGGGAGCACCGGCGGGCGCCGGGCGTGGCGGAGTACGTCCAGATGCGGCGGCACACCGGCGGCGTCCATCCCAGCTTCGCCCTGACCGACCTCGCCCTGGACGGGCTGCCCGGCGCCGCGCTGCGCAGCGACCCGGCGCTGCTCGCCGTCGACACCCTCGCCGCCGACCTGGTCTGCTGGTGCAACGACGTCTTCTCCTACGGCAAGGAGCGGGCCGCCCCGGACGGGCACAACCTGGTCACGGTCATCGCCCGGGAGTCCGGCCGGGACGAGGCCGGGGCGCTGCGGGCGGCGGCGGACCGGTTCAACGACGCGCTGGCGGCGTACCTGGTGGCGGAGACCGACCTGCTGGCGACCGGGGAGGCGGCGCTGCGCCCGGTGCTCGCCGCCCGGCGCAACTGGATCCGGGCCACCTACGACTGGTCACTGGTCGCCGCCCGGTACGCGTGACCGTTCCGCCCGCTGGGACGGAACCCTTGGACGATCACCCGGGCTAGCCGTGACGGGGCGTGACGCAATACCCTTCGGTAACCACCATGACGTGACGACCGTCACGCCACACCCCCGAAGGCGGCACAGCGATGGCTCTCGATGTACCGTACCGTTCCATCCCCGACATGTTCCTCAAGCGCGTGGCGGCGACCCCCGACCGCCACGCTTTTGCCCACCCGGCGGCCGACGACTCCGGGCCGGTCTGGCTGACGTGGGAGCAGGTCGGACACCGGGCCAAGGCGATCGCCGCCGGGCTGCACGGCCTGGGCGTGGGCCTGGAGGACCCGGTCGCGATCCTGGCCAACACCCGGTTGGAGTGGGTGCTCGCGGATTTCGGCATCATGTGTGCCGGCGGAGCGACCACCACCGTCTACCCGACCACCGAGCCGGAGGACGCGACCTACATCATCGCCGACTCGGCCTCCCGGGTGCTCTTCGCGGAGAACCCGGCCCAGGCGGCCAAGGTCTCCGGCGCCGACCTGCCCGCGTTGACGCACGTGGTGCTCTTCGACGGCACCCCCGACCCGGCCGCCGCCGTCCCCCAGCTCACCCTCGCCGAGCTTGAGGAGCGGGGCGAGCGGGCGCTCACCGCCGAGCCGGATCTGATCGACATGATCGTCGCCGGGATCGGCCCCGACCACCTCGCCACACTGATCTACACCTCGGGCACGACCGGCCGGCCCAAGGGCGTCGAGCTGCTGCACGGCGGCTGGTGCTGGGAGGGCGTGGCGCAGGCCGAGCTGGGGTTGCTCCGCGAGGACGACCTGCAGTACCTCTGGCTCCCGCTGTCCCACTCCTTCGGCAAGACCCTGCTCTGCGGTGCGACCCACGTCGGCCTGCCCACGTACGTCGACGGCCGGGTCGACCGGCTCGTCGACCTGCTCGGCGTCGTCAAGCCGACGCTGATGTGCGGTGCGCCGCGCGTGTTCGAGAAGGTCTACAACAAGTCCGTCACCACGGCGCAAGACGCCGGCGGCGCCAAGGCGAAGATCTTCGCCTGGGCGGTGCGGGTCGGCAAGGAGAAGGTCGGCCTGGAGCAGGCGGGCAAGCCGGTGCCGGCCGGGCTGGGCCTGCGCTACCGGCTGGCCGAGAAGCTGGTGTTCAGCAAGCTCCAGGCCCGACTCGGCGGCCGGATCCGGGTGCTCGTCTCCGGCGCGGCGCCGCTCAGCCCGGAGATCGCCACGTTCTTCGCCGCCGCCAACCTGCCGATCTCCGAGGGCTACGGGCTGACCGAGACCAGCGCCGGTAACTTCGTCAACCCGCCGGAGGGGCTGCGGATCGGCACCGTCGGCACCGCGATGGGCGACCTGGAGTGCCGCATCGACACCGACGGCGAGATCCTGGTCCGCGGCCGGCCGGTGATGCGGGGCTACCACAACCTGCCGGAGGAGACCGCCGCCGCGTTCACCGAGGACGGCTTCTTCCGCACCGGTGACATCGGCAGCCTCGACGAGCAGGGCTACCTGCGGATCACCGACCGGAAGAAGGACCTGGTCAAGACGTCCGGCGGCAAGTACATCGCGCCGTCGCACATCGAGGGCATGTTCAAGGCCATCTGCCCGTACACCTCGCAGGCGATCGTGATCGGTCAGGCCCGCAACTTCTGCACCATGCTGGTCACCCTCGACCCGGACGCGATCAAGGGTTGGGCCGCCGGCACCCCGCTGGAGGGGCGCGACTACGCCGCGATCGTGGCCTCGCCCGAGGCGCAGGCCATGGTCGACGGGTACGTCGCCCAGCTCAACGCGAAACTCAACCGCTGGGAGACGATCAAGAAGGTCACCATCCTGCCGCGCGACCTGACGATCGAGCACGGCGAGATCACCCCGTCGCTGAAGATCAAGCGGCGCGGTGTGGAGAGCAACTTCGCCGCCGAGATCGACAAGATGTACGAGGGCACGCTCGCCGAGCTGTGACCCACCCGCGGCCCGTCCGGCCCCGTCCCGCCCGGGACGGGGCCGGTCACGTCGGTCCGTCGGGGCAGCTGGCCACCGCGTCCGGCCGGGCCCTCGCCCGGCCGGCGCGAGCACAGCGCCCTCAGGCGATGACCGCGGGCTCCCGCCACTGGGGCCGGGCGGCCCGGTCCAGGTCGTAGCGGACCGCGGCGATCCGGCCCACCGCCTCGACGAGGTCGGCCGCCGGCAGCGTGAACGGCAGCCGCAGGAACCGTTCCAGCGTGCCGTCGAGCCCGAACCGGGGACCGGGGGCCAGGCGTACGCCGACCTCCTCGGCGGCTCGGGCCAGCGCGCTGGAGATCGGCCCGTCCAGCTCCGCCCAGAGCGTCACCCCGCCGTACGGCACGGTGACCCGCCAGTCCGGCAGCCGCGCGGCGAGCGCGTCGAGCAGGGCGTCCCGCTGGGCGGCGAGCTGCGCCCGCCGGGCCGCCACGATGACCGGCGCGTCGGCCAGCAGGTGCACCGCGACCAACTGGTCCAGCACCGGACTGGCCATGTCCACCCCGACCCGGGCCGCGGCCAGGCGCTGCACCTGCGGCGCGGAGGCGCGTACCCAGCCGATCCGCAGGCCGCCCCAGTAGGGCTTGCTCATCCCGCCGATGGAGATCACCCGGGAGTGCCGGTCGAAGGTCGCGACCGGCGGGGGTAGCTCGGCGCCGTCCAGCGGCAGGTCCACGAAGGACTCGTCGACCACCAGGTCCGTCCCGGCGGCGTGGGCCGCGGCGACCACCCGCTCGCGCAGGTCGGTGGGCATCAGGTGGCCGGTGGGGTTGTGGAACTCCGGGATCAGGTACGCCAGCTTCGGCCGGGACTGCCGGATGCTGCCGAGCAGCAGGTCCGCGTCCCAACCGGCGCCGTCCGCGGCCAGGCCGTGGGTGGTGATCCGGGCGCGGCGGGCCGCCAGCGCGGCGAGCGCGTTCGGGTAGGTCGGCGACTCCACCAGCACGCTGGCCCCGGGTGCCAGCGCCAGCCGCAGCACCAGGTCGAGCGCGTGCTGGGTCCCGTTGGTCACCATGATCTGGTCGGCCGAGGTGGGCAAGCCCCGCCGGGTGTACCCGCAGGCCACCGCCTCGCGCAGCTCGACGATCCCGGTCGGGTGGTAGCCGGCGCCCCCGAGGTAGCGGGGCAGGTCCTCGGCGGCTGCCCGGGCGGCCGGCACCAGCTGCGGCGGCGCGGACAGCGCGGCGCAGCCGAGGTCGATCATGTCGAGGTCGTCCTGCGGGGTCCACAGCCCGGAACTCGCCACCCGGTGGTTGCCGGGCAGCATCGTCCAGCTGCCCGCCCCCCGGCGGCTGGCCAGGTGGCCGGTCTCCCGCAGCTGCCGGTACGCGGCCGTGACCGTGGTCCGGCTGATCCGCAGCGCCTCGGCCAGCTCCCGCTCGGCGGGCAGCCGTACGCCCAGTGGCAGGCGGCCGTCGGCGAGCAGCCCGCGGACGGCGCCGGCGAGCGCGGCGTAGTCGGGGCTGCGCCGACGGCCGGGGAGGGCGTGCCACTGCCCGAGCAGCCGGGCCAATTGGACACCCCGCACCTGACTCGTCATGGCCACTCCTCGGAGATTGGCTCTATGCTCGGCGGATTGGCCCCTAGGGTGGCATGCATGGCAGCGATTGGCAATCTGCGGCACCGGCCGGCGCGGCGGTTGACCCAGCTCTATCTCGGGCTGGCCCTCTACGGGGTCTCCATGGCCCTGATGATCCGGTCCGGCCTCGGCCTCGACCCGTGGGACGTGTTCCACCAGGGACTGTCCCGGATCACCGGGCTGTCCTTCGGCACGGTGACCATCGCGGTCGGCGCGGTCGTCCTGCTGCTCTGGATCCCGCTGCGGCAGCGCCCCGGCCTCGGCACGGTCAGCAACGTGGTGGTGATCGGGCTGGTGGTGGACGCGACGCTGGCCCTGCTGCCGACGGGTGGGCCGCTCTGGGCCCGGATCGGGCTGCTGGTCGTCGGGATCGTGGCCAACGGCGCGGCCACCGGGCTGTACCTGGGCGCCCGGCTCGGCCCCGGCCCCCGGGACGGGCTGATGACCGGCTACGTCGCCCGCCGACCCGGCCGTTCGATCCGGCTGGTGCGGACCGTGATCGAGGTCACCGTGCTCGCGCTGGGTTGGCTGCTCGGCGGCACGGTCGGCCTCGGCACCGTCGCGTACGCGCTGAGCATCGGCCCGCTGGCCCAGCTGTTCATCCCCCTGTGCGCCGTGGCGGACCCGGACGTCGACCCGTCCGGACGGGTCGCGGCGCAGCCGGCCGGCTGACCGTCACGCACCGTCCGGCGCACACCACCGCGTGGTGGCGACGCCGGGACGGGTGTTCCCTTCCGCGATCCGTGGCGGCATCATCACTGCATGGGGGAGAGCGGATGGCGCCGGAGCGACGCCTGGATCTTCGTGTCGTTGGTCATCGCGAGCGGTGCCGGCCGGCACCGCCGGGCCGCGTCCAGCCGCCGGCCCGAGGGCGTACGCCTGGCCGACGTGCTCTCCACCGCCGACCACCTCAACCAGTCCATTCCGGAGCGGCACGAGGTCGAGGCGGCGGTACGCCGGCTGGTCGGCGCCGGGCTGGTCAGCGTCGCCGACGGCTGGTTCCGGATCACCGCCGAGGGTGAGCAGCTCTGGCGCAGCCGGCCGAGCGCCGGGCTGGCGACCACGGTGGACACCGTGCAGGGGGTGCTGAGCCGGCGGCACGCGCCGGTCAGCGCCGACTGGACGCTCGACGAGGCCGACCACGCGGCGGCGGTGCAGGAATACGTGGTCCGCTCGATCCCCACCCCGCGGCGCTCGCCGGAGGGGTGATCCGACCGCTTCAGCGGACGGGGTGACCGTCTCGGCGCAGCGCGTCCTTTACGTCGGCGACGGTCAGCTCGCCGAAGTGGAAGACGCTGGCGGCGAGCACCGCGTCCGCGCCGGCGCTGATCGCCGGTGGGAAGTGCGCCACCTCGCCCGCGCCGCCGCTGGCCACCACCGGCACGTCGACCACCCGGCGGACCGCGCCGATGAGCTCCAGGTCGAAGCCGGCCTTGGTGCCGTCGGCGTCCATCGAGTTGAGCAGCAGCTCGCCGGCGCCCAGTTCGGCGCCGCGCCGGGCCCACTCGACGGCGTCCAGCCCGGTCCCCCGCCGGCCGCCGTGCGTGGTCACCTCGAAACCGCTCGGCGTGGTGCCGGCGGGCGCGCGGCGTACGTCCAGCGAGAGCACCAGCACCTGGCGGCCGAACCGGTCGGCGATCTCGGCGATCAGCTCCGGCCGGGCGATGGCGGCGGTGTTCACCCCGACCTTGTCCGCCCCGGCGCGCAGCAGGGTGTCGACGTCGGCGACCCGGCGCACCCCGCCGCCCACGGTCAGCGGGATGAAGACCGACTCCGCGGTGCGCCGCACCACGTCGAGCATGGTGCCGCGGTCGCTGCTGGAGGCGGTGACGTCGAGGAAGGTCAGCTCGTCCGCGCCGGCCCGGTCGTACGCCGCGGCCAGCTCCACCGGGTCGCCGGCGTCGCGCAGGTCGAGGAAGTTGACGCCCTTGACCACCCGCCCGGCGTCCACGTCCAGGCAGGGGATAACCCGTACCGCCACCGTCATGTCGCCGAGCCTATCCCGCCCGCCGGTGGCCAACCCGGAGCCGGTGACCGCGCCCACCGGCCGGGACGGCCCGGGGCTCCGCGGTCGGCAACCGCGGGCCCCGGGCGCGTGGGGTCAGAGGCGGACCAGCATCTTGCCCAGGTTCTCGCCGCGGAGCAGGCCGAGGAAGGCCGCCGGGGCGTTCTCGATGCCGTCGACGATCGTCTCGTCGTACGAGACGCGGCCCTCGCGGAGCCAGCCGGACATCTCCCGGACGAACTCGTCGCGCAGGTGGCCGTGGTCGCCGACCAGGAACCCGCGCAGGGTGAGCCGCTTGCCGATGAGCAGCGCCAGGTTGCGTGGCGCGGCCGGCGGCTCGGCGGCGTTGTAGTGGGCGATCATGCCGCAGATCGCCACCCGGCCGTGCGGGCGCAGCGCCGAGATCGCCGCCTCCAGATGGTCGCCGCCCACATTGTCGAAGTAGACGTCGATGCCGTCCGGCGCGGCGGCCTTCAACGCGTGGCGGACGGGGCCGTCGTGGTAGTCGAACGCCGCGTCGAAGCCGAGCGCGGTCAGCCGCTCGACCTTCGCCGCCGAGCCCGCGCTGCCGACCACCCGCGCGGCTCCCTTGAGCGTGGCGATCTGCCCCACGAGGCTGCCCACCGCACCGGCCGCGGCGGAGACGAAGACGGTCTCCCCCGGCCGCATCCCGGCCACCTCCAGCAGCCCGGCGTACGCGGTCAGCCCGGTCATGCCGAGCACGCTCAGGTACGCGGTGACCGGCGCCAGCCCCGGGTCGACGATGCGGGCGGACCCGGCGTCGACCAGCGCGTACTCCCGCCAGCCCAGCCCGTGCAGCACCACGTCGCCGGGGGCGAACCCGTCGGCCTCGCTGGCCACCACCTCGCCGACCACGCCACCGTCCAGCGGCGCGTCTAGCCGGAAGGGCGGCACGTAGGACTTGACGTCGTTCATCCGCCCGCGCATGTACGGGTCGACCGACATGTACTGGTTACGGACCAGCAGCTGGCCCGGCCCCGGCTTGGGCATCTCGGTCTCGACCAGCCGGAAGTTCTCCCCGGTCGGCCAGCCGTCGGGGCGGGACGCGAGGTGGATCTCCCGGTTCACGCCGGTCACGCCGTCCGCCGCACGGTAAGCGCGACCTCGATGTTGCCGCGGGTGGCGTTGGAGTAGGGGCAGACCTGGTGCGCCTGAGCTACCACCTGCTCGGCGGCGGCCCGCTCGACGGCGGGCAGGTCGACCACGAGCGTGACGGTCAGCCCGAAGCCGCCGCCGCCGTTCGGGCCGATGCCCACCTCCGCCTCGACGACCGAGTCGGTCACGTCGGCCTTCGCCCGGCGGCCGGCCAGCCGCAGCGCGGAGTGGAAGCAGGCCGCGTAGCCGGCCGCGAAGAGCTGCTCGGGGTTGGCGGCTCCGCCGGCCCCGCCCATCTCCTTCGGCACGGCGAGGTCGAGGTCGAGGGTGCCGTCCGAGGTGGTGACGTGGCCGTCGCGGCCGTCGCCGGTGGCTCGGGCGGACGCGGTGTAGAGGACCTGCATGGCGGTCACTGCTCCTTCTGTTGGTGGATGGTCTCGGTGACCCGGGTGAGGGTGTCGCGGAGGGCGACCAGCTCCGCCGCGGTGAGCCCGGTGGCCCGCGCGATGCGTGCCGGGACGTCGTCCACCCGCTGCCGCAGGGCCCGGCCGGCGTCGGTCAGCGCCACCTCGACCCGCCGCTCGTCGTCGGCCGCGCGCCGACGGACGACGAGCCCCGCCCCCTCCAGCCGCTTGAGCAGCGGGGAGAGCGTGCCGGAGTCGAGCCGGAGTTCGGCGCCGAGCGCGGAGACGGTGGTGGCGTCGTCGTCGCGTTCCCAGAGCACCAGCAGCACCAGGTACTGCGGGTAGGTCAGCCCGACGGCGTCGAGGACGGTCCGGTAGACGTCGGTCAGGGCACGCGACGCCGCGTAGAGCGCGAAGCACACCTGCCGGCGCAGCACCAGGTCATCGATCACCCCGGAACGGTAGCGCGCAATTAGGTTGTGCACAACTCAGCTCTGGGCGCGGAACGGATCCGGCGGATGGCCGGAACGCCGACGGGCGGCGTACGCCGACGTGGTGTCGGGGTACGCCGCCCTCGGGCAGGACGAGTCGCGGGAGGCGGCCCGTGCTGTCGTGGCGGTTACTTCGGGTCGCGGTTGAACGTCGAGGTCGACCAGACGTAGCCGAGCACCGCGAGACCCACGCACCAGGCGACCGCGAGCCACCCGTTGTGGCCGATCTCGCTGCCGAGCAGCAGGCCCCGGAGGGTCTCGATGGCCGGCGTGAACGGCTGGTACTCGGCGATCGGCTGAAACCAGCCGGGCATGGCGTCGACCGGGACGAAGGCGCTGGAGAGCAGCGGCAGCAGGATCAGCGGCATCGCGTTGTTGCTGGCGGCCTCGGCGTTCGGGCTGACCATGCCCATGCCGACCGCGATCCAGGTGAGCGCCAGGGCGAAGAGCACGAGCAGCCCGAACGCCGCCAGCCACTCCACGACGCTGGCGTCCGTGGACCGGAAGCCGATGGCGACGGCGACGGCGCCCACGAGGACCACGCTCATGACCGACTGCAACACGCTGCCGACGACGTGCCCGACGAGCACCGAACCGCGGTGGATCGCCATCGTGCGGAAGCGGGCGATGATGCCCTCGGTCATGTCGTTGGAGACGGACACCGCGGTCCCGATCACGGTGCTGCCGATGGTCATCAGCAGGAGGCCCGGGACGAGGTACGCGAGGTACTCGGAGCGGTCCGATCCACCGCCGCCGATGCCCGCGCCCAGCGCGTCGCCGAAGATGTAGACGAAGAGCAGCAGCAGCATGATCGGGGTGAGCAGCAGGTTCAGGGTGAGGGACGGATAGCGCCGGGCGTGCAGGAGGTTGCGGCGCAGCATCGTGGACGAGTCGCGCGCGGCGAGGGAGAGGGAACTCATCGGACGGTCTCCTTGGGCTGGTGGGGAACGCGGGCTCCGCCGGTGAGCGCGAAGAACACGTCGTCGAGGTCGGGGGTGTGCACGGTCAACTCGTCGGCCTCGATGGCGGCCGAGTCCAGCGAGTCGAGGATGGAGCGAAGCGCGCGCTGGCTGCCGTCGCTGGGGATCTGCAGCGCGAGGGACTCGTCGTCGCGGGTGGCGTCACGAAGCGCCAGGGCCGCGGACCGGTACGAGGCCGGGTCGGTGAAGCGGAGCCGGACATGCCCGCCGGGGATGAGCCGCTTCAGCTCCTCGGCGGTGCCCTCGGCGGCGATCTTCCCGTCGTTGAGCACGGCGATGCGGTCGGCGAGTTCGTCGGCCTCCTCGAGGTACTGGGTGGTGAGGAAGACGGTGGCGCCGTCGGCGACGAGCTCGCGGATGATCTGCCACATGTTGTGGCGGCTGCGCGGGTCGAGGCCGGTCGTGGGCTCGTCGAGGAAGATGATCCGCGGGTTGCCGACCAGGGTCATGGCGAGGTCGAGGCGGCGCTTCATACCGCCGGAGTAGGTGGAGGCGGGCTTCTTCGCGGCGTCGGTGAGGTCGAAGCGCTCCAGCAGCTCGGCGGCGGCGCGGTGGCCCTCACGCTTGGACAGGTGGTGCAGGTCGGCCATGAGGAGCATGTTCTCCTCGCCGGTGATCAGGCCGTCGACGGCCGAGAACTGGCCGGTGACGCCGATCGCGGCGCGGATCGCCTGCGGGGCGGCGGCGAGGTCGTGGCCACCGACGCGGACGGCGCCGGAGGCGGGGTCGGGGGAGATGAGGGTGGAGAGGATCTTGACGGCGGTGGTCTTGCCGGCGCCGTTCGGGCCGAGCAGGGAGAAGATCGTTCCTTCGGGGACGGCCAGGTCGACGCCGTCGAGCACGACCTTGTCGCCGTAGGACTTGCGCAGCCCGTTCGCCGCGATGGCCAGGTTGTTCATGATGGGTGCTCCTCGATGCCGTGGGTCAGAGGCTGCGGGCGTCGATGTCGCCGTAGGCGGTGGTCGCGTGGATGTTCAGGTCGGCGGCGCCGTCGGTGTTCCTGAGCGCGTTGTGGATCCGCCCGTAGCCGGTGCCGGCGTCCAGGGCGGCGGAAACCCCGTGGGCGGCGCCGACCGTCACGTCGCCGGCCTGGGTGCGCAGCACGACCATGCCGCGCACGGCCTCGGCGACCCGGATGTCGCCCTTCGTGGTGCTGATCTCCGCGGGACCGGCCAGGCGGCCGACCGAGACGTCGCCGGCGAGGGCGGTGAGGCGGACGCTCGCGGCCTCGTCGAGCTTGATCTCGCCGTGGGCGCCCTCGAAGACCACGTCGCCGAACCGCCCGACGGCCCGGAATTCCGCGGCCGCCGCCTTCACGGTGACCTGGGAACCGGCGGGCAGCTGGATGGTCACCTCGATGGCTCCGGAGGGGCCGAGGTACTGGTTCTTCGCGAGGGCCTCGATCCGCAGGACGCCCTCGTCGTACTCGACCGTGGTCTGCTCCGCCACCTTCACGTCGCGGCCCTTCGAGGCGTTCGCGGGCCGGACCTCGACCGTGGTGTCGGCCCGGTCGGCAGCGATGAACTGGATGCGCCCGGCGGGGATGTCGAGGACGGCGGAGATCGGGGCGGGGGTGTCGAACTTCTGCATCATGCTCTCCTGCGCTCGTTGTTTCTGATGCCGGAAACGCTACGTTGCGTTTGCAAGCCAGGCAACGGATTCGTTGCGCGCTAGAGGCATTTCCACAGGTAGAAGCTCTGATTTTGTTGCAACGATTCTGAATCTAATGCAACGCCTCCGATCCTCGCCCGTTGCATTGGAAGGAGAATGAACGCTATGCTCGGGGCGTCCGGGAAGAGCGTGGAGGGAGATCGCGATGCCGGGAGGCAGGCTCACCCAGCAGGAACGCCAGCAGATCGCGCTGGGGCTGGCCGACGGGCTCGCCTACGCGGAGATCGCCCGGCGCCTCGACCGCCCCACCTCGACGATCACGCGCGAGGTGACGCGCAACGGCGGCTTCACCGCCTACCGCGCCGACCTCGCCCACCGCGCCACCGAACGTCGTGCCCACCGACGCAGGCAGGCCGCTCCCCGAGCGCGGCAGGCGCCCGCGCCGGCCCAGGGACCCGACGCCGAGGGCGTGCGCGACTACGAGGAGAGCTTCACGACCCTCCTCATGCAACAGGGCCTGCCCAAGATGATGTCCCGGGTGCTGACCTGCCTCTACACCACAGACGCGGGCAGCCTCACCGCGTCGGAGCTCGTCCAGCGCCTCCAGGTCAGCCCG
Organism: Micromonospora sp. WMMD812; assembly: GCF_027497215.1. Classification (NCBI taxonomy): domain Bacteria; kingdom Bacillati; phylum Actinomycetota; class Actinomycetes; order Micromonosporales; family Micromonosporaceae; genus Micromonospora; species Micromonospora sp. WMMD812. The sequence continues at coordinate 6,497,444 of NZ_CP114904.1, read as the reverse complement.
GCGTCCATCTCCAAGGCGACCACGTTCCTCGAGCGCCAGGGCCTCATCCGCCGGGAGCGCGACGAACGCCGCCGCGAGCGCTACCTCGTCGACAACGACGTCTGGTACCAGGGGATGATCGCCGCCGCCCGATCCAACACCCAGCTCGCCGAGACCGCACGGGAGGGCGTCAGGATCCTCGGCCCCGACACCCCCGCCGCCGCCCGCCTCGAGAACATCGCCCGCTTCGTCGACTTCGTCACCGAGAGCCTCACCCGCGCCGCGGAGCAGGCCCGCGACATCCTCTACACGAATCCCGAAGCGACCTCGGGCGGCACCGCAACGCCAAGCTCCGACCGCGGCTAGACCGGAGTCCGGGCCCGACCCGGGAGGGGCGAGCGGCGTCCCTATCCGTCGGCGTCCGCGCCGCGAGCCATCGCGGCGCCCAGTTCGGCGCGGCTGGTCACGCCGAGCTTGCGGTAGACCCGGGCCAGGTTCGCCTCGACGGTCTTCGGGCTGATGAAGAGCGCGTCGGCGATCACCCGGTTGGTCCGCCCGGCGGCGGCGAGCCGGGCCACCTCCAGCTCGGTGCCGGTCAGTTGGCGGGACGCGGCGGGGCGCCCGCCGGTGCGTTCCGCCTCGGCGCGGGCCCGAGCCGCCAACGCCGCCGCGCCGAGCGCGTCGAACTCGGCGGCGGCCGCGGTCAGCGCGTCACGGGCCTCGCGCCGCCGGCGGACCCGACGGTGGGCGACGCCGGCCACCAGCAGGCAGCGGGCCCGGTCCAGGGGCAGCACGTCGGGCGAGACGGCCGCCCGGGCGGCGGCCAACTCGGCCAGCGCGTCGGACGGATCCCGGCCGAGGGCCCCGGCGAGCAGCACCCGGCTGCGGGCCAGACCCAGCATGGTCCACGGGCGCGGCCACCGACGGTGCCGCACGGCGAGCCGGTCCAGCACGACCTCCGCGGTGGCCAGGTCCCCCGCACCGACGCACGCCTCCAGCCAGTCCGGCTCGAAGCGCTGCCCGAGTGGCTCGACCAGGCCCATCTCGTCCACGACGGCCGCCACGTCGCCGTAGTGCCGGGCTGCCTCCGGCGGCCGCCCCGCGGTCAGCGCGACGTACCCGGCCAGTTGGGCGTTGGTCCGCCGCCGCCAGGGATCGTCCAGCTCCGCCGCCCGGCGCAGACCGTCCTCGGCGATCCGGGTCGCCTCCTCCAACCGCCCCCGGTGCGCCAACAACAGCCCCTCCAGCCACACGACGCCGGCCGAGTCGGCGCCGTACTGCTCGCCCAGCTCGCGGGCCTCGGCGAGGTGCGCGGCGGCGTCGGTCAGGCGTCCGGCGAGCAGCTCCGTCTCCCCCAGATGGCACAGCAACTCGTGCTGTGACGGCTCGTCGCCCCGGGCGGCCGCCCGCTCCAGCAGCCCGCGCAGCCGCTCCCGGGCCCGTCCGTGCTCGTCGAGCGCCTTCCACCAGATCGCGGGGACGTTCCCGGCCAGCCAGGACGGCTCCTCCCCCTCCTCGGCCAGCGCCCGGTCCAGCAGCTCGGTCCGGGCCGGCAGCCCCGCGCGCACCTCGTTGAGGAGCAGCAGCAGCAACGCGGCGGCGTGCACCGGGCGGTCGTCCGGGCTCTCCCCCAGCAGCGCCGCCGCCCGCTCCGCGTGCCGCCGCGCCGGGTCCGGGGCGTCGCAGAAGACCCCCAGGTGGGCGTGGACCCGCCCGGCCAACGTGGACCCCGGCGGCGCGACGCTCAGCGCCCGCTCGGCCGCCGCCACCGCGGTCTCGGCCGGCTCGTCCGAACTCCAGGCCACGACCGCCCGCAACAGCAGGGCATCGGCACGTGCCGCACCGGTCAGCTCCTCGGCCGCCCGCTCGGCGGCCGCCCTCGCGGCCGGGAAGTCCCCGCTGTCGAACCGGCACTGCGCGGCGGCCAGCCGCCACCGCGCGTGCTCGTCGGCCGCCTCCGGCGGCGTGAGCCGCGCCGCGCTGTCGTACAGCCCCGCGGCCGTCTCCGGCGCTCCCCGGGCCCGCTGCCGGGCGGCGGCCGTCGCGATCTCGGTCGCCGCCGCGGGGTCGGGCGCGGTGGCGCAGCGGGCCAGCTGCCGGGCCCGCTCGTCCGGGTCGAGGGCGGTCTCGGCGAGCAGCCGGTGCAGGCGGTGCCGCACCCCCGGCGGCACCTCGGCGCGGACCGCGGCGGCGTAGACCGGGTGGGCGAAGCAGACGACCGCCCCGTCCACCGCGACCAGGCCGGCCTCCTCCGCCGCGTCCAGGTCGGCGGCCGCCACCCCGGCCCGAGCCAGCCCGGCCAGGGTGGGCAGCCCGGAGAGCGCGGCGAGGCGGATCACGTGCCGGGTCGCCGGCGGCAGCGTGGTCAGCCGGTCGGCGACCAACTGGCGCAGCGACGGCGCGGCCGGCAGGTCGGCGCCCGGCGCGGGCAGGTGCGGCAACCGCAGCACCGCCCGGGCCAGTTCGACGGCGAGCAGGGGATTGCCCCCGGACTCCTCGGCGATCCGGACCAGCAACGGTCGGGGCAGCGCCGCGCCGGTCTCCGTACGCAGCACGTGGTGCAGCGCGCCCACGCCGAGCGGGCCGAGCGCAATCCGCTCCAGGCCACCGCCGGTGGCTCCCGGGTCCAGCCCGAGCGGCGCGGGCGCGGCACCGGGGTGGTCGGCGCGCACGGTCACCAGCACGACGACCCGCGGCACCACCCGGCGCAGCGCGAACCGCAGCGCGCGTTCGCTCGGCGGATCCAGCCACGGCGCGTCGTCCACCGTCACCAGCACCCGCGGCCTGGTGGGGTCGGCGGTGGCCGCGTCGAGCAGCGCCCGGGTGGCCACCCCGACGGCCCGTTCGTCGACCGGGCCGTTCACCTCACCGCTGAGCAGCACCCCGGCGAGCGCCGCGCGTTGCGGGGGCGACAGCTCCGGCACCCGGTCGGCGAGGGGTGCCAGCACGTCGGCGAGCCCCGCGAACGGCAGCGCCCGCTCGGTCTCCGTGGGGGCGCAGCCCAGGGTGAGCCAGCCGTCCCGGCCGTTGGCGTCGACCAGCGACCGGAGCACGACCGTCTTGCCGATCCCCGCCGGGCCCTCCAGGAGCACCGACCGACCCTCGGCCAGGGACCGTCGGGCGCGTTCGACCACGCCGTCCCGACCGACGGCCGTCCCGTTCACCGGACCAGTCTCGCAGCATCCGACCGGCGGGTCGAGGACCGTACGGCGGGTCGGGCGCGCCCGTCCGGCCACGCCGCGACCGCCCGCCGGGCGGTCGACGCCCGGCCCGCCGGCGCGGCTCCGCGGTGCTCAGCGGTCGCCGGAGCCGAGACCGGTGGCCGTCACACGGCAGCCAGCGCGTCGAGCGCCTGCCGCACGGTGAAGGCGCCCGCGTACAGTGCCTTGCCGGTGATCACACCCTCCACCCCGATCGGCTCCAGGGTGGCCAGCGCGCGCAGGTCGTCCAGGGTGGAGACCCCGCCGGACGCGATCACCGGCGCGTCGGTGCGGGCGCAGACCTCGCGCAGCAGGTCCAGGTTCGGCCCACGCATGGTGCCGTCCTTGGTGATGTCGGTGACGACATAACGGGCGGCACCCGCCTTGTCCAGCCGCTCCAGCACCTCGAACAGGTCGCCGCCGTCGCGGGTCCAGCCGCGGGCGGAGAGGGTACGACCCCGCACGTCCAGCCCGATCGCCACCCGGTCGGCGTACTCGCCGACCACCCGGTCGCACCAGACCGGGTCCTCCAGGGCGGCGGTGCCGATGTTCACCCGGGCCGCGCCGGTGCCGAGGGCCGCGGCCAGCGACTCGTCGTCCCGGATCCCGCCGGAGAGCTCCACCTTGACGTCGAGCTGCCGTACCACCTCCGCGAGCAGGTGGGCGTTGGTGCCCCGGCCGAACGCGGCGTCCAGGTCGACCAGGTGGATCCACTCCGCACCGTCGCGCTGGAAGGCCAGCGCCGCCTCGATCGGGTCGCCGTAGGTGGTTTCGCTGCCGGCGGCGCCCTGCACGAGCCGGACGGCCTGGCCGTCGGCGACGTCCACGGCGGGCAACAGGATGAGGCTCACGTCTTCTCCTAGGTACGACGGTCCAGGGCGATCACGACGATCGCCGGCAACACGAGCAGCAGCAGCACGACCAGCGCGACCCGCAGCGCCAGATCGTCCACGAACGACCAGATCAGGAACAGCGCCGCCACCGTCAGCAGCACGATCGCGGCCCGCTCGGTGCGGCTATGCCGGGCCAGCCGGCCGGCGCTGCGCCGGCGCCAGCGGGGCGTGAGCCGGCGGACCAGCGCCCGCCGGCGCTCGCGCCGGGCCACCCGCCGCCGGCGGACGGCGCGTTCCCGGGTCAGCTCGGCCTCGCGCGCCTCCCGGCGCCGGGCCCGTTCCTTGCTCACGGCGCACCCCGCCCGGCCGCGGGGACGGACGTCTCAGCCACCGGCGGTCACAGTGTGGCCAGCCAGTTGCGCAGCAGTGCGGCACCGGTGTCGGCCGACTTCTCCGGGTGGAACTGCGCGGCGGAGAGCGGGCCCCGCTCGACCGCGGCCACGAAGTCGGTCCCGTGGTGGGCGGTGGTGACCGTGGCGCCCGCCGCGGCCAGCGCGCCGGGGTCGCCCACCGCGTACGAGTGGACGAAGTAGAACCGGCTGCCGTCGGCCAGGCCGGCGAAGAGCACCGAGGACTCCGGCGCGCGCACCGTGTTCCAGCCCATGTGCGGCAGCCGGCTCGCGGCCAGCTTCGTGACGCCACCGGGCAGCAGGCCGAGCCCCTTCGTCACCACGCCGTGCTCCTCCCCGTGCTCGAAGAGCACCTGCATGCCGACGCAGATGCCGAGCACCGGCCGGCCGGCGGCCACCCGGTCCGCGATCACCGGGCCGGCGCCGAGGGCCTCGATCCCGGCCATGCACGCCGCGTACGCGCCGACGCCCGGCACCACCAGGCCGTCGGCGGCGGCCGCCGCCGACAGGTCGTCGGTCACCCGCACGGTGGCGCCGGCCGCGGCCAGCGCACGCTCGGCCGACCGCAGGTTGCCCGACCCGTAGTCGAGCACCACCACGTCGCTCACTGGCCCTCCCCCGGCAGCAGCCAGAGCACCCCGCCGACGGTGGCCAGCACGGCGAGCAGCGCGGTGAGCAGCACCGCGCTCTTCGGCGCCCCCTGCCGGTACAGCGACCACACGCCGCCCACCAGCACCCCGGCCAGCACCAGCAGCAGGATCGGCAACGCCCCGCTCATCGGAGCTCCCCGTCGTTCGCGACCGCGGTCATCAGAGCGCTCCCTTCGTGCTGGGCACCGCGCCGGCCGCCCGCGGGTCGATGGCGGTGGCCTCGCGCAGCGCCCGGGCGACCGCCTTGAACTGTGCCTCGACCACGTGGTGGGCGTCCGGGTGACCGCCCGGCCGGGCCGCCCGCAGCACGTCCACGTGCAGCGTGATCCGGGCCGCCTGGCCGAACGACTCGAAGATGTGCCGGGTCATGCTGGTCGGGTAGACCGGCCCGATGTACGGGGGCAGCGCCGGCTCGTCGTGCAGCACGTACGCCCGACCGGAGAGGTCGACCGCGGCCCGGACCAGCACCTCGTCCATGGGGACCGTGGCCGAGCCGTACCGCCGGATGCCGGCCTTGTCCCCCAGCGCCTGGTCGAACGCGGCGCCGAGGGCGAGTGCCGTGTCCTCCATGGTGTGGTGCGCGTCGACCTCCAGGTCACCGACGGTGCGCACGGTCAGGTCGAACCCGCCGTGCCGGGCGATCTGGTGCAGCATGTGGTCGTAGAAGCCGACGCCCGTGCCGATCTCAGCGGCGCCGGTGCCGTCGAGGTCCAGCTCCACGAGGACCTTGGTCTCCTTGGTGACCCGCTCCACCCGGGCGGTACGACTCATTGCCTGCCTCTCGATCGTGACTGCGGGGCTCGCGACCGCGCTCCCCGCGCTCCCATCAAAGCTTGTCCACCGCCGACAGGAAGGCGTCGGTCTCGGTGGGGGTGCCGGCGGTGACCCGCAGCCAGCCCGGCAGGCCGACGTCGCGGACCAGCACGCCCTCGTCCAACAGGGCACGCCAGGCGACGGCCTGGTCACCACCGACCTCGAACAGCACGAAGTTGGCGTCGCTGTCGGCGACCCGCAGGCCGCGATCGCGCAGCTCGTCGACGATCCGGTCGCGCTGCGCCATGATCGCCGCGACCGTGCCGAGCAGGGCGTCGCGGTGGGCCAGCGCCGCCCGGGCGGCCGCCTGGGTGAGCGCCGACAGGTGGTACGGCAGCCGGACCAGCCGCGCCGCCTGCACGACCGCGGGGTCGGCGGCGAGGTAGCCCAACCGCCCGCCGGCGAACCCGAACGCCTTGCTCATCGTCCGCGTCACCACCAGCCGGGGATGCCCGGGCAGCACGGCGAGGGCGCTCACCGTGCCGGGCCGGGCGAATTCGGCGTACGCCTCGTCCACCACGACCATGCCGGGCGCGGCGTCGAGCACCGCGGCCACCACGGCCGGGTCCAGCGCGGTGCCGGTCGGATTGTTCGGCGAGCACAGGAAGACCACGTCCGGCCGGTGCTCGCGCACCTGGCCCACCGCCTCCTCGGCGGTCAGTCCGAAGTCGACGCCGCGCCGGGCGGGCACCCACCGGGTGCCGGTGCCGAGCGCCAGCAGCGGGTGCATGGAGTACGCCGGGGTGAAGCCGAGCGCGCTGCGGCCGGGCCCGCCGAACGCCTGGAGCAGCTGCTGCTGGATCTCGTTGGAGCCGTTCGCCGCCCAGACCTGGTCGACGGTGAGCCCGTGGCCGAGGTAGCCGGCCAGGTCGGCGCGGAGCGCGACGGCGTCCCGGTCCGGGTAGCGGTTGAGGTCGCGCAGCTCGGCCGCGAGCGCCTTGCCGATCGCCTCGACCACCGGCTCCGGTACCGGGTAGGAGTTCTCGTTGGTGTTCAGCCGCACCGGCACGTCCAGCTGCGGCGCCCCGTACGGCGTCCGGCCGCGCAGGTCGTCGCGGAGCGGCAGGTCGTCGAGGGTGGTCACGATCCCACCCCCAGGAACCGGGCCCGGACGGCCTGGCCGTGCGCGGGCAGGTCCTCGACGTTCGCCAGGGTCACCAGGTGCGGGGCCACCTCGCGCAGCGCCTCCGCGGAGTACTCGACCAGGTGGATGCCGCGCAGGAAGGACTGCACCGACAGGCCGGAGGAGTGCCGCGCGCAGCCGCCGGTGGGCAGCACGTGGTTGGAGCCGGCGCAGTAGTCGCCGAGCGACACCGGCGACCAGGCGCCGACGAAGATCGCGCCGGCGTTGCGCACCCGCAGCGCCCACTCCCGGGCGTCCCGGGTCTGGATCTCCAGGTGCTCGGCGGCGTACGCGTCGACCACCCGCAGCCCGGCGTCGAGGTCGTCGACCAGCACCACGCCGCTCTGCTCGCCGGTCAGCGCGGTGCTCACCCGCTCGGCGTGCTTGGTCGCCGGCACCTGCCGCGCCAGCTCCCGCTCCACCGCCTCGACCAGCTCGACCGAGGGGGTGACCAGGACGCTGGCGGCGAGGGGGTCGTGCTCGGCCTGGCTGATCAGGTCGGCCGCCACGTGCGTCGGGTCGGCGGTGTCGTCGGCGAGGATGGCGATCTCGGTCGGGCCGGCCTCGGCGTCGATGCCGACCACGCCCCGCAGCAGCCGCTTGGCCGCGGTGACCCAGATATTGCCCGGGCCGGTGATCATGTCGACCGGGTCACAGTGGGCGCTGCCCTCGGCGTCGACCGCCGCCCCGTACGCGAGCATCGCCACCGCCTGGGCGCCACCGACGGCGTAGACCTCGTCCACCCCGAGCAGCGCGCACGCGGCGAGCACCCGCGCATCGGGCAGACCGCCGTTGTCCTTCTGCGGCGGGCTCACCACCACGAGCGAGCGGACCCCGGCCGCCTGCGCCGGAACGACGTTCATCACCACGGTCGACGGGTACATCGCGAGGCCGCCGGGGACGTAGAGCCCGACGCGGTCGACCGGCACCCAACGCTCGGTCACCGTGCCGCCCGGCACCACCTGGGTGGTGTGGTCGGTACGCCGCTGGTCGGCGTGCACCCGCCGGGCCCGGCTGATCGACTCCAGCAGCGCGGCCCGGACGTCCGGGTCGAGAGTCCCCTCCGCCGCCGCGATCGTCTCGGCGGGCACCCGCAGCACCTCCGGGGAGACCCCGTCGAACCGCTCGCTCGCCGCCCGGATCGCCGGGTAGCCATGCTCCCGCACCGCCTCCACCACAGGCCGGATCCGCTCGACGGCCACGGAGACGTCGAGCTGGGCACGGGGCAGCAGGCGGCGCGGGTCACGGAGGCCACCGCGCAGGTCGATCCGGTTCAACACCCCTGCGAGTCTAGGCGGCCGGTCCGGAGCCGGCCGGGACCGCCCGCAGGCCGGGACGGTGAGCCGAGCCACGCCCACCGGATCGGCGGAGCCGCCCGGCCCGCTCGGACCACCGGACCGCACCAGCGCCGGGCGGGCGGGCGGGTGAGCCGGGACACGTCGCCGGATCCGGATCGGGCTAGGCTCGACGGCGTGACTGCGCGGCTGCCGGTGTTCCCGCTCGGAACGGTGCTCTTCCCCGGTCTGGTGCTGCCGCTGCACATATTCGAGGAGCGCTACCGGGCCCTGATCCGCCACCTGGTCGACCTGCCGGCGGGCGCCCCGCGCGAGTTCGGCGTGGTCGCCATCCAGGCGGGCTGGGAGGTGGCCCCGACCGCTCCCGGTGGCCGGCCGACGGCGCCCGGCGGCGAGGTGACCCTGCACGACGTGGGCTGCACCGCCGAGCTGCGGCAGGTGACGGAGCTGGCCGACGGCGGCTTCGACATCGTGACCGTGGGCCGGCGACGGTTCCGCATCGCCGACGTCGACGAGCGGTCCGCCCCGTACCTGACCGCCGAGGTGGAGTGGCTGCCCGAGCCGGGCGGCCCGGACGAGGTCGCCGACCTGCTGGCCGCCCGCGTGATCGCGGTGTTCCGGCAGTACCTGGGGCTGATCCGGGCGGATCCGGAGGAGATCTCCGAGCAGCTGCCGGAGGATCCCACCGTGCTGTCCCACCTCGTCGCCGCGACCGCGGCGCTGACCGTCGACGACCGACAGCGGCTGCTCGCGATCGACGACACCGCGGCCCGGCTCCGCGCCGAGCTGCGGCTGCTCAATCGCGAGGCGGCTCTGCTGCGCCAGGTGCGGGCGGTTCCGGTGCCGCTGACGGAGCTGGCGTCGCCGCCGACGCCCAACTGACCCCGGCGACGTCGGGCAGGGGCTCGGGGCGCAGCGACGGCCAGCGGGACCACCCAGCCAGCAGGGTGTACATCACGGCCGCGCCGAACGCGGGCAGCAGCAGTTGCGGCACCGGCACGACGTGGAGGAACCCGTCCAGCTCGCCGGTCCGCAGGTCGGCCGGCTTCGTGAAGGGCTGCCCGTCCGGGGCGGTCGCCAGCAGCCGGTCGAAGGTGGACAGCCCGATCCGCCGGCCCACCTGCCAGGCCACGGCGGCGGCGGCGAGGGCGCCGAACACGGCGGTGACGAGCCCGACCGGTCCCCGGCGGCGGCGCAGCACGAACCAGAGCGCGAGCGCGACGAGCACGCCGAAGGCGAGCCCGAGCAGGCTGAACCAGCCGTCCGCCGCGACCGGCTGCTCCGGCTGCGGCTGGGCGTAGAGCGCGCCGTCGGGGGCCTTGATCACCGGAGTGTCCGGGGCGACGGCCGCCCAGAGCAGGCCGAGCGGCACACCGAGGAGGGCCACGGCCAGCCCGGCAGCGAGCGCGGCCACCGCGGCGCGCGACCGCGACCCAGGCACCGGTACGGCGCCCATCCGCGTCGCGTCCACCCCGGCCGCCGGCGGTGCCCCCCACGGGCCCAGCCGCGGGTCCGCCAGCCCGCCCTCCGGCACCGCCGGCCCCGGTCCCGGCACCGCCGGCCCCGGTCCCGGCACCGTCGGCTCGGTCTCGGGTGACGCGGGGGTGGGCTGCGACGCCGGCAGCGCGCCGGCCGGAGGCGCGGGCTCCCCGGCCCCGGACGCGGGCGCGCCGCCTTCCGTGGCGGACGTGCCGGTCTCCGGCCGAGGACCGGCCGGCGTGGCCTCGGGCCGGGTCGGGGCGGAGCGGTCGGGCTCGCCGGGCTGGGCGGCGGGCCGTTCGGGATCGGGGGTGTCCGGGCTCACCCGATGATCCTCTCAGGCCGTCGGACGGGCCGGGGCGCCGGTGGCGGCACACCCCCTCACCGGGCGAACGGCTCCAGCATCACGGCGGCGGCGCGCAGCCAGGCCTGCCGCGTCTCCGGCTGAAGCTGGTGGTACTCGATCGACGACCCGGTCTCCAGCGCCGGGTCGTACGGCACCACGGCCACCGCGCGGGTGCGGGTGGCGAAGTGCCGCTCCAGGTCGTCCTGCAGCGTCGACCGGCCGGGGGTGGGGCACGAGATCAGTGTGACGGCGTTGTCGGCCAACTCCCCCATGCCCACCTCGTGCAGCAGGTCGAGCATCCAGTCGGCGCTGAACGCCGCGTCCTCGCGCGGCACGGTGGTGACCACCAGTTGGTCGGCGGCCTGCATCACCGTGCGCCAGTTGGCGCTCTCCACGTTGTTGCCGGTGTCGACGCAGACCACCTCGTGGGTGCGCCGGAGCAGCTCCAGCACCCGCTTGACGGTGAACTGGTCGAGCCGCTGGGCGAACCGGGGGCTCTCCTCCCCGGCCAGCACGTCGTACGAGTTGTCGGAGGCGTGCCGCAGGTAGTCGTCCAGGTGGTCGGTCAGCGTGGCGCCTTCGAGGATCTCGATCTGGGCCAGGTCGGTGATCAGGTGCCGGATCGTCCGGGCGTGCCGGGCGCTGCCGGCGCGCAGCCCGAGGGTGCCGCGCAGCTCGTTGTCGTCCCAGGCCAGCACGCCCCGCCCGCGGACGCTGCCGACGGAAGCCGCGGCGAGCACCGTGGCGGTGGTCTTGTGCACCCCGCCCTTGGGGTTGGCGAACGCGAGCACCCGCGGGCTGCCGAATTCGCGACGCAGCACCGCGGTGGCCCGTTCCAGCTCGGGGTCGGGCGCCTGGGGGCGCCACTCGACGCGGGCCGCGTAGCCGCCCCGGTCGGGGACGGGTGGGGCCGCCGGCGGGAGGGCCGGTGGGCCAGCAGGCGGCGGCGCGGGAGCGGGATAGCCGGTCTCCGGGCGGTAGCCGTTCTCCAGCAGCGCGTAGCGGGATTCGACGGGCGGCGGGTCGGGGCGGTAGCCGTTCTCCAGCAGGGCGTAGCGCGACTCGACCGGCTCCGGCCGGCGCGGCTCCGGCACCCGGTAGGCCGGCTCGGCCGAATAGCCCGGATCGGGACGGTAGCCCGGATCAGGACGGTAACCCGGATCGGGACGGTAGCCCGGCTCGGCCGGATAGCCCGCATCCGGCCGGTAGCCCGGCTCGGGACGGTAGGTCGGCTCCGCCCGGTAGGCCGGGTCGACCCGGTAGGTCGCCTCGGCCCGGTAGCCGGGGTCCGCGCCGTACGGCGGCTCGGCCGGCTGGCTGACGGCCGGTGCCCGCCCGGCGTAGCCGTCGCGCCCGGAGCGCCGGGGCAACGGCTCGGGCGGGGGCAGCGGGTCCTCGACGCGCCGGTCGGGTTCGGGCTGCTCGGCGCCCCGGCCGGCATGCCGCGCCCGGTCGAGCAGCGCCCGCCACCGCGGTGCTGGTTCGGCCGGCCGGCCCCAGCCGGTCTCGCTGCCCTCCACGGCTCGCCCTCCCCAGCGCGATCGATCTCCTGACAGGCTACGAAGGAAACCCTATTCGGACCACACCGCCCCGCCCACATCCTCGGACGGGATCACGACGTGGTCGGCGCCACCCGATTCTCGCCACTCGCGTCGGGCGAGGTCACGGCCGGCGACGGCGGCGGCGCGGAGGGTGTCGGAGGCTCCGGGGCGGGTGCCGGATCCGTCACGACCGGTGCGGGTTCCGACGATTCGCCCACCGTCGGGGTGGGCGACGGCGTCGCCGGGGTCCCGCCGGGCCGGCTCGCGGTCGGCTCGGGCAGCGCGGTGTCGGCCGGCGGCCGGACCACGTCCCGCTGCTCGGGCAGCGGCGGGGTGAACACCGTCCGGTCCAGCCGACGCACCTCGGGCGCCGGATCCACGGCCCGGACGGCCCGACGCGCGGCCACCGCGCGCAGCGTGGCCGGCTCGGCGCGCACCACCGCGGCGTATACGCAGGCGCACCCGGAGCGGTAGGCGGCCGCCTCCGCGGCGGCGACCTCGGCGCCGCTGGCGTACACCTGGCGCAGGTCGGCGTCGCCGGTCGACGCGGCGGCGCGTGCCCGGTAGTCGGCGGCCTCCCGGTCCTTGCGAGCGGCCAGCTCCGCCATCCCGGCCACCACGTCGTCGGGGACGCGCAGCGCCGGAATCCGGACGATCTCGGTCTGCCGGCCGGGCAGGGGCACCCGCCCGAAGACCGCCGAGACCGACACGTCGCCGAGCACCGCCGCCAGCCGCTGCGGGGCCAGGTAGGTGTCGAGCGACACCAGCGCGTACGTGCCGTCGGCGCCGGTCGGCGCGGCCGACGGCAGCGCGGCGAGGTCGTCGGCCGCCGCCCGCAGGTAGCCCGGGACGGAGTCCCCGTCGACCACGCCGACGCGGGTCACCTCACCGACCGTCGGGTCCCCCACCGGGCGGCCGCCGGTGGCCCAGACGGCGGTGAGCAGGACCGCCGCCGCCGACAGCAGCGCCGTGGAGGTGAGCACCCGGGGCCGGGCCGAGGTGACGGCGAGGCGCGCCACCGCCCGGGTCAGGGGCGGCAGCAGCCGCTGGTCCAACTGGCGCAGCAGGTCGCCGGCGCGCACGGGCGGGATCCCCTCGTCTGTCGGTGTCGGACGGGCCGCCGCTCAGTCGCGGAGGATCCGGAGCGCGCGTTCCAGGTCGTCAGGGTAGTCGCTGACGAAGCGGACCTCGTCCCCCGTTCGGGGGTGTGTGAAGCTCAACTCGCGGGCGTGCAGCCACTGTCGGTCCAGCTTGAGCCGGGCCGACAGGGTGGGGTCCGCGCCGTACGTGAGGTCGCCCACGCACGGGTGGCGCAACGTGGAGAAGTGCACCCGGATCTGGTGGGTCCGACCGGTCTCCAGCCGGACGTCGACCAGGCTGGCGGCCGGAAACGCCTCCAGGGTGTCGTAGTGGGTGATGCTCGGCTTGCCGCCGGAGACCACGGCCCAGCGGTAGTCGTGGGTGGGGTGCCGGTCGATCGGGGCGTCGATGGTGCCGCTCAGCGGGTCCAGGTGACCCTGCACCACAGCGTGGTAGCGCTTCTCCACCTCGCGGTACTTGAACGCCCGCTTCAGCGCGCTGTACGCCTGCTCGCTCTTGGCCACCACCATGATCCCCGTGGTGCCGACGTCGAGCCGGTGCACCACGCCCTGCCGCTCCGCGGCGCCGCTGGTCGAGATCCGGTGACCGATCGCGGCCAGCGCGCCGATCACGGTCGGGCCGGTCCAGCCGGGACTGGGATGGGCGGCGACGCCCACCGGCTTGTCCACCACCACGATGTCGTCGTCGGCGTGGACCACCCGCAGGCCGGGCACCGCCTGCGGCACCACGACCGGGGCCGCGGCCGGTGCCGGCAGGGTCACCTCGAGCCAGGAACCCGCCTTGACCTTGTGCGAGTTGGCCCGGACAGTGCCGTCGACCAGGGCGTCACCGGCGTCCACCAGCGCCGCGGCGGCGGTGCGGGACAGCCCGAAGAGCCGGGCGACGGCCTGGTCGAGCCGCATGCCGTCGAGGCCGTCCGGCACCGGCAGCGACCGCTGGTCGCCCCCCGCGGCGAACGCCGACGTCACGCCCGCTCCCGCTGCTCGGCCTCGGCCCCGGCCGACGGGTCGTCGACCGGCCGGCCGTCACGGCCGACCCGACCGCCGTCGCGCTGACGGCCGGTGAGCTCCAGCAGCAGGGCGAGCACCACACCGCAGACCAGCGAGCTGTCGGCCAGGTTGAACACCGGGAAGTACTCGCCGTACGGCCCGAAGACGCTGATCATGTCGACCACGTGGCCGTGGAACGGCGCGGGCGCCCGGAAGATCCGGTCCATCAGGTTGCCGAGCGCCCCGCCCAGCACCAGGCCCAGCGAGACCGCCCAGGGCACCGACCGCAGCCGCAGCGCCATCCAGATGATCCAGCCGACCACGCCGATGGTGATCAGCGGGAAGACCCAGGTGTAGTCGGAGCCGATGCTCCAGGCCGCACCGCTGTTGCGGACGAGGCTGAGGTAGACGGCCCCGCCGAGCAGCCGCACCGGCTCGCGGCCGGTGAGCGCGTCCAGAGCGAGGTGCTTGGTGAGCGCGTCGGCCGCGAGGGCCACCAGCGCGGCGACGACGAGGATCGCGACGGCCCGGGGCCGGGGTCGACGGTCGCCCTGCTCGGTGCGGCCGGATCCGGCGGACGGTGCTGCGGTCATCTGCTCCCCATCGACACTCGCGGTGATCGCTCACCGTCTCTCTCGCCGCCGGGGAGCGGACCTCAGCGCCGCTCCTCCAGCTGCTTGCAGGTCACGCAGAGGGTGGCCGACGGGAAGGCGGCGAGTCGCTCCACGGGGATCGGGTTCCCGCACCGCTCGCACCAGCCGTAGCCACCCTCGTCGAGCCGCTCCAGCGCGCGCTCGACCTGCGTGATCCGTTCCAGGATGCTGTTGGCGAGGGAGATCTCCTGCTCCCGCTCGAACGTCTTGGTCCCGGTGTCGGCCTGGTCGTCCCCGGCCGAGTCGGTCAGCCGATCGCGCTGCAGCTCGGTGATCTCGCTCAGCGTCTGATCGTACTCGGCGCGCAGCTCGTCACGTCGTGCCGCCAGGGCTGCCCGGATCTTCTCGGTCTCCGCCGCGCTGCGGGTGGCCTTGGCCACCGGCTTGCGGCCGGCGGTCCTGGTCTCGGCTGGCTTCGCCATCGTCGCTCCCTCGGCCGCGGAACCGCGGCGGGCCGCGGCGCCTGGACAGGGGACACCGAAACGGGCATCCCCCACGTACGAAAAGGGGCGCGCGGCGACATCGGCCGCGCACTCCGGAGGTTGGCAAGAATACGGAACGTACAGGCGTCCGACAACGTGCCGCACCGACGTACCGCTATTCAGCCTCGAGTCCCACCTAACTGGGACAAAAGGAACGCTAGCAGATCAAGCGTCCCGATCATCGCCGTACTCGCCAAACCACCGGGCCAGCCGACCCCGCCGGCTCACCGCCCGCAACCGGCGCTCCGCCTCGTCCCGAACCCCGCCGGTTGCCACGATCAACAGGCTGTCGCCGGTCTTCAACCGGGTGTCCGGGCTCGGCACGAAGCCGACGCCGTCGCGCAGGACCAGGGTCACCGAGGCGCCCAACGGCAGCCGCAGTTCGTCGACGTGCACCCCGGCCAGCCGAGAACCCGGCGGCACCTCGAGCTGGAGCAGGTCGGCTCGCATCCGCTCCAGCGGCGCCGTCTCGACGTGGATCTCCGTGGCCTCGGCCGGCGCGGTGACCCCGAGCCGGCGGGCGACCGGCGCCAGGGTGCCGGCCTGCAGCAGCGTGAAGATCACGACCAGGACGAAGACGACGTCGAAGAGCCGTTCCGCGCCGGGCACCCGCTCGGACAGCGGGATGGTGGCCAGCACGATCGGCACCGCGCCCCGCAGTCCGGCCCAGGACAGGAACGCCTGGTCACGCAGGCCGATCCGGAACGGCAGCGCGGAGGCCGCCACCGACAGCGGCCGGGCGGCCAGCACCAGGGCGAGCCCGGCGACCACCGCCGGGAGGACCGCCGCGTCCAGCCGGCCCGGCGAGACGAGCAGCCCGAGCAGCACGAAGAGACCGATCTGGGCGAGCCAGGCCAGCCCGTCGGCGAACCCGAGGATCGCCTGGCGGTGCGGCAGGCGGGCGTTGCCGAGCAGCACCCCGGCCACGTAGACGGCGAGGAAGCCCGAGGCGTGCAGCACCGCGCCGGCGGCGTACGCCAGCACGGTCAGGCCCACCGCCGCGATCGGGTAGAGCCCCGACGAGGGCAGCGCCGCCCGGCGCAGCGCCCACCGACCGGCGACTCCCGCGCCCACCCCGACCGCGGCGCCCACCCCCAGCTCGTACGCGACCAGGCCGGTCTCGTACCACCAGGGGTGCCCGGCGCCCTCCCGGGAGAGCAGCACCACGAGCAGCACCACCGGGGCGTCGTTCATCCCCGACTCGGCTTCGAGGGTGGCCACCAGCCGGGGCGGCAGGCGGAGCCGGCGCAGCGTGGCGAAGACGGCGGCCGCGTCGGTCGAGGAGAGCACCGCGCCATAGAGCAGCGCCAGCCGCCAGTCCAGCCCCAGCAACAGGTGGACGGCGACCCCGACCACCAGGATGCTCACCACCACGCCGACGGTGGACAGGGCCGCGGAGAGCCCGAGGACCGGGCGCAGCAGGCTCCACCGGGCCGTCAGCCCGCCCTCGGCGATGATCACGATCAGCGCGCAGAAGCCGAGCGCGCGGGTCAACTCGACGTCGTCGAAGCGGATGCCGAGCCCGGCCTCGCCGATCGCCACGCCGAGGGCCAGGTAGACCAGGAGGCTGGGCAGCCCCAGCCGGGTGGAGAGCCGGACCGCGCCGACCGCCACCAGCAGCACGGCCGCGCCGAGCAGCAGTGCGAGGTCGAGCTCGGGCGTCACGGTCGCCTGGCCAGGGCGTTCCTCACTCGCCGGATCCGTCGCGCAGCCGGCGCAGCAACCCGGACAGCTCCGGGCCGGGTCGCTCCACGAGGAAGAGCTTGTCCCGACTGGCCGCACCGGCGCGCAGCGCCACCGCGGCCGGCCGGACGCCGAGCGCGCCCGCCAGGGCCCGGCGGGCGGCCTCGGTGGCGCGACCGTCGACGGCCGGCGCGTTCACCGCGATGATCAGGGCCGGGCCGTGCGGCCCGTCAAAGCAGCCGCCGACCCGCGCCCGAGCCACGCCGGGCTTCACCCGCACCGCCACGGTGAGCGCGTCGTCCGCGGGCACGATGACGCCCGCTCAGCTCGGCCGGGCGTCGGCGAGCAGGACGGTGGCCGGCGCGCAGTGCGCGCACGGCGTGAAGCCGAGCTCGGCCGCCTCGGCCACCGGCAGCGCCTCATGCGCCCGCCCGACCAGGTGGGCGCAGTCGGCGAGGTGGTAGCGGGGCCGCCCGTCGACCACCCGAACCTCGGCCGGCAGCTGGGCGACCAGCGCCGCCTCGGCGGGTGTGATCGGCTGCGCGTCCGGCTCGTCGTCGTACGCCGCGCCGGTCTCGGCCGCGGGCGAGGACTCGTCGTCGGCCGGAGCTTCGGGCGGTTGCCGCCACCCGGAGCCACCGGTACCGACCGTCGGGGGAACGTGCTGGACCGGGATCTCCGGCTCGACCAGCGGTGGACCGTACGCGACACCGGGCTCGGCGAAGCCGGCCGGCCGGGTCGCACCCGGTTCCCGCTGCCCGGGCCGCGCCGCGCCCGCCGTCGCCCGGCTGGCGGCCGCCTGGCGGGCGCCCACCACCAACGCGACGGCGGCCAGCAGACTGGCCGCGATCGAGATGATCAACATGAGGCTGGAGCCACCGGCCAGGCCGAGCACCAGCAGCACCACCGCGACGAGGATGAGCAGGAGACTCGCGACTATCACGATTCACCCCCGCCGCGTCGAACCATCCAGACGCGGTCGGCGACCGTCATCACTGGCGACGGCTGCCGACCGGAGATCAGCGACCGGCCTCGAGAGCGCCGGAGCGACCGCCACCGTACGAGCCGGCGAGACCGGCGGTGGCCAGCCCGTTGCCGCCGGCGACCCGGCCGCTCTCGGAGCGGGTCATCTCGGCCTCCAGGCCCTGCCCGCGACCGTCCAGGTCACGCAGCTGGCTCTCCAGGTAGGCCTTGAGCCGGGTGCGGTACTCCCGCTCAAACTGCTTGAGCTCCTCGATGTGCTTCTGCAGCGCGGTGCGCTTGGCGTCCAGGCCGCCCATGGCCTCCTGGTGCCGCTGGCGGGCGTCCCGCTCCAGCGCGTCGGCCTTGGCCCGCGCCTCGCGGGTGACCTCCTCGGCCTTCGACCGGGCCTCGGACAGCAGCTGGTCGGCCTCGCGGCGGGCGTCGGAGACGTGGTCGTCCGCCGTCCGCTGGGCCATCATCAGCACCCGCAGCGCCTGCTGCTCGCCGTCGGCGCCGGCGGCGACGGCGCCACCGGCGGCACGGACCTGCTCCAGCTCGGCCTGCATCGCGCGGGCGGCCTGCTCGGCCGCGGCCTTGTCGCGCTGCACCCGGTCGAGCTGGGCCTTGACGTCGTTGAGCTCCGCCGCCAGGCGGGCGTCGCCGCCGGGGCCGGCGGGGGCGCCACCACGGCCGCCGCGCTCCACCTGGGCGCGCAGCTCGTTGTTCTCCTCGATCAGACGGGCGAGCTCGCGCTCGACCTCGTCCAGGAAGGCGTCGACCTCCTCCTCGTCATACCCCCGCTTACCGATCGGCGGCTTTTTGAAGGCGACGTTGTGGACGTCGGCCGGGGTCAGCGGCATCGAAACTCCTCGGGTCAGTTGCGGCCGCGATAGCGCGTCCGTCATCAGGCGGTCCTGATGATCGACGGCTCTAACACGAACTCCATCAGCACGAACAGGATAACCAGGAGCACAAGGGAGGCCAGGTCGATGCTCACGGTACCAATTCGCAGCGGAGGGATCACACGCCTCAACGCGCTGAGAGGGGGATCAGTGACGCTCCACACGGATTCCAGTCCCGCCGATGCCCCGCGCCCCGGTTGCCAGCGCCGGCCGTACTGCAGCACCGCGCTCAGGACAAATCGGGACAGAAGAAGGAGCAGGAAGACATAGAGAATGAGGTACAGGACTTGCAGCAGGATCGACAACACGGCAGGCGACGTCCCTCGGGTCGGGCGGGGTCAACTCAGACTGAAAAAGCCGCCCTCAGCGATCTTGGCCTTGTCCTCCGCGGTGACCTGGACGTTGGCCGGTGAGAGCAGGAACACCCGATTGGTCACGCGCTCGATCGTACCGCGCAGCCCGAACGCCAGCCCGGCGGCGAAATCCACCAGACGGCGGGCGTCCGCCTCGTCCATCTCGGTGAGGTTGATGATCACCGGCACACCGTCTCGGAAGTGCTCGCCGATGGTGCGCGCCTCCCGGTAGGTGGTCGGGTGCAGCGTGGTGATCTGGTAGCGCTGCTCCTCGTCGGCGACCACCGCCCGCTCACGGGGCGACGCCTGCGGCGCCAGGGCCAGGTTGTCCCGGGTGTGGTAGGTCAGCGCACCGGAGGTCTCGCCCGTCGAGCGCGTGATCGACCGGACGCTGGACCGCTCGACCCGCTCCGGACGCTCCGCCTCGGCCCGGTCGGCCTCGGCCGCCCGGACGCTCGACCGCTCGGTCAGCCGGCCACGCTCACCCGCCCGGGGACGCGGCGGCGGCGGCTCCTCGGCGTCGTCCTCCTCGTCGTCGGCGAACTCCTCGGCGTACCGGCTCTGCCGGTAGCGCGAATCGCGGTAGCCACCCTTGTCGTAGCCACCGTCGTCGTAGGCCCGCTCGTCGTCCTCCTCGACGAGACCGAGCCAGACCCCCGCCTTGCGCAGTGCACCCATCCCGCGCCCTTCCGTCCGCCGTGCGGCACACGCCCCCGTGCCATGTCGCCTGTCGCGAGTGGACCTTCTCTGCCCACCGGACCGGAACGCCAATCCCCTGGCGCGCGATTCGCGTCCCGCGCCACGACCCCCGACAACGGGACGTCGTTCCTGAAACAACACCGATGTAATTTGCTTCTTTCGCGGTCAGGCTACCGCAGCGTGGGGCGCATTCCGAGTAACGCGCTACCGACGCGGACATGTGTCGCGCCATACCTGATCGCGATTTCCAGGTCGCCGCTCATACCGGCCGAGAGCGTGGTCGCTCCGGGATGGACCGTGCGAAACCCCTCGGCCACCTCGGCCAGCCGGGCGAAGGCCCGCTCCGGCTCCCAGCCCAGCGGCGCGACCGCCATCAGCCCGGCCAGCCGCAACGCCGGCGCCGCCGCCACCGCCTCGGCCACCGCGCCCAACCCGGAGTCCGGATCGGACGAGTCGGGCACGGCCCCGCCCCGGACCGGGTCGCCGTCGATGCTCACCTGGACCAGCGCCGTGAGCGGCCGGTCCCGGCCGGCCGCCGCGGTGTCCAGCGCCCGGGCCAGCCGGACGCTGTCCACCGACTGGACCACGTCGGCGTACCGGACCACCGACCGGGCCTTGTTGCGCTGCAACCGCCCGATGAAGTGCCAGCGCGGCGTCGCCCCGGCCGCCGCCACCTCGGCGGCCTTGCCGGCCGCCTCCTGGTCCCGGTTCTCCCCCACGTCGGTCACCCCGAGATCGGCCAGCGCCAGCACGTCCCCGGCCGGGTACGTCTTGGTCACCGCGATCATGGTGACCTCGGCACGGTCCCGGCCGGCGGCGACGCAGGCGTCCGCGATGCGGGACCGGACCCGCGCCAGGCCGGCCGCGAGTTCGGCCCGACGGTCCGGCCGCACCGTGGTTGAGCTGTCGGTCATCGGCGGTGCTCAGGACCCGTTCTTGAGGAAGTCGGGCACGTCGACGTCGTCGAAGAGCACCCGCCGGGGCGACTGCTGCGGCGCCGGCATGGCGGCCGGCGGCGCGACCGGGGGGGTCTGCGGCGCCGGCTGGTTCTGGTTCGTCTTCCGCCCCGGCTCGGCCGCCTTGTACGCCGGCGCGCCACCGTCGAAGCCCGCCGCGATCACGGTGACCCGCACCTCGTCGCCGAGCGCGTCGTCGATGACCGCGCCGAAGATGATGTTCGCGTCCGGGTGGGCCGCGTCGGTGACCAGCTGCGCCGCGTCGTTGATCTCGAACAGGCCGAGGTCGGAGCCACCGGCGATGGAGAGCAGCACGCCGCGCGCGCCGTCCATGCTCTGCTCGAGCAGCGGGCTGGAGATGGCCGCCTCGGCCGCCTCCACCGCGCGGTTCTCGCCGCGGGCGCTGCCGATCCCCATCAGGGCGCTGCCGGCGCCGCTCATCACGCTCTTCACGTCGGCGAAGTCCAGGTTGATCAGACCCGGCGTGGTGATCAGGTCGGTGATGCCCTGCACACCCGAGAGGAGCACCTGGTCGGCGGTGCGGAACGCGTCCATCATGCTGATGTTCCGGTCGCCCAGCGCCAGCAGCCGGTCGTTGGGGATGACGATCAGCGTGTCGCACTGGTTGCGCAGCTCGTCGATCCCGGACTCGGCCTGCACCTGGCGGCGCTTGCCCTCGAACGAGAACGGCCGGGTCACCACACCGATGGTCAGCGCGCCCAGCTTGCGGGCGATGTTCGCCACCACGGGCGCGCCGCCGGTGCCGGTGCCGCCGCCCTCGCCACAGGTCACGAAGACCATGTCGGCGCCCTTGAGCACCTCTTCGATCTCGTCCCGGTGATCCTCGGCGGCGTTCTTGCCGACGTCCGGGTTGGCGCCCGCGCCGAGCCCACGGGTCAGCTCCCGGCCGACGTCGAGCTTGACGTCGGCGTCACTCATCAGCAGTGCCTGCGCATCGGTGTTGATCGCGATGAACTCGACGCCCTTGAGCCCAACCTCGATCATTCGGTTGACGGCGTTCACGCCGCCGCCACCGATGCCGACGACCTTGATGACCGCCAGGTAGTTGTGCGGAGGTGTCATCTGAAGGTCCCTTCCCCCTCGAGATTGGCATGGGCCGGCCCCACACGGCTTGCCAGGTCAGCAGTCGGCGCCGGCAGTCCTCACGAGAATCAGGGACGAACCCTCACCCTCTACTAGAGGCTTACAGTTATGTCAACCACTGACCTCTTCGGGGCAACGTAAGCGCCCCCGACCGATGAGCCAAGGACCCGACCGGCGTGTCGCCGCCGGAGCGGGCCGGCTCACGTCCCGACGGCCCCGTCGACGACCGGGATCACCGGAAGGTCACCACGTCCGGCGCGCTGACGTCGATCGTCTCCGCCCGCTGGTCCAGCAGCGCGGTGGCGACCCGAGCCTTGTCCGGCCCCCGGGAGGCGTCCCCCCAGACCACCGTCCGGTCGCCACCCAGCCGCAGCTTGATCCGAGCCAGTCCCTCGACGGTCACGTCGACCAGCACGGCCCGTAGCTCCGGGGTGAGCGCGGCGAGCACGTCCACCGCCGCCCGGGTGCCGGCGTCGTCCGCCCCCGGCCGGGCCACCCGCACCACCGGCAGGCCGTCCGGGCGCTCGTCCAGCGTGCGGAAGACCGTGCCGGTGCGGTCGATCACCGCGAACCGCTCGCCCTGCGGGACCACCGCCACCGGGCTGCGCTCCACCACCCGCACCACCAGGGTGTCCGGCCAGTCCCGGGTCACCGTCGCCCGCTCCACGGGGGCCAGCGCAGCGACCCGCTCGGCGGTGGCCGCGAGGTCCACCCGGGCCAGCGGAACTCCGTCCGGCACCCCGACGGCGTCTCGCACCTGCACCGGCGTGACCAGCCCGGCATCCTCGACCCGCACCTCCCGCACCCCGAACAGTCCGGTGCCCAGGACGGTCCAGGCGGCCAGCCCGGCCAGCGCGAGGACCCCCGCCGCGACCGCCCAGGGCAGCGCCGCGCGCATCCGGCGCTGCCGGGCCCGACGCATGAACCGCCGGGTCGAGGCCGGCACCGCGTCGCTGCCGGCCCGGACCAGCTGCCAGCGGCGGACCGGGCCACGCCGGCCGGCCGCCTCGGCGCCCGAGGTCCGCCCGCGCGCCGGCCCCGGACTCATCCGGCCGCGGGCGACGCGCCGTCCGGGGCCACGGCGCCACCGACGGCCGACGACCCGGCGCCGCCGGCCGGGGCACCCGGAACGGTGCCGCCGATGGCCGCACTGCCGCCGGAGACCCCGCCCGGGCTGGTCGTCTCGCCGGTGGGCGTCCCGTCGGTGCGGGCCAGCAACGCGTCGAGCAGCTGGTCGCCCATCAGCGAGATCGGCGGGGCGCCCATCGTCACCACCACGTCGCCGGGGCGGGCCCGACGGGCCACCTCCGCCGGCGCCGCCTCCCACGAGTCGACGAAGACCTTGTGCTCGGCGGGCAGCGCCACCGCCTCGATCAGCGCCGCCGACCCCTCGCCGGGCTGGCGCAGCTCGCCGGGGCCGAACACCTCCAGCAGCACCAGCTCGTCGGCGATGGCCAGCGCCTCGGCGATCTCACTCTGGAGGTCGCGCGTGCGGTAGAGCCGGTAGGGCTGGAAGACCACGATCAGGCGGCCGTCACCGGCCACCTCGCGCAGCGTCCGCAGGGCCAGCGTCATCGAGGTGGGGTGGTAGGCGTACTCGTCGTAGACCAGCACGTCGTCGACGACGCCCTTGCGTTCGAAGCGCCGGCGCACGCCGGGGAACGCGGCGAGCGCGGCCTCCGCCGCCTCCAGCGGCAACCCCAGCAGGTACGTGGTGAGCACGGCCGACGCGCTGTTGAGCCCCATGTGCCGGCCGGGCACCGGCAGCCGGAACTCGCCCAGCGACCGGCCGTCGATCGCGGCCAGGTAACGCACGCCCTGTGCCGACGAGACCATCTCGGTCAGCCGGAGGTCGGCGTCGGCCGCCTCGCCGTACGTGTACACCCGGCGGCCCTCGGCGCGCAGCGTCTCGGCCAGCCGCCGCCCGCCGGCGTCGTCGGCGCAGGTGATGATGAACCCGTCCGGGTCGGTGAGCCGGGCGAACTCGGCGAAGGTCGCCTCGAGGTTGGCCAGGTCGCCGTAGGTGTTCAGGTGGTCGGCCTCGATGTTGGTGATGATCGAGACGTACGGGCGGTAGATGAGGAAGGACCGGTCGCTCTCGTCCGCCTCCACCACGAAGTACTCGCCGGTGCCGTGGTGCGCGCCGGAGCCGACCTCGGAGATCTCCCCGCCGATCACGAAGGACGGGTCCGTCCCGGCCTGCTGGAGCACCATCGTGACCATCGAGGTGGTGGTGGTCTTGCCGTGGGTGCCGGCCACCGCCACCGTCCGGCGCCCGGTCATCGCGGCGGCGAGCGCCTCGGAGCGGTGCAGCACCCGCAGCCCGCGCCGGCGCGCCTCCACCATCTCCAGGTGGTCCTGCGGGATGGCCGAGGAGTAGACCACCGTGTCCACCCCGTCGAGGTTGGTCGCCTCGTGGCTCATGTGGATCGTGCCGCCGAGGGCGCGCAGCCCGGCCAGCGAGGGCCACTCGCGCAGCTCGCTGCCGGAGACCGGGATGCCCCGGGTGAGGAAGAGCCGGGCCAGCCCGCTCATGCCCACCCCACCGACCCCGATCAGGTGGATGGTGCCGAGGTCCTCGGCGGTGAGCGTGCCGGCCGGGGTGAACTGCGCGGTCATCGGGCCACCGCCTCGTAGACGTAGTTCAGCAGCGCCACGTCGCCGTCGCGCCGCCCGTACGCCGCCGCGGCCGCGCCCATCGCGCCGAGCCGATGCGGGTCGCGGATCAGCGGGATCACCGTCCGCTCCAGCCAGTCGGGGGTCAGCTCGGCGTCGTCGACCAGAAGCCCGCCACCCGCCTCGACCACGGGCAGGGCGTTGCGCTTCTGCTCCTGGTTGCTGTGCGGGTACGGCACGTAGATGGTGGGCAGCCCGATCGCCGCGACCTCCGCGCAGGTCATCGCCCCGCCCCGGCCAAGCATGAGATCCGCGGCGGCGTAGCCCAGCTCCATCTCGGACAGGTACGGCAGGGTCACGTACGGGACCGGCAGGTCGGTGGGGACCGGCACCGGCTCGTTGCGGGCGCCCATCACGTGCAGCACCTGCACCCCGTTGCGGGCCAGCTCCTTGGCCGCGCCGGAGACGGCGAGGTTGATGGAGCGGGCGCCCTGGGAGCCACCGGCGACGAAGAGCACCGGCAGGTCGGGACGGAGTCCGAAGTGGGCCCGGGCGGCGGCGCGCAGCCCGGCCCGGTCCAGCCCGGCGATGTTGCGCCGCAGCGGCACGCCGACCACCCGGGCGTCGCGCAGCGACTCGGCCTGCGCCGGCTGGTGCGGGAAACCGACGGCGACGTTCTTGGTGAACTTCATGCCGAGCCGGTTCGCCACGCCCGGCGGCACGTTCACCTCGTGGATCACGATGGGCAGCTCACGGCGCCAGGCGGCGAGGTAGGCCGGCACCGAGACGTACCCGCCGAAGCCGACCACCACGTCGGCCTGGACCTCGTCGATCACCTTGCCCGCCGCGCGGGCCGCCGTCCACATCCGGCCCGGGGTACGCACCAGGTTCATGTTGATCGAGCGGGGCAGCTGGTACGCGGGAATCGTCCGCAGGTCGTAGCCCTGCGGCGGGATCAGCTCGTTCTCCAGACCCCTCGGTGTGCCCAGGCAGGTGATCCGGACGCCCGGGTCGTGTCGGCGCAGGCAGTCGGCGAAGGCGAGCAACGGGTAGATGTGCCCCCCGGTGCCACCTCCCGCGAGCACCACCGAACGCAGCGGACCCATCAGCGTCTCCTCTCGTTCGCCGTCCCACCTCGGGCCCGGGTCTGCCGGACGCCGCGGGGTACGGCCTGCTCGTCCTTCCGCCGCTCCCGCGACCGGGGCAGGGGCCCTCGGGGCGCCGGCGGCGACGCCGGTCGGCGACGTCGCCCGGGAAGCGGCGGCAACGGGGCCCAGAGTAGTCGGACCCACCGGGCCGGCGGACGGGCATGCAGGGCTCTGGCCGCATCAGGTTCGGCCCGGGCGAAGGAGGCGAGCATCCCGACCGCCGCCAGCGTGACGACCAGGGCGGATCCGCCGTCGGAGATGAACGGCAGCGGCAGGCCGGTGATCGGCAGCAGCCCGACCACGCCGCCGATGTTGATCACGGCCTGGCTCACCAGCCAGGTGGTCACCGCGGCGGCGGCGAGCCGGCGGAACGGGTCCTCGACCCGCCGGGCGATCCGCAGCCCCGTGTAGGCGAGCACCGCGAAGAGGGTGAGCACCACCGCGCAGCCGACCACGCCCAACTCCTCGGCGATGATCGCGAAGATGAAGTCGTTGTGCGCCTCGGGCAGCCAGTCCCACTTCAGGCTGCTCTTGCCCAGGCCGACGCCGAACCAGCCGCCGTGCTCGATCGCCAGCCGCCCCTGGAAGAGCTGGTAGCAGCCCTCCAACTTGCAGTCCTCCGGCGCGGGCGGGTTGAAGAAGGAGACCAGCCGCGCGAGGCGGTAGTTCTCCTCGCCCTGCTCGCCCGAGCCGGCGCCGAGCGAGGCGACCGCGATCAGCAGGCCGATCCCGACCAGCCCGGCCACCGAGAGCGCGCCGAACACCCGCATCCGCACCCCGGCCGCGAAGAGGAGCCCCACCACCAGCGCCAGCAGGCAGATCATCGTGCCGAGGTCGTTGTAGCCGACCAGCACGAAGAGCAGGCCGACCACCGGGAAGAGCGGCGTGGCAAGCTCCCGCCACCAGCCCAGCGCGGCGCCCTTGCGGGCCACCACGTGCGCGCCCCAGAGCACCAGCGCGAACTTGGCCAGCTCGGAGGGCTGCACCTGGATGCCGCCGATGAACAGCCAGAGCAGCCTCGCCTCGATCGGACCGATCCGGGCGGACTCCTGGTTCGTCAGCCGGGCGTAGGCGAGCAGCAGGTTGAGCAGCAGCAGCAGCCCGATCGCGGTGAGCAGCAGCGGCCGGCCCAGCGACCGGTAGGTGGTCGCCGGCAGCCGCTGGCACGCCCAGAACGCGACCAGGCCGATCACCGCGAAGATCGCCTGCTTGACCACCGAGGCGGTCGCGTTCCCACCCGCGGCGTAGTCCCGCACGCTGGTCGCGGAGAAGACCATGGTGAGGCCGATCAGCAGCAGCAGGCCGGCACTGGAGATCAGCAGGTAGTACGAGGCCAGCGGGCGGTCCAGCAGGCCACGCAGCGCGGCCAGCCCGCCCGCCGGGTCCAGCCCGCGCAGCGCCGTGATCGCCGGGCCGCCCGGATCGTCCGGGCCGCGTGGCGGTGCGGTGGCCTCGGCCGTACGCCCGCCGCCCGTTGTGCGCCGCGGCCGGTCCTGGGTCGTGCCGTCAGTTCCGGTTCCCTCCCCCACCCGGACATCATCGCCGCTGGGCCCGCCGCCCACCCCCGCAACGGCTCCCTCGGCGTGTCGAGCCCCGATCCCCAGCGATCGTGCACTTTCCGCCCCGACGAAGGCCACGATAGGGGTGTCTCGGGGGCCGAAAGTGCACGATCGCGGGACGGGGCCGGGCGGGGTGGATCAGGTCACGTTCGCGAGGAACTCGCTGTAGAAGAGGCCGAGCGCGATCGCCACCCCGATGCCGGCGATGATCCAGAACCGCACCACGATGTTGACCTCGCTCCATCCGGCGAGCTCGAAGTGGTGCTGCAACGGCGACATGCGGAAGACCCGCTTGCCGGTGGTCCGGAACGAGATGATCTGGATCACCACGGACATCGTGATGATCACGAACAGGCCGCCGATGATCGGCAGGAGCAGGATGGTCCGGGTGGACATCGCCATGCCGGCGATCAGGCCGCCGAGCCCGAGCGCACCGGTGTCGCCCATGAAGATCCGCGCCGGCGAGGTGTTCCACCAGAGGAAGCCGACGCAGGCGCCGGCGCCCGCCCCGGCGATCAGGGCGATCTCCAACGGATCCCGGACGGTGTAGCAGTACGCCTGGGTGTAGTCCGGGTCGGCGCACCAGTGCCGATACTGCCAGAACGCGATCAGCGCGTACGCGGCGAGGACCATCACCGAGGCGCCGGTGGCCAGGCCGTCCAGGCCGTCGGTGAGGTTCACGCCGTTGGTCGCGGCCATCACCACGAAGATGAAGATGATCACCGCGCCGATCTTGCTGACGTCCAGCGCCGGGATGTCCCGGATGAAGCTCAGCGTGGTGCTGCCCACCGTCTCGGTATTGGTCACCGCGCCCGCGGCGTCGGTCATGGTGCTCGGGAAGTAGAGCGCGACCACGCCGAAGACCGCGCCGACCAGGATCTGGCCGATCAGCTTGCCGCGCTTGTTGAGCCCGGCGCTGTTGCGCTTGCGCACCTTGAGGAAGTCGTCGAGGAAGCCGACCGCGCCGGAGAACACCATCAGCCCCAGCAGCACGAGCGCCGTGATGGTCGGCTCGACCTGCGCGATCTGCTGGTCCGGCAGGGTGGTCAGGGCCAGGTGGCCGGCGACGTACGCGATGACCGTGGCGAGGATGAACACCACGCCGCCCATCGTCGGCGTGCCCTTCTTGCCCTGGTGCATCGCCGGGCCCTCGGCCCGGATCGGCTGGCCCGCCTTGAGCCGGGTGAACACCTTGATCGCGATCGGGGTGCAGAACAGGGAGATCAGGAACGCCACCCCGACGGCGACGATGACCGCCCTCATGCGGCGCCACCCTCGGTCGCGGCCGCGGGGCTCGCGAGTTCGCTCCCGGCGGCCGGGCGCAGGGCGTCGGCCACCTCCCAGGTGCGGTACCGGGAGCCCTTGACCAGGACGACGTCGCCCGGCCGTAGTTCGCCCCGCAGCACCTCGACGGCCGCCGCCTGATCGGTGAGCAGCACCGACTCTCCTCCCCAGTTTCCTACCGCTGTCGCGCCTTCGTGGATCGGCGCGGCCGGCTCGCCCACCACGAGCAGCCGGTCGACGCCCAGCTCGGCCGCCAGTCGGCCGACCTCGGCGTGCCCGTCGCGCTCGAACGGACCCAGCTCGGCCATGTAGCCGAGCACGGCGACGGTACGCCGGCCCCGACCGAGGCTGGCCAGCGCCTTCAGCGCGACCGCCATCGAGGCCGGGTTGGCGTTGTACGAGTCGTCGACCACGGTCACCCCGTCGGGACGCTCGAAGACGTCCATCCGGCGGGTGGAGACCAGCCCCAGCTCGCCCAGCGCGGTCGCCAGGTCGGCCAGCGGCATGCCCAGCTCCCGGGCCACCGCCGCGGCGGCGAGCGTGTTGGAGACCTGGTGCCGCCCGGTCAGCCCGAGCCGCACCGGCACCCGCCCCTCCGGCACGACCAGCGTGTACGACGCGCAGCCCCGGTCGTCCAGGGTGACGTCCTCGGCCCGCACCTCCGCGTCGGCGGCCTCGCCGTAGAAGACCACCCGGGCGTCGGTGCGGGACGCCATCGCGGCCACGAGCGGGTCGTCGGCGTTGAGCACCGCGAGGCCCTCGGCCGGCAGCGCCTCGACCAGTTCCCCCTTGGCCAGGGCGATGTTCTCCCGCGAGCCGAACTCGCCGATGTGCGAGGTCCCCACGTTGAGCACCACGGAGATCCGGGGCGGCACCAGCTCGCAGAGGTAGCGGACGTGCCCGATCCCGCGGGCGCCCTTCTCCATCACCAGGTAGCGGGTGTCCGGGCCGGCCTTCAACGCCGTGTACGGGTGCCCCAGCTCGTTGTTGAACGACCCGGGCGGTGCCACCGTGGCGCCGAGCCGCGCGGTGAGCTGGGCGATCAGGTCCTTGGTGGTGGTCTTGCCGGAGGAGCCGGTCAGCCCGATCACGGTCAGCTCGGGCAGCCGGTCGACCACCGACCGGGCCAGCCGGCCCATCGCGGCCCGCGCGTCGTCGACCAGCACCATCGGCACCCCGGGGACCTCCCGGGTGCCGAGCACGGCCACCGCGCCGGCCTCGACGGTCCCCGCCGCGTAGTCGTGCCCGTCGACCTTCTCGCCCGGAAAGGCGACGAACAGCCCTCCGGCGGTCACCTTGCGCGAGTCGAACTCGACCGAGCCGGTGACCCGGGCGTCCGGGTCGGCGCCGGCCAGACGGCCGTCGACGGCGGTGGCCACCTCGGCCAGCGTCAGCGGGATCACCGGTGACCCGCCAGGTCGCCGAAGCGGGCGCGCAGCGCGTCCGCCAGCTCGGTGTGGTCGTCGAACGGCAGCACCTCGCCCGCCACCTCCTGCCCGCGCTCGTGGCCCTTGCCGAGCAGCGCGATCACGTCACCCGGCTCGGCCAGCCGCACCGCCTCGTCGATGGCGGCCCGACGGCCGGCCACCTCCACGACCCGGGCCGTCGTGCCGGCCCGCTGCGCCCCGGCCAGCACCTCGGCGCGGATCGCCGCCGGGTCCTCGGTACGCGGGTTGTCGTCGGTCACCAGCACCACGTCGGCCCCCTCCGCGGCGGCGGCGCCCATCACCGGCCGCTTGCCCCGGTCCCGGTCGCCGCCGGCGCCGATCACGCAGATCAGGCGGCCGGCGCTCAGCTCGCGCAACGCGGTCAGCGCGGCCACGATCGCGTCCGGCTTGTGCGCGTAGTCGACCACGCCGCGCACCGGTGCGTCCGCGGGCGTGACCAGCTCCAGCCGGCCGGGGACGCCGCCGCAGTCGGCCACCCCGGCGACCGCGGTGGCCGGGTCCACCCCGACCGCCACCAGCGCGGCGATGGCCAGCAGCGCGTTGGCCACGTTGTGCCGGCCGGGCAGCGCCACGCCGGCCGGCAGGGTGAGGCCGTCCGGGCCGTGCGCGGTGAACCGCTGGGCGTAGCCCTCCCCGCCGACCCCGTCCGCCCACCAGGTGGCGGTCGGGTCGCCGGCCGCGGAGTAGCTGACCGTGGCCGGCTTGAACAGCGGGCGCAGCGCCGGGTCGTCCTGGTTGAGCACCTCCACGGCGCAGCGCCCGTCGAAGAGCTGTGCCTTCGCCGCGAAGTAGTCCGCCGAGTCGGCGTGGAAGTCCAGGTGGTCGGAGCCGAAGTTGGTGTAGCCGCCGACGGTGAACCGCACTCCGCCGACCCGGCCCATCGCCAGCGCGTGGCTGGACACCTCCATCACCACCGCGGTGACCCCGCGCTCGCGGGCGGCGGCGAGCATGGCGTGCAGGTCGGTCGCCTCGGGCGTGGTGCGGACGCTGTCGATCACCAGGTCGCCCAGCCGGGTCTCCACCGTGCCGATCAGCCCGGTGGTGTGTCCGGCGGCGCGCAGCCCGGATTCGATCAGGTAGGCCGTCGAGGTCTTGCCGGCGGTGCCGGTCACCCCGATGACGGTCAGCGCGGCGGTCGGGTCGCCGTAGACCGCCGAGGCCAGCGTGCCGAGCACCGCGCGCGGGTCGTCCACCACGATCGCGGGAAGGCCGGCGGCGGCCACCGCGGGCGCCCCGGCCGGGTCGGTCAGCGCGGCCACCGCGCCCGCGTCGGCGGCGCCAGCGGCGAACTCCGCGCCGTGCCGGCGGGCGCCGGGCAGGGCCGCGTACAGGTCGCCGGGGCGGACCTCCTGGCTGGCGTGCGTGACGCCGGTCACCAGCACCTCGGCGGCGTCGGCCGGGGGCTCGACGGCGAGCCGGGCGGCGAGATCGCCGAGCCGGGTGCCGATCTCGGTACGGGGGCGAGGATTGCCGGGCACGGCGTCAGACCCTACCCGGTCGTCCGGCGACAGCCGCACAGCCGCCCCGGTGGTTCGTCCGCACTCACCGATGATGTCCCGCCGTGGCTGCTCAGCGTGGATAGACCACGAACTTGGGCGGTTTGGCCGTGGTCGACGGCGGCACCTTGTAGTGACGGAGAGTGAACTGCATCATCTCCTTGAACCCCTCCGTCGCGATGGCCGCGCCACCGCCACCCGGCGCGTACGCGAAGACCGCGATCACGTAGCGGGGCTTCTCGGCGGGGGCCATCCCGATGAACGAGGAGACCTCGCCGGGCTGCTTCTGCCCGTCCACCAGCCGCCAGCCGGTGCCGGTCTTTCCGGCGACCCGGAAGCCCGGGACCGCCGCGGGCACGCCGGTGGCCCCGTCGACGGTGGTGACCGCCTCCAGCATGGTCCGCAGCGCGGCCGCGTTCTGCGGGCTGAGCACCGAGCGGGTGACCGGAGCCTTGCCCGGCTTCCGCGTGCCGTCCGGCCCGATCACCTCCTTGATCAGGTGTGGCTGGACATAGGTGCCGTTGTTGGCGATGGCGGCGTACGCGGCGGCCATCTGCAACGGGGTGGCGTCGACGCTGTGCCCGATCGGCACCGACCCGTACGACGACCCGCTCCACTCGTCCGCGGGCAGCAGCCGGCCGCTCGCCTCGCCCGGCATCCCCTCGCCGGTCGGCTGGCCGAGGCCGAACCGCCGCTGGTAGTCGATCAGGCGGTCCCGGCCGAGCTCGTCGGCGATGGTGATCGTGCCGACGTTCGAGGAGTACGCGAGCATTCCGGGCAGGCTCATCCGCCGGCCGTTCGCCGGGTGCGTGTCGGAGAACCAGGTGTCGCCCATCTTGATGCTGTTCGGGATCGGCAGGGTGGTGTCCGGGGTGATCACCCCCTCCTGGAGCGCCGCGCCGAAGGTGATCGCCTTGTGCACCGAGCCGGGGTCGACCACGAAGCTGGTCGCCGCGTCCTCGCGGGCCGCCGGCTGGCTGCCCTCGGGCTGGGCGGCGTTGTAGGTGGGGTGGCTGGCCTGCGCCAGCACCTCGCCGGTGGCGACGTCGAGCACCACCGCGGCGCCCACGCCGTTGCGGGCCTGCGCCATGTGCCGGCTGAGGATCACCTGCGTCATGTACTGCAGGTCCCGGTCGACGGTGAGCGTCAGCGAGCTGCCCGGCTTGGGCGGGGTGGTCCGGCTGTAGCCGCCCGGGATCGGCGCCGCGAGGTCGCCCAGGCCGGCCTCGTAGACCCGCTTGCCGTCCTGCCCGCGGAGCAGGTCGTCGTAGCGGGCCTCCAGCCCCTCGAGGCCGTTCATGTCCTGGCTCGTGAAGCCGATCAGGTTGGCGGCCAGGTCGTCGCCGGGCACCTCGCGGCGCTCGTCCCGGTGCACGCCGATGCCCTGCAGCTCCAGCGCCAGCACCTGCTTGGCGGTCGCGATCTCCACCCCCCGCGCCAGGTACTGGAACCGGGACGGATTGCCGTTCTCCAGCTTCCGTGGGCGCATCAGCTCGGTCAGCTTCGAGACCGAGATGCCCAGCAGCGGCGAGAGCGCCCGGGCCGTCGCCGGGATGTCCTCGATCAGCGTCGGGTCGGCGAAGACGTACCGGGCCTCCACGCTGTGCGCCAGTTGCGCGCCGAAGCGGTCGTAGATCGCCCCGCGCGGCGCCGGCAGGTCGACCGTCCGGGTCCGGTCGGCCACCCCGCCTCCGGCGTACGCCGGGGTGTCCACCGCCTGCAGGAAGACCAGCCGGATGCCGATGGTGGCGAAGATCGCCAGGGTGAGCGCGGTGCCCAGGCGCAACCGCAGCCGCGGGTCGGCCAGCTTGGGCGGCCGGGGCGGCTTGCGCGCCGGCCGCCGGCCGGCCGGGCGCTCCGGCCGGCGCGGAGTGGTCCGACGCCGCGGCGCGGGCGGCTCGTCCGACGGGGTACGCGGAGTGCGCGGCTGCACGGTGCGCACCACGCCGGACCGGCCGGCGGCCGGCGCGGACCGCCGGGCAGCCCGGGCGGCGCCGGCGCGACCGCCGTCGAGCACCTGCAGGGCGGGGCGGAACGGGTCACCGGACCGGGTGCTGCGCGGGCTGCGCCGCTGCTCGGCGCCCCCGGCGGCGCCGCCGGTCCGGGGCAGCCCGCCGTGCTCCTCACGGATGGTGCGCCCGCGCGGGGTGTACGCCCGGGCGCCGGAGATCCCGCCGACGCCCGGCTCACCGGTACGCGGGTCGGCGCCGCGGCCCCCGCCGTCCCGGGAGGACGAACCGCGCCGGGAGCCTGTGGCGTCCCGGCGCGGATCCTCCGACCTCGGCGGCACGGATCAGCCTCCCGTGCCCTGCTGGCTGGCCACCGACGGCTGGCCGGTGGCCGGCTGCGGCACGCCGATCGAGCGGCCGTCCGGCAGCCGGACGTACCCCGGCTCGCCCGACTCGACCAGCCCGAGCTTGCGGGCCGCGGCGGCCAGGTTGCCCGGCGCCTCGAAGTCGGCGATCTGCTTGTTCAGCGCCTCCTCCTCCAGGTCGAGCTTGGCCTGCTGCTGCTGGAGCTTCTCCAGCCGGATCGCGTTCTCGTTGATCTTGGTGTTGACCAGCAGGACGCCGAGCACCCCACCGACCACCAGCACCACGATCAGCGCCGCGAACGGCGCCCGCGGCACGGAGACCGGCGGCGGCGGCGCCACCCGCAGCCGCGGCGCACGGGTGCCGGTGCCGGCGGTCCGCTCGGCCGGGCGCAGCGCCGCGTTGCCCTGCGTCGGGAACTCGCGCGCCCCCCGCGCGCGGGTCTCCCCCTGCCGATTACCGCCATCCATGCGTGCCGTACCGTTCCCGACGCGGGTGGCTCGCTCCGCCGCGGTCCGGCCCCCCGACCGCGGTGCGCGCTGCCCGACGCCGGTGATGTCCCGGCGCTCGCGCCTGTCAACGCTCATGTCCCCTCCCCCTCTTCGTCCGTCCCTCTGCCGTCCCCCGGCGTCCGCCGATCCCCCACGGATCGCGCGGACCCCGTCCCCGGTTGGTGCATCGCCTTGACTCGCCGGCGGTACCGTTCGCGGTCGGTCCGCCCCTGCTGCTCGGCATCCGGGTCGATACGCTCCGCGGCCCGCAACCGCACCGAGGCGGCGCGCGGGTTCGCGGCGACCTCCCGTTCCCCGGGCAGCTCCGCGCCCCGGCTGAGCAGCCGGAACGTCGGACCGGTACCGGGTAGCTCGACCGGGAGGTCGACCGGGCCCTTACTGCGAACCCGATCGGCGAGCGCCGCCTTGGTGAGCCGGTCCTCCAGCGAGTGGTAGGACAGGACCACCATGCGACCGCCCACGTGGAGCGCGTCGAGCGCGGCCGGCAGCGCCGTCTCCAGCGCGGCCAGCTCTCTGTTTACCTCGATCCTCAACGCCTGAAACGTTCTCTTTGCCGGGTGTCCACCGGTTCGTCGGGCTGGTGCCGGAATGGCCTCCCTGACCAGCTCGGCCAACCGTGCGGACGAGGTGATCCGGGCGCGTTCCCGTTCCCGGATGATCGCCGAGGCGATCCGCCCGGCGAACTTCTCCTCGCCGTAGACCCGCAGCACCCGGGCCAGCTCCGGGTGGCCGTAGGCGTTGACCACCTCCTCGGCGGTCACCCCCCGGGTCTGGTCCATCCGCATGTCCAGCGGGGCGTCCTGCGCGTAGGCGAACCCGCGGTCGGGCGCGTCCAGTTGCAGCGACGAGACCCCCAGGTCGAACAGGATCCCGTCGACCTCCGGGTAGCCCAGCCGGCCGAGCACGTCGGGCAACTCGTCGTAGACGGCGTGCTCCAGATGGATCCGGTCGGCGAACCGGGCCAGCCGGACGCGCGCGTGGGCGAGCGCCTCGGTGTCCCGGTCGAGCCCGACCAGCACCGTCTCCGGGTGCGCCTCGAGCACCGCCTCGGCGTGGCCGCCCAAGCCCAGCGTCGCGTCGACGTGGATCGTCCGGCCGCCCCGGCCCAGCGCGGGGGCGAGCAGCTCGAGACACCGCTCGAGCAGCACCGGCACGTGCGTGCCGCGTAGCTCCCCCATGTCGACCCCCACCGCTGGTTACCGTTCTTCCGTCTCGCGCCCCGGCGTCGGTCGGCGCCGGTCGCCGTACCGCCAGATCCCCATCCGCTCCCGCCCGTCGCGAGGCCGTGGCCCCCCGAGAGATCGTGCGCCTGGCACCGGGGAAGGGGTGCCAGGAACTCGAAAGCGGCTGGAGATCTCGCAGTACGCCGGGCGCCGTTCCGCCCTACAGACCGCCGGGCAGCACCCCCTCCTCGATGTCGGCGAACTCGTCTTCGCTCTCGGCGAGGTAGGTCTCCCAGGCGACCTTGTCCCAGATCTCCACCCGCGTGCTCGCGCCGATGACCACCAGTTCACGGTCGAGGGCGGCGTATTCCCGCAGGTGCGCCGGGATGGTCACCCGGCCCTGCCTGTCCGGCACCTCGTCGTGCGCGCTGGCGAAGAAGACCCGGCTGTAGGCCCGGGCCGCCTTGCTCGTCATCGGTTGGGCACGCAGTTGCTCCGCGATCCGCTGGAACTCGGGCATCGGGAAGGCGTAGAGGCAGCGCTCCTGCCCTTTGGTGATCACGACACCCCCCGCCAACTCGTCCCGGAACTTCGCCGGAAGGATCAACCGGCCCTTGTCGTCCAGGCGCGGAGTGTGGGTGCCGAGAAACACGGCCCTACCCCCTCGCCCTTGAGCGGCGTTCGCGGCGCCGCTGACCCCCCGGGCCGGTGGGGCCCTCCCGGCCTCACCATTGGGCCCCACTCTACTCCACTTCCCTCCACCTGCAACCAGAATCGCCCGCGTGGCGCGCCCGGCCTCCGACCAAAACCGCACGTCACAGGGGGTGGAGCGGAGTGGAGGGTGAGAGCGCGCCCGGCGGGGCGTCCGCTTTCCGACATCGACCGACTCTGTCCGGCCGAGCCGTTATCGGCCGCCCGCGCGCGCTCCCCGGCCGAACGGTTCGCCGTCGGCGGCGATCTGGTGGGGCCGGTGGTCCGGTAACCTCGCTCGCGTGACGGACGCGAAGATGCCCCTGCGGGCGAAGGTGGCCAGCTCCGTGTCCCGGACCGCCGCGGCCCTGTCACGGGCCGCCGGCCGGGGCGACGGCTCGGTGATCGGCGGGTGGATCGGCCTCAAGATCGACCCAGACCTGCTCGCGCACCTCTCCTCCGGGCGCGCCATCGCGCTCGTCTCGGGCACCAACGGCAAGACCACCACCACCCGGCTCGCCGCGGCGGCGGTCGGCGTGCTGGGCCGGGTGGCCACGAACTCCTTCGGCGCCAACATGCCCACCGGCCACACCTCGGCTCTGGCCAAGGCCGGCAGCACCCCGTACGCGGTGCTCGAGGTGGACGAGCACTACCTCGCCCAGGTGCTGGAGGCCACCGAGCCGCACGTCGTGGCGCTGCTCAACCTGTCCCGCGACCAGCTCGACCGCGCCAAGGAGGTCGCCATGATGGCGCAGCTCTGGCGCGCGGCGCTGGTCCGGCACCCGGACGTGCGGGTGGTGGCCAACGCCGACGACCCCATGGTCGTCTGGGCCGCCTCGCCCCCGGCCAACCACGACCACCGGGTCACCCCGCCACACGTCACCTGGTTCAGCGCGGGCCAGCGGTGGCACGACGACTCCTGGGTCTGCCCCGAGTGCGGCTCGACCATCCAGCGCTCCGGTGAACAGTGGTGGTGCACCGGCTGCCCGCTGCGCCGACCGGAGCCGCAGTGGACGGTGGAGGACGAGGGTGTGCTGGACCCGACGGGCGCCTGGCACAAGGTCGCGCTCCAACTGCCCGGCAAGGTCAACCTCGGCAACGCGGCGACCGCGCTCGCGGTGGCCGCCGAGTTCGGCGTACGGCCGGTCGACGCCGTGTCCCGGCTGGCCAGCGTCACCTCGGTCGCCGGGCGCTACGCCCAGGTGGAGCGCGACGGGCGCAACATCCGGCTGCTGCTGGCCAAGAACCCGGCCAGCTGGCTCGAGGCGTTCGACATGGCCGACCTGGCGCCGACGCTACTGTCGATCAACGCGCGGGACCCCGACGGGCTGGACACCTCGTGGCTGTTCGACGTGGACTTCGCCCCGCTGCGCGGCCGGCAGGTGCTGATCACCGGCGATCGGGCGTACGACCTGGCGGTCCGCCTGGACGTCAACGACGTGCCGTTCCAGCACGTACGGTCGTTCACCGAGGCGATCCACGCGGTGCCCGCCGGGCGCCTGGAGGTCATCGCCAACTACACCGCGTTCCAGGACATCCGAGCGGAGTTGGACCGTGTCAACTGAGAGCTTGCGCATCGTCTGGATCTATCCCGACCTGCTCTCCACCTACGGCGACCGGGGCAACGCCCTGATCCTGGAGCGGCGGGCGCGCCAGCGCGGCATGCCGGTGGAGGTGCTGGAGGTCCGCTCGGACCAGCGGCTGCCCGCCACCGCGGACATCTACCTGCTCGGCGGCGGCGAGGACGGCCCGCAGGCGCTGGGCGCGCAGCGGCTGATCGCCGACGGCGGCCTGCACCGGGCGGTGGCCCAGGGCTCGGTGGTGTTCGGCGTGTGCGCCGGTTACCAGCTGCTCGGCACCTCCTTCTTCGCCAAGGGCACCAAGTGCGCCGGCCTGGAGCTGCTCGACCTCAGCTCCGACCGGGCGGACACCCGGGCCGTCGGCGAGCTGGCCGGCGACATCGACCCGCGGCTGGGCATCCCGCCGCTGAGCGGCTTCGAGAACCACGGCGGCCGCACCCACCTCGGCCCGGGCGTCTCGCCGCTGGCCCGGGTGACCACCGGGATCGGCAACGACGGCGCCACCGAGGGGGCCTGGCGGGGCAAGCTGCTCGGCACGTACTCGCACGGGCCGGCGCTGGCCCGCAACCCGGCCCTGGCCGACCTGCTGCTGCGCTGGGCCACCGGCGTGCACCAGCTTCCGCCGGTGGACGACACCTGGTCCGACCGGCTCCGGTCCGAGCGCCGCGCCGCGGTGTCCGCCGCCGCCCGACCGTGACCTCAGCCGTCCGGCGGGTGCTCGGGCAACCGTCGGTCGTGCGGTTCGCGGTGCTGCTGCTCGTGATCGCCGCCTGCGGCCTCCTCCTGCTCGTGGCGCCCCGGCCGGATCCGTCCGACCTGCCGGGGCTGGCCGACCGGCTCGGCGGCCTCGCCCCGGTCGTGGCGGTCGTCGGCGGCGCGCTGCTGCTGGTCGCCCTGATCCCCCGGACCTTCCTCACGCTCGCGTCCGGCGCCATCTTCGGCCCGCTCGAGGGCGCCGCGTACGCCCTGCTCGCGGCGCTGCTGGCGGCGGCGATCGGCTTCGTGGTCGGCCGCCTGCTGGGCCGGGCGTTCGTCGCCGAGCGGGTCCGCGGGCGGCTGGCCCGCCTGGACGGCTGGTTCACCCGGCAGAACGTGCTCGGCGTGGTCACCGTGCGGCTGCTGCCGGTCGGCGGCTTCGGGCTGGTCAGCTACGGCTACGGCACCACCGGGGCGCGGATGCTGCCGTTCCTCGCCGGCACCGTGATCGCCTCCACCCCGAGCGCGTTCGGTTACGCCGCGGTCGGCGCGGCGGTCACCTCGCCGGGAGATTTCCACTGGTACGCCGCGGCGCCGGCCGGGCTCGGCCTGATCGCCAGCGTGGTGCTGCTCCGCGGCTGGTGGCGGGCCGAGCGTGCCCGGCGACTGGCGGCGGTACCGGCACGATGACGGGCCGGCCCGGCCCGGACGGCCGGCCGCCGGCGCCGGCGGTCGCGGCCGGCGAGGAGCGGGTGTCGCCTCCGGTCACGGCCGCGACGGAGCAGCCGGTGGCGGTCCCGGCCGACACGGAACAACGGTTGCGCGGCGGCTTCATCGCCGAGGTGGTCCGGATCGGGGACACCGTGCGGCGCACCCCACCGGCCAACGCCGACTTCGTGGCGGCGCTGCTCGGGCACCTCGCGCGGGTCGGCGCGGACCTCGCGCCCCGCCACCTCGGCACGGACGAGCAGGGCCGGCAGGTGCTCAGCCACGTCGCCGGCGAGGTGCCCTGGCGGGACGAGGAGGATCCGGCGTACGCCGCCGATCCGGCGCTGATCCGGCTGGCCGGACTGATCCGGCGGCTGCACGACGCGTGTGCCGGCACCCCGCTGGCCGGCGACGCCGAGACCGTCTGCCACCGCGATCTGTCGCCGAAGAACACGGTCTACCGAGACTTCCCGGAGGGCCCCCTTCCGGTGGCGTTCCTGGACTGGGACCTCGCGTCCCCGGGTCGCCGAATCGAGGACGTGGCATTCGCCTGCTGGCACTGGGCAAGCCTGGGTCCGGGAGCGGACCCAGGCGAGCTGGCCCGCCGCGCCCGGCTCATCCGCGATTGGTACAGCGGGGACGACGGCCCGCCGCTCTCCCCTGTCGAGCTGGTGGACACGATGCTCGACCAGATCGGCGGCACCTGGCGCGGCATCGCCGTCGGCGCCGAACGGAACGAGCCCGGCATGCGCCGGCTCCGGGCGGCGGGCGTGGTCGAGCTGGTACGCGGCTGGCACGACTGGCTGCTGGCCAACCGCGACGCCGTCACCGCCGCCCTGCGCGACTGACCCGCGCTCCAGGCGGGGGCCACGTTCGACCGACGACGCGGATGGGGTGGTCAGGTTCGCAAGCCGTGGGGCGTTTTCCGGAAGGGTCCCGTCCGCCCGGCGCTGCCGGCCTGCCGGACCGGTCCGGGTCACCGCGGCGGCGAGACCAGCCCCGCCTCGTAGGCCGCGATCACGAGGTGCACCCGGTCCCGGGCGCCGAGCTTGGTGAAGAGCCGGGCCACGTGCGCCTTGGCGGTGGCCACGCTGATCATCAGGTGGGCGGCGATCTCCGCGTTCGACATG
Organism: Micromonospora sp. WMMD812; assembly: GCF_027497215.1. Taxonomy (NCBI): domain Bacteria; kingdom Bacillati; phylum Actinomycetota; class Actinomycetes; order Micromonosporales; family Micromonosporaceae; genus Micromonospora; species Micromonospora sp. WMMD812. The sequence continues at coordinate 6,457,548 of NZ_CP114904.1, read as the reverse complement.
CCACGGCCGACCAGGGTCAGCACCTCGCGCTCCCGGTCGGTGACACCCTCGAGGGAGCGCCGGCCGGCGACGGGTCCGGGCCGGCGGACGAACTCGGCGATGAGGCGGCGGGTGACGCCGGGCGCGATCAGCGCATCACCCGCGGCGACCACCCGGATCGCGCCGAGGATGTCGTCCAGCGCCATGTCCTTGACGAGGAAGCCGCTCGCGCCGGCACGCAGCGCCCCGTGCACGTGCTCGTCGTCGTCGAACGTGGTGAGCACCAGCACCCGGGTCGGCCCACCGTGCGCGGTGATCGCCCGGGTCGCCTGGATGCCGTCCGTGCCGGGCATCCGGAGGTCCATCAACACCACGTCCGGCGCCAGGTCACGGGCCAGCCGGATCGCCTCGGCGCCACTGCCGGCCTCGCCGACGACGTCCAGGTCGGGCGCGTCGGTGATGAGCACCCGCAGGCCGGCGCGGACCAGCGGCTGGTCGTCGGCGAGCAGCACCCGCACGTTCACCGGCCCCCCTCCTCCGCGAGCGGCAGCCGGGCGGCCACCCGGAAGCCGCCGTCCGGCCGGGGCCCGGCGTGGAACCGGCCGTCCAGCAGGGCGACGCGCTCCCGCATGCCGACGATGCCGTGCCCCTCGCCCCCGACCGGGCCGCCCCGGCCGTCGTCGACGACCTCCACGGTCAGCTCGTCGGGTCGCTGCTCCACGGTGATCCGGCAGCCGGGCACACCGGCGTGCCGGATCACGTTGGTGAGCGCCTCCTGGACGATTCGGTACGCGGCGAGGTCCACCTCGGACGGCAGGGGCCCCGACTCACCCCGCCGGCGCACTGTCACGGTCAGGCCGGCATCCGCGGCGGCCGCGACCAGCCGGTCGAGGTCGGCGAGGCCGGGCGTCGGGTCCAGCGACGCCGACTCCGCCTGCGGGCGACGCAGCGCGCCGAGCGTACGGCGGAGCCCGGCGAGCGTCTCCCGGCTCGTCGCCTCGATGGTGGCCAGCGCGGACCGTGCCTCCGCCGGCTGGCTGTCGATGACCCGGGCGCCCACGCCCGCCTGGATGGCGATCACGCCGATGCTGTGCGCCACCATGTCGTGCAGCTCCCGCGCGATCCGCAGCCGTTCGGCGGTGACCGCCTCGGCGGCCGCGTGTGCGCGCAGGGCTTCGGCGTACCCGCGCCGGGCGCGGACCGAGTTGCCGACCGTCCACGCGGTGACGACGGCCAGGAGGGAGAGGACGGCCCGGTTGAGCGGGTCCGCGCTGACGTTCACGAAGGCCGCGGCAACCTGCACGACGAGCACGCCGGCGGCGACGGGCAGCGAGACGCGGCGCCGGCGCTGTGCCGCGACCAGCCCCACGACGAGGTCGATGGTCAGGAACTGCGCGTACCAGATGTCGCGGAGATAGCCGTCCTCCCCGGCGTTGACCGAGACGGTGACCAGGCAGGCCGCGGCGAGCATCAGCCCGAGCGCCACCACCGGGCGACGCCGCAGCAGCCCGGCGGCCGGCGCCAGGGCCAGCACCGGCACCAGGTAACGCTCCGGGATCCACCACTCGCCGAACCCGTAGGCGTCGGGGCTGTCCGCGAGCACCGAGGCGAGCACGAGGGCGGGCGGCAGCAGGGCGACGCCGGTCCAGGCCAGCACCGCGCGCACCGCTCGCGGGACGCGCTGCGGCGGAAGGGCGAGGGCGGCCATGCGCTTACGGTAGCCAGCCGGGGTGCGCACCGGCATCGGCCCACGGGCGTACGCCCCGGGGCGCATCGACGGACGGCGGTTGTGGCCCGCGGCGCGATGCCCGGCCGGGTCGCCGCCCGGCACCGTACAGGCATGATCGAACTACACGCGCTAACCAAACGGTACGGCCGTACGACGGCCGTCGACGAGCTGACCCTCGGCGTGCCGCCCGGCCAGGTCACCGGGTTCCTCGGCCCCAACGGCGCGGGCAAGTCCACGACGCTGCGGATGATCCTGGGCCTCACCCGGCCGACCAGCGGAACGGTCACGGTCGCCGGGGTCCGGTTCGCCGACCACCCCCGGGGGCTGCGCCACGCCGGCGCGCTGCTCGACGCCGGGGACGTACACGGTGGACGCACCGGGGTGGCGCACCTGTCCGCGCTGGCCCGCAGCAACGGCATCCCCCGTCGGCGGGTGGACGAGGTGCTCGCCGAGGTCGGGCTGGCCGCGGCCGCCCGGCGGCGGATCGTCGGCTACTCGCTGGGCATGCGGCAGCGGCTCGGGATCGCCGCCGCGTTGCTGGGTGACCCCCCGGTGCTGCTGTTCGACGAGCCGTTCAACGGCCTGGACCCGGAGGGCGTGCGCTGGGTACGGGACTTGTTCCGGCGGCTGGCGGCCGAGGGGCGGACCGTCTTCGTCTCCAGCCACCTCATGAGCGAGATGGAGAACTGCGCCGACCGGCTCGTGGTCATCGGCCGGGGGCGGCTGGTGGCCGAGCAGAGCCTGGCCGAGCTCTCCGCCCGGAGCACCCGGACCAGCGTCCTGGTGCGTACGCCCGACCCGGCGGCGCTGACCGTCGCGCTGACCGCCGAGGGTGCGACCGCTCGCCCGGACGGCGCCGGGGTGCTCACCGTGACCGGCCTGACCGCCACCCGCGTCGGCGAGCTCGCGTTCGCCCACCGGATCCCGCTGCACGAGCTGACCACCCGTACCGCCTCGCTGGAGGAGGCCTTCATGGAACTCACCGCCGACAGCGTCGAATACTCCGCCGGGGAGGCCCGATGAGCACCGCCACCACCACCGAGCGGCCCACCCGTACGGCCGCGACCCACCCCCCGGCCCGGTTCGCCGACCTGCTGGCCGCGGAGTGGATCAAACTGTGGTCACTGCGCTCGACCCGGTGGACGCTGCCGCTGGTCTTCCTGTTCGTCATCGCCGTCAGCGTCAACGCCAGCCTGGCCGACTACCGGAACTGGCCGACATACCCGGACGGGCGGCGGGAGATGTTCCACCTCTACGGACCGGTGCGGGACGCCTTTCCGGAGGCCGGCTACCTGCTGCTGATGCTCGCCGCGACCACCGTCGGCGCGCTGACCGTCGTCGGCGAGTGCCAGAGCGGGCTCATCCGCACCACGTTCGCCGCCGTCCCCGCCCGTCGGTCGGTGGTGGCGGCGAAGGCCGCCGTGCTGACCGCGGTCATGCTCGTGTTCGGCCTGGTCACCTCGGCGGGTTCCTTCGGGGTGTCCCAGGCGATCCTCGCCGGACGCGACGCCGAGTGGTCGATCGGCGAGCCGGGGGTGGCGCGCGCCGTGCTCGCCAGCGCGCTGCTCGTGCCGGTGTGCGCACTGCTCGGGACGGGGCTCGGCGCGGTGATCCGGCACGCCGCCGGGGCTGTCGTCGCGGCCACGTCGGTGCTCGTGCTGCTACCGCTGGTCGTCGACAGCGAGAAGCACCGGTGGATCGCCGAACTCCGCCACGTGCTCCCCGTCGCGGCCTGGCAGCGGCTGATCGAGGTGCATCCCGACATCCTGCACCCGGATCCGTTCCCGGCCAGCGTCGCGGGCTCCTGGCTGGCCTTCGCCGGCTGGTCGCTGGCGTCCGTCGTGGCCGCCGGCGTCGTCGTCCACCGCCGCGACCCGTAACCGCCCCACCTCGCCGATCATGGAGTCGTGGCGGGGGATCGATCCCCGGGTCCCCGGGTCAACCGGGCACCACAACTCCATGATCGACGCGTGGGTCAGGCGACGATGCTGACCATCCGGCCCTTCACGACGATGACCTTGCGGGGTTCCTTGCCGCCCAGGCTCGCCGCGACGGCCTCCAGGGCGGCCGCGCGGACGGTCTCCTCCGCCGCGTCGGCCGGCACCTCGACCCGGCCCCGGACCTTGCCGTTGACCTGCACCGGGTAGGTCACCGACTCGGCGACCAGCAGCGCGGGGTCGGCCACCGGGAAGTCCGCGTACGTCAGCGAGGCGTCGTGCCCCATCCGCCGCCACAGCTCCTCGGCCACGTGCGGGGCGAACGGCGCCAGCATCAGCACCAGCGGCTCGGCCACCTCACGGGGCGTGGTCGACAGTCGGGTCAGCCCGTTGGTCAGCTCGATCAGCTTGGCGATCGCGGTGTTGAACCGGATCCCGTCCATGTCGGCGCGGACCCCGTCGATCACCCGGTGCAGCAGCCGCCGGGTCGCCTCGTCGGCCGGGTACTCGGTGATCCGCAGCTCGCCGGTCTGCTCGTCCACGACGGCGCGCCAGACCCGCTGCAGGAACCGGTAGGAGCCCACGACCGCCCGGGTCTCCCACGGGCGGGACACCTCCAGCGGGCCCATCGACATCTCGTAGACCCGGAACGTGTCCGCCCCGTACGCGGCACACATCTCGTCCGGCGTGACCACGTTCCTCAGGGACTTGCCCATCTTGCCGTACTCGCGGTTGACCTCGACGTCGCCCAGGTAGTAGCCGCCCTCGCGCTCGACCACCTCCTCGGCCTGCACGTAGCTGCCCCGGGCGTCGGTGTACGCGTACGCCTGGATCATGCCCTGGTTGAACAGCCGCCGGAACGGCTCGAAGCTCGACACGTGGCCCAGGTCGTACAGCACCTTGTGCCAGAACCGGGCGTACAGCAGGTGCAGCACGGCGTGCTCGGCGCCACCGACGTACAGGTCGGTGCCACCGCAGTCGCCCTCGCCGCGCGGACCCATCCAGTACCGCTCGTTCTCGGCGTCCACGAACCGGTCGGCGTTGGTCGGGTCCAGGTAGCGCAGCTCGTACCAGCAGGAGCCGGCCCACTGCGGCATCACGTTGGTCTCCCGGGTGTACCGCTTCGGGCCGTCACCCAGGTCCAGCTCGACCTCGACCCAGTCCCGGCGCCGGGACAGCGGCGTCTCCGGGTTGGAGTCGGCGTCCTCCGGGTCGAACGTCTTCGGCGAGAAGTCGTCCACCTCGGGCAGCTCGACCGGCAGCATCTCCTCGGGCAGCGCGATCGCCGCGCCGGTCTCGTCGTACACGATCGGGAACGGCTCGCCCCAGTAGCGCTGCCGGCTGAACAGCCAGTCGCGCAGCCGGTAGGTGACCGCGCCGCGGCCGTGCCCGTCGGCCTCCAGCCACTCGATGATCCGCGCCTTGGCGTCGGCGACCCCCAGGCCGTTCAGGTCCAGGCCGCGGTCGGGCGCCGCGCTGTTGATCGCCGGGCCGTCACCGGTGTACGCCTTGCCGTCGAAGCCCGCGGCCGGCTGCACCGTGCGCACGATCGGCAGGTCGAAGACCTCGGCGAACGCCCAGTCCCGCTCGTCTTGGGCGGGCACCGCCATGATCGCGCCGGTGCCGTAGCCGGCCAGCACGTAGTCCGCGATGAAGATCGGGATCTGCGCGCCGGTGACCGGGTTGGTCGCGTACGCGCCGACGAAGACGCCGGTCTTCTCCTTCGTGTCGGCCTGCCGCTCGACGTCGGTCTTGGCCGCCGCCGCCTTGCGGTACGCCTCCACGGCCGCCCGGGGGCTGGCGTGCCCGCCGGTCCAGGCGTCCCTGGTCCCGTCCGGCCAGGCCGCCGGCACCAGCGCGTCGACCAGCTCGTGCTCCGGCGCCAGCACCATGTAGGTGGCCCCGAAGACGGTGTCCGGCCGGGTCGTGAACACCCGGATCGGCTCCAGGCCGGTCGGGAAGTCGATGTGCGCGCCGGTGGACCGACCGATCCAGTTGCGCTGCATCAGCTTGATGGCCTCGGGCCAGTCCAGCGTGTCCAGGTCGTCCAGCAGCCGGTCGCCGTACGCGGTGATCCGCATCATCCACTGCTTCAGGTTCCGCTTGAAGACCGGGAAGTTGCCCCGCTCCGAGCGGCCGTCGGCGGTGACCTCCTCGTTGGCCAGCACGGTGCCCAGCCCCGGGCACCAGTTCACCGGCGCCTCCGAGACGTAGGCCAGCCGGTGGTCGTCGACGATCCGCCGGCGCTCGGCCACCGACAGCTCGGCCCACGGGCGGCCGTCCGGGGTCGGCCGGTTACCGCCCTCGAACTGCGCGATCAGCTCGGCGATCGGCCGGGCCTTCCTCGCGTCCCGGTCGTACCAGGAGTTGAAGATCTGCAGGAAGATCCACTGGGTCCAGCGGTAGAAGTCGACGTCGATGGTGGCGACCGACCGGCGCTCGTCGTGGGCCAGGCCCAGCCGGCGCAGCTGGGCCTTGTACCGCTCGATGTTCTGCTCGGTGGTGGTCCTGGGGTGGGTCCCGGTCTGCACGGCGTACTGCTCGGCGGGCAGGCCGAACGCGTCGAAGCCCATCGCGTGCAGCACGTTGCGGCCGGCCATCCGCTGGTAGCGGGCGAAGCAGTCGGTGCCGATGTAGCCCAGCGGGTGCCCGACGTGCAGGCCGGCGCCGGACGGGTAGGGGAACATGTCCAGCACGTAGAGCTTCTCCGCGCCGGCCCGCGGGTGGCCGGGGTCGGCCAGCGGCCCGCTCGGGTTGGGGGCGTGGAAGGTGCCCTCCCGCTCCCAGATGTCCTGCCAACGGTTCTCGATCTCGTCGGCCAGGGCCGCGGTGTACCGGAACGGGGGGATGTCGCCCGCCGGTGCGGCTGCCTCACTCATCGCTTCTCCTCGCGTCGCTCGGCGCGGTCGTCTCGTGCTGTCTGCTGATGCTCACCGCCCGTGGCCGGCCGGCTGGCGACGGGCACAAAAAAGCCCCTCACGCAGGAGGGGCCGCCGTGCTGTCGCGCGCTCAGCGCATCAGCACGGCTCGGTAAGAAGCAGGAAGACTCCGGCCATGACGGCAGTGTACCCCCCGGGCAGGCGGCGACGTCGGCCCGCTACCACGGGTCGGGACGGCGTGGCCGGCCAAAACCGGTGGGGTACCCGTCGCGGGTCGGGTCATGGTCCCCCGACCTGACGAATATTCGGGGCGTAACCGACGGTCTGCCTGCGGGGGTCGGCGATCACGAGAAACATGGTTAGCCTGAGAGACCAGTGAGATTTCTGCGGCAGACGAGGCTCGGCGTCGCGAACCCAACGGCGGGTCCAGGTGCTCTTATTCAGAGCTGCCGTATCCGGCGACGAGGAGGAGGCCCGTGACACAACAGACCTGGGACGAGGTGGGCGGCCTGCTGCCCCACGACGAGTTCCGCGCCGCCAGCGAGGCCATCGTGGCCAACATCGAGCAGGTCATCGAGGGCAAGACGGCCACGGTGCGGCTCGCCCTGGCCGTCCTTCTCGCCGAGGGTCACCTCCTCATCGAGGACGTCCCCGGGGTCGGCAAGACGAAGCTCGCCAAGGCCCTGGCCCGTTCCATCGACTGTTCCGTGCGCCGGATCCAGTTCACCCCCGACCTGCTGCCCAGCGACGTGACCGGCGTCAGCGTCTACAACCAGGAGACGCACGACTTCGAGTTCCGGCCGGGCGCCGTCTTCGCCAACCTGGTGGTCGGCGACGAGATCAACCGGGCCTCGCCGAAGACGCAGTCGGCGCTGCTGGAGTGCATGGAGGAGCGGCAGGTCACCGTCGACGGCGTGACCTACCAGCTCCAGACCCCGTTCATGGTGATCGCCACCCAGAACCCGATCGAGATGGAGGGCACCTACCCGCTGCCCGAGGCGCAGCGCGACCGGTTCACCGCCCGGATCGCGATGGGCTACCCGGACGCCGGCGCGGAGCTGGCCATGCTGGACGGGCACGGCGGCACGGACCCCCTCAACGAGCTGCGCCCGGTCTCCGACGCGGCCATCGTTCGCCAGCTGATCGCCACGGTCCGCCAGGTGCACGTGGCGGACGCGGTCAAGCAGTACGCGGTCGACCTGGTCACCGCCACCCGTGAGGCTCCCGACCTGCGCCTCGGCGCGTCCCCCCGGGCCACCCTCCAGCTGCTGCGCACCGCCCGCGCGGTGGCCGCCCTCGAGGGGCGCGACTACGTCCTCCCCGACGACCTGCAGGCCCTCGCGGTGCCGGTGCTGGCGCACCGCATCATCCCGACCGCCGACGCGCAGCTCGCCCGGCGCACCACCGACGCGATCGTCGCCGAGCTGGTGCACCGGCTGCCGTTGCCGCACGACCGCAAGCGCTCCCCCTACGACACCCGGCCGACGCCGAACAACGGCCGCGGCCCGTACGAGCCGCGGAGGCCGTGACGTGCGCGAAGGGCTCCGCGGACTGACCACCCGTGGCCGCTCGTTCCTGGCGGCGGCGGTGGCCGCGGCCATCTCCGCCGGGATCCTCGGCGAGAAGGACCTGCTCCGGGTGGCCGTGCTGCTCGCCGTCCTGCCGCTGCTCGCGGCCGCCTACGTCGGTCGCAGCCGCTACAAGCTGGCCTGCAACCGGTCGCTGGACCCGCACCGGGTCCCGGTCGGGGCCAGCTCCCGGGTGGTGCTGCGGCTGCAGAACATGTCCCGCCTGCCCACCGGCACCCTGCTGCTGGAGGACCGGCTGCCCTACGCGCTGGGCAGCCGGCCCCGGGTGGTGCTGGAGCGGCTCGGCGCGCACCAGGCCAGCTCGGTGGCGTACACCGTCCGGGCCGACGTCCGCGGCCGCTACGAGGTGGGCCCGCTGGTGGTCCGGCTGACCGACCCGTTCGGTCTCTGCGAGCTCAGCCGCTCCTTCCCCAGCACCGACCACCTCACGGTGATCCCGCAGGTCACCCCGCTGCCCTCGGTCCGGCTGCCCGGGGAGTACGCGGGCAGTGGCGACAGCCGGGCCCGGTCCGTCGCCGTGCACGGCGAGGACGACGCGGCGACCCGCGAGTACCGGATGGGCGACGACCTGCGCCGGGTGCACTGGAAGTCCACCGCGCGCACCGGTGAGCTGATGGTGCGCCGGGAGGAGCAGCCCTGGGAGAGCCGGGCGACCGTGGTGCTGGACACCCGCGCGTACGGCCACCGGGGCGACGGCCCGACGGCCAGCTTCGAGTGGGCGGTCTCGGCCGCCGCGAGCGTGGCGGTGCACCTGCGTCAGGCCGGTTACAAGCTGCGCCTGGTCACCGGCGCCGGGGCGGACGTGGACGCGTCCGAGGCGGGCGGTGACGGCCTGCTCCTCGACCAGCTCGCCGAGGTCCGCCTCGACCAGCGCGTCGAGATCACCGAGCTGGTGCAGCGGGTCCGGCAGCGCTCCGACGGCGGCCTGATCATCGGTGTCTTCGGCACGCTCAGCACCGCCGAGGCCGAGCTGCTGGCCGGCCTGCGGGCCAACGGCGCGACCTGCGTCGGCTTCCTGATGGACAGCTCCAGCTGGCTCAACCTGCCGGAGAAGGCGCGTGCCGAGGCCGAGCACGCGCACGCCGCGGCGGCGCTGACGCTGCTGCAGAGCGGCTGGCGGGTGATCGGCGTCGACCACGGCAGCCGGCTGCCGGTCATGTGGCCACAGGCGGGGCGGGGCTCGCAGGGCTTCGCCCTGCGCGCCGCGCTGGCCGAGACGGTGGCCGGGGGCGTGCGATGAGCGAGCGGACCGGCGGGCTCGGCACGCCGGTGCCCCGGGCCGCCGCGGAGCGTGGCGGAGCAGTGGCGTGAGCGGAGGGATGCCGTCATGATCGGCCAACGGAACCTCGGCCTGGTGGCCGCCGCCGCGACGCTGCTCGCCGCCGCGCCGCTGTCGGCCATCTTCGAGCGCTGGACGTGGCTGATCCAGTCGGCCGTCGCGGTCGCGGTGGTGGCCGGGGTGGCCGCGCTGACCCGGGTGCTCCGGGCCCCGCTGTGGGGCCAGGTGCTGGGCATGCTGGCCGGCCTGGCCCTGGCGCTGACCTGGCTCTTCCCGGGCGGCACCGAGCTGCTCGCCTTCCTGCCCACGCCGAGCACCGTCACGCACTTCGGCGACCTGCTCAGCGGCTCCGTACGGGACATGCGCTCCTACGGCGTCGAGGTGCCCGACACCGACCCGCTGCTGTTCATCACGGTGCTCGGCGTCGGCGGGGTGGCCGTCGTGGTCGACGTGCTGGCGGTCGGCCTGCGTCGCCCGGCGCTGGCCGGTCTACCGATGCTCGCCATCTACTCGGTGCCGGTCGCGGTCTACGTGGACAGCGTCCCCCCGGCGCCGTTCGTGGTGGGCGCCGCCGGCTACCTGTGGCTGCTGGTGGCCGACAACGTCGACCGGGTACGCCGGTTCGGCCGACGGTTCACCGGCGACGGGCGTGACGTGGACGTCTGGGAGGCGTCCCCGCTGGCCGCCGCCGGCCGGCGGCTGGCCGTGCTCGGCGTCGCGGTGGCGGTGCTGCTGCCGCTGCTGCCGGTGCCGGGGATGACCAGCGGGCTACTCGACAACCTCGGCAACTCCTCCGGCAACGGCACCGGCATCGGCCGTCCGGGTCAGGGCGGCTCGCCGGGGCGGATCGACCTGTTCGCCGCGCTCAGCGGTCAGCTCAACCAGTCCGAGGTGGCCGACCTGGTCAAGGTCACGACCGACGAGCCCGACCCGTTCTACCTGCGTTTCGGGGTGGCCGACGACCTCCGGCCGGACGGCTTCCGGGTGCGCAACCCCACGGGCCGGCCGGTCAACCGGGACCTGCCCGACCCGTCCGAACGGGCCGCCCGGGGCGTCCAGCAGCAGCGCCACCAGGCGACCGTCGAGGTGACCCGGAACCTGACCATGCCGCTGCTGCCGGTCTACGCCGAGCCGACGCGGGTCGAGGACCTGAACGGCAACTGGCTCTACGACTCCAGCCTCCAGGTCGTCTTCTCCAACCGGGAGAACTCCCGCAGCAAGCGCTACTCCTTCGAGTACGTCCGCTCGACGTACACCCCGGCGGCGCTGCGGTCCGCGCAGCCGCTGCCGGCCGACCACCCGGTGCGGCGGCAGCAGACCGCCACACCGGCGGTGCCCGAGGTGGAGGAGCTGGTGAAGCGGCTCATCCAGGGCAAGGGCACCGACTACGACAAGGTCCGGGCGATCTACGACTACTTCTCCTCGGACAACGGCTTCAGCTACCGGCTGAGCACCGAGGGCGGCACCAGCGGCCAGGACATCGTCGACTTCCTCACCAACAAGGTCGGCTTCTGCCAGCAGTACGCGGCGGCGATGGCCTGGCTGGTGCGGGCGGCCGGCATCCCGGCCCGGGTGGCGTTCGGCTTCACCAACGGCAGCAACCGCTCCGGTGACACGTACACGCTGACCAACCGCAACCTGCACGCCTGGACCGAGGTCTACTTCGACGGGATGGGCTGGGTACCGTTCGACGCCACCCCGGCGTACGGCGTCACCGGCTCCACCCGGTCGGCCTGGGCGCCGGACACCGACGCCCCCGAACCGACCGCCCCGGACGCCGGCACGCCGAACACCCCCGAGGACACCGGGGCGTCGGCTGGGCCGGCGGGCCCCGACGCGGCCGACCGGGACGCCGACTCGGGGCTCGCGCTGGACTCGCAGACGCCGGCCGAGCAGGCGCCGGTCTGGCCGTGGTGGGCGGCCGGCGCGCTGGCCGTGCTGCTGCTGCTGGCGGTGCCCGCGCTGCGCCGGATGGCGCTGCGCCGACGTCGGGGACGCACGGCACCGGCGGTCGCCGCGACCGCCGCCCCGGAAGTCGGGGTGGGCCCGTCCGGCGGGTCGCGGATGGTCGTGGTGAGTGCGGACGCGGACCGGGCCCGTGCCGACGCGCACGCCGCCTGGGACGAACTGCTCGACACGCTGGTGGACTACCGGGTCCTGGTCGACCGGACGGAGACCCCCCGGGCGACCGCCGAGCGGCTGGTTCGCGACACGCTCACCGACCACGCCGACGCCTCCGACGGCGCCCGGCTGCTCGGCCGGGCGGAGGAACGAGCCCGGTACGCCCGCGACCCGCTCACCGGTGAGCCGCTGACGACGGCGCTGCGCTCGGTACGCGGCGCGCTCGCCGCGTCCGCCGACCGGCGCACCCGGCTGCTCGCGGCGATCCTGCCGCCGTCGGTGCTGCTGCGCTGGCGGACCGCCGTAGCGGACGCCTCGGCCCGCATGGTGACGCTGGCCGGGCGGGTCCGGTACCGACTGTTCCGCTGGAACCCGCGCCGCCTGCTCGCCGACCGGGCGGCCCGCTGACCGGTCCCGTCCGGCCGGGCAGTGCCCCGGCCGGACGGTGACCCGGCCCGGCACCCGGTGCGAAATCGCCAGGTAGATCCACTCCGGATCCGCGACATGGCGGTATCCGGCTCGATCGGATACCGCCATGGCGCGGACAAGTCGTCGATCATGTGCCGCCGGTCCGCCGTCCCGGCGACGTGGTGCGCGGCCGGACCGGGCGGCGGCGCGTCGCGGGCGGGCCGACAGGCGCGGGCCCGGTGAACGCCCGACGCGCGGGGACGCCGCGGCACCCGAGAGGGGTTCGGGGCACGGTGAGTGGGGAGGCAGACGCCCGAGGCGTGGGCGTGGCGCGTGGTCAACCTGGCGGGCGACGTGGGCTGGGGGCGACGCGTCGAAACGCGGGTCGGGCGATGGTGCCTGCGCGCCGGCGGTTGCGGGGCGGATCGAGGCGCGCGGGAACGACGAAGGTCGCCGGCGATCCGGCGACCCGCTCGTCGCGGCGGTGGCGCCCGCCTCAGCGGCGGGCCGGACTCAGCGGTGCCCCTCCGGGCGCTGCCGCCACCGGTCCTCCATCCGGTCCAGGAACGAGGGCCGTCGGCCGGACCGACCACGGGGGCGGCGACGGCTGGTCGTGCCGCCCACCACGTGCAGGTCGGGTGACTGCGCCCGACGGTGCGACTGCACCGCGTACGCGGCCGAGGCCAACATGACGACGAAACCCGCCACGGCCAGCGGCGGAGTCTTGATCACCGCGCCATAGACCAGCAGGGCCAGGCCAGCGATGATGACGCCGGCAGCGACGAGCAGGCGACGCCGCGCGTGGAAACGCGGATCGCTGGCGCGCACGGCCGAGGCGAATTTGGGGTCCTCGGCAAGCGACCGCTCGATCTGCTCGAACAGCCGCTGCTCGTGCTCCGAGAGCGGCACGGCACTCCTCCCCGGTCTCACGTTGGTCGGCCCGTTCGGACCGACAGACCGTGGCAGCCAACCGGCTGCTTACCCGCAAGTCTACGAGGGGGGTCGCGCGTCGGAAAGCGGGACGACCTATGGCCGGGGTGGATTTTCATTTCGGCGGGGATCACGGTTGTGGAGCAGACTGGCCGGACCTATGACGGACCGCCCGAATCGGGCAGCGGCGGCGTCGGCGGCGGCTTCCGCCTCGCGCCAACCATGCTCGGGCGCGCCCAGTGCGAGCTGGCGTGGTGTCTCGTCCGCCGCCGCCAACCCCTCCACGCGCACGCCCACCAGCCGGATCCGCTCACCCGGGTCGAGCACCGTGTAGAGCGCCCAGACCGTGTCGAACATCTCCCGGGCGGTGTCGGTGGGCACGGCGAGGGTGCGCGACCGGTTGACGGTGCGGAAGTCGGCCAGCCGCACCTTCAGCGACACCGTCCGGCCCACCTGCCCCGCCCGGCGAAGCCGCGCGCCGACCTTCTCGGCCAGGGCGAGCAGGGCCCGGCGGATCTCCAGCGGGTCGGCCACGTCGGCGTCGAAGGTCACCTCGGCGCCGATCGACTTCTCCACATGCTCCGGGCTCACGCCGCGTGGGTCGCGCCCCCAGGCCAGCTCGTGCAGGTGGCCGGCGGACGCCTCGCCGAGGGCCTTGCGCAGCATGCCGTAGGGCGCCTCGGCGAGGTCGCCGATGGTGGCCAGGCCGAGCCGGTGCAGGGTCTGTGCGGACCGCTCCCCCACCCCCCACAGCGCGTCGACCGGCAGCGGATGGAGGAAGTCGAGCACCCGGGTCGCCGGCACGACGAGCAGCCCGTCCGGCTTGGCCCGCGTCGAGCCGAGCTTGGCCACGAACTTGCTCGGCGCCACCCCGACCGAGCAGGTCAGCCCCTGTTCGTCGGCCACCCGGGCGCGGATCCGGCGGGCGATCGCGGCCGGCGCGCCGAACAGCCGCCGGGCGCCGGCCACGTCGAGGAACGCCTCGTCGAGGGAGAGCGGCTCGACCAGCGGGGTCACGTCCCGGAAGATCTGCATCACCGCCCGCGAGGCGGCGGTGTAGGCGGCGAAGTCGGGCGGGAGGTAGACCGCCAGCGGGCAGAGCGCCCGCGCGCGCATCATCGGCATGGCGCTGCGGACGCCGTAGCGCCGGGCCTCATAGCTCGCGGAACTGACCACGCCGCGGGGCCCGAGGCCGCCGACCACCACCGGCCGGCCCCGCAGCTCGGGTCGGCCGCGCACCTCGACCGAGGCGAAGAACGCGTCCATGTCGACGTGCAGGATCGGGCTGCCGGAGTCGTCGGCGTCCGGCCCGAAGCGCGGATCACCGCCCCGGGGCAACGACTGGCTGCGGCCCATTCCGGCAGGCTAGCCCGGCAGTACGACGGAACGGCGCGGGCCGTCCAGCGGTGCCGCCCCGCGCCCGGGCCGGTCAGTCCCGGACGACGAGCAGCGGGATGGTCATCTCGGCCGCGGTGTCCGATCCGTGGTATGCCACCAGCCGCGAGGCGAGCGGACTCTCCGACCGGGTGGCCAGGACCGCGTACGTGTCGTTGCAGGTCACCACGACGTCGCCGATGCGGGCGAGGTGCTCCTCGGGCACCGGCCCGAACCACCCGGAGGCGACCGCCTCGTCGCGCGTACGGACGCGGGCCGTGTCGCCCAGCACGGCCGACCACGCGGCCACCACGTCGTCGACCGCTCCCGGCGCGACGTGCAGGTACCGCACCCGCGGTTCGCCGGCGACGACCCGGATCCCGGCCCGCAGCCGCGGGTCGGTGTCCAGGTCGAACCGGTGCCCTGCCGGCACGTCGAGCTGGCCGTGGTCGGCGGTGACCAGCAGCGCGGCGTCGGACGGCAGGCCGTCGACCAGGCGGGCGAGCAGCGTGTCCACCTCCCCGGCGGCGACCCGCCAGGGCGGCGAGTCGACCCCGGTGAGGTGGCCGTGCCGGTCCAGGTCGGGGTGGTACCCGGAGACCAGCGTGGGCCCCGTCCCGGCGGTCAACGCGGCCAGCATGGTCGCGGCGAGCGCGTCGACACCGGCGGCGCCCCGGTAGTCCCCGCCCCGGTTGGCGGCGACCGTCAGCCCGCTGCCGCCGAACTCGGGGCGGCTCACGACGGTCACCGCGACCCCGGCCGCGCGGGCCCGTTCCAGCTGGGTCGGGACCGGCTGCCACCGCTGGGGATCCGGATCGGCGGCCCACTCGATGTGGCTGAGCACGCGGTCGGTGTCCGGGACCCGGACGGTGAAACCGAGCACCCCGTGCGCCCCGGGCGCGGCGCCGGTGCCGAGGGTCACCAGGCTGGTCGGGGTGGTGGACGGGAAGCCGGAGGTGAGCGGCCGGCCCACCGACGCGGCCAGGCCGGCCAGCGTCGGGGCGTAGGGCGCGGCGGTGGGGATCTGGTACCAGCCGAGCCCGTCGACCAGCAGCACCGCGACCCGGCGCACGCCGGCCAGCCGTGCGGTCAGCCCGAGCCGGTCGGTGGCGCCGGGCACGCCGAGCACGGCGAGCGCGCTGGGCAGCACGTCGGCGAGGCTTCCGTCGCCGTACCGGGGCGCGACGATCGCCAGCGGGGCCGGGCCGGGCGCCGGTGGGCCGGTCATGCCGGGCGGCGGGCGAACAGGTGCAGCTGGGCGGCGATGTCCCGGTACGGCGACCGGCCGGCGAGCGCCCGCTCCAGCTCGACCAGTGCGCCCGGCTGACCGTCGGCGACCGCGGCCGGCAGCAGGTCCGCGAGGACGCGTACGCCGTGGATCTCCTCCACCAGGAGCCCGGCGGCGCCGAGCAGCGCGGCGGCCCCGTCGGCGTCGTAGCGCCGGCGCAGAGTGTCGCGGGAGCCGGCGGTGCCTGCCGGATCGGTGGCCAGGGTTGCCGCGACGTCGAGGTGGCCGTTCATCGCCCGGCCGAACACCGCGGCGGCCCGACCGGCGACCAGGACGCTCGCCGCGCCGCCCGGGCGCAGTGCGGTGGCCAGCGCGGACACCACCGGCGCCGGGTCGTCGACCACCTCCAGCACGGCGTGGCAGAGCACCAGGTCGGCGGCGGCCGGCTCGACCAGCCCGGCGAGGGCGTCGCCGTCGCCCTGCACCGCCCGCACCCGGTCGGCCACTCCGGCTTCGGCGGCCCGCCGGGTGAGCGCGGCGAGCGCGTCGGGGCTGGCGTCGACCACAGTGACCCGGTGCCCGGCCTGGGCGAGCGGGACGGCGAAGCCGCCGGTGCCGCCGCCGACGTCGAGCACGGCCAACTCGGCCGCACCCCGCCGGTTCAGCTCGTCGCGCAGCACCGACCAGATCACGGCGGTACGGGGGGTCAGCGGCGGCCCGGCGAACCGGCCTGGGGTCTGCTCCACCCGGTCGAGCCTAGTCACCCGGTCCAGGCCCGCTCAGGACCCGTCCGACCGCGTCAGGAGTCTGCGGCGGCCCCGCCGTCCTCCGGGGCGCGGGACCGCAGAACGTTCGCCACCGGACCGTCGGTGACCTCGTACTCGCGCGGTTCGGTGTGATGGGTCGGAGTCCATCCGGCGCTCAGCCGGGTGCGCCGGGAGTTGGCCACTCCGCCGCTGTGCACGTCATTGCCTGTCATCGGTACGCCCCTCGTGCCGCGCGGGCCACACTGCCCGCACGACCACAAGTGTCCCGCTGCGCCGGGCGGAAAACCGTAATGTGGATCACTGCGGTCAGCGGAAGTCACGGGAGGCCGGGCTGACCGGCGGCTCGACCGCGTCCAGCCGGTCGGCGACCAGGTTGACCACCCCCTCGTTCCGCTCCAACCGGCCGCGGACCACCAGCCCGGTGCTGGTCCGGGCCACCCGCCGGTAGCGCTGCCACAGCCCCGGCGAGCAGGTCACGTTGAGCATGCCGGTCTCGTCCTCGAGATTGAGGAAGGTGACCCCGCCAGCGGTCGCCGGCCGCTGCCGGTGAGTCACGATGCCGCCGACCCGGATCCGCTGGCCGGGCTCCACCCGGCCGAGTCGAGCGATCGGCAACGCCCCCACCAGGTCGAGCTGGGGGCGGATGAACCGGGCCGGGTGGCTCTCCGGCGACAGCCCGGTGGCCCACACGTCGGCGACCAGCCGGTCGACGGCCTCCATGCCGGGCAGGGTCGGTGGGGCCGCGCCGGTCACCGTGCCGGGCAGCCGGCCCGGCCGGTCCTGGGCCGCCGCGCCGGCCGCCCAGAGCGCCTGCCGCCGGGTCAGCCCGAAACACGCGAAGGCGTCCGCGGTGGCCAGCGCCTCCAGCTGCGCGGCGGTGAGGCCGACGCGCCGGGCCAGGTCCGGCATGTCACGGTACGGCCCGTGCGCGTCGCGCTCGGCCTCGATCCGCTCGGCCAGGTCGTCGCCGAGCGTACGCACGCTGGACAGCCCGAGCCGGACCGCGGGCCCACCCAGCCCCCAGGCGTGCGGCGGCTCGCCCGGGGCGCTGCCCCACCGGGTGTCCGGGGTGGACTCCAGCACCGCCTTCGCCCCGCTGGCGTTGATGTCCGGCCGGCGCACCTCCACCCCGTGCCGGCGGGCGTCGTCGACCAGGGTCTGCGGTGAGTAGAAGCCCATCGGTTGGGCGTTGAGCAGCGCGGCCAGGAACGGCGCCGGGTGGTAGCGCTTGAGCCAGGAGCTGGCGTAGACCAGGTAGGCGAAGCTCATCGCGTGGCTCTCCGGGAAGCCGTAGCTGGCGAACGCGGTGAGCTTGCGGTAGACGTCGTCGGCCAGCTCGCCGGTGATGCCCCGCTCGGCCATGCCGGCGTAGAGCCGGTCGGCGATCTGGGCCATCCGCTCGACCGACCGCTTGGCGCCCATCGCCCGGCGCAGCTGGTCGGCCCCGGCCGCGTCGAACCCGGCCAGGTCGATGGCGAGCTGCATCAGCTGCTCCTGGAACAGCGGCACGCCGAGGGTCTTCTCCAGTGCGTTACGCATCAGCGGGTGCGCGAAGGTCACCGGCTCCTGGCCGTTCTTGCGCCGGATGTACGGGTGCACCGAGCCGCCCTGGATCGGGCCGGGCCGGATCAGCGCCACCTCGACCACCAGGTCGTAGAACTCGCGGGGCTTGAGCCGGGGCAGGGTGGCCATCTGCGCGCGACTCTCCACCTGGAACACCCCGACCGAGTCGGCCCGGCAGAGCATGTCGTAGACCTCCGGGTCGTCCAGCGTCATGTCGCCGAGGTCCAGGCTCATCCCGATCATGTCGTACCCGTAGTGCAGCGCGGACAGCATGCCAAGGCCGAGCAGGTCGAACTTGACCAGGCCGACGGCGGCGCAGTCGTCCTTGTCCCACTGGAGCACGCTGCGGCCGGGCATCCGCCCCCACTCCACCGGGCAGACCTCGATCACCGGACGGTCGCAGATCACCATCCCGCCGGAATGGATGCCCAGGTGCCGGGGGAACGTCTGCAGCTCGTTGGCGTACTCGACGACCTGCTCGGGGATGTCCGCCACGTCGACCGTGGCCACCGAGCCCCACCGGTCGATCTGCTTGCTCCAGGCGTCCTGCTGCCCCGGCGAGAAGCCGAACGCCTTGGCCACGTCCCGCACCGCCGAGCGCGGCCGGTAGGAGATGACGTTGGCCACCTGCGCGGTGTGCTCCCGGCCGTAGCGGGTGTAGACGTGCTGGATCACCTCCTCCCGGCGGTCGGACTCGATGTCCACGTCGATGTCCGGCGGGCCGTCCCGCTCCGGGGCGAGGAAGCGCTCGAAGAGCAGCCGGTGCCGGACCGCGTCGACGTTGGTGATCCGCAGCGCGTAGCAGACCGCCGAGTTCGCCGCCGAGCCGCGGCCCTGGCAGTAGATGTCCTGCTCCCGGCAGAACGCGACGATGTCGTAGACCACCAGGAAGTAGCCGGGGAAGCCCAGCTCCTCGATCATGTCCAGCTCGTGGTCGAGCTGCGCGTACGCCGTCGGGTGCGCCTCCCGGGGGCCGTAGCGCTCCCGCGCGCCCTGCGCGGTCAGGTGGCGCAGCCAGCTCATCTCGGTGTGTCCCGGCGGCACCGGGTACGCCGGCAGCTCCGGCGCGACCAGTTGCAGGTCGAAGGCGAGCTCGGCGCCGAACTCGGCGGCCCGGGCCACCGCCCCCGGGTACGCGGCGAACCGGGCCGCCATCTCGGCGCCGCTGCGCAGGTGGGCGGTGGCGGCCGCGGGCAGCCAGCCGTCGATCTCGTCCAGGCTGCGCCGGGCCCGGACGGCGGCGACCGTGCTGGCCAGGCGGCGCCGACCCGGGCTCGCGTAGTGCACGTTGTTGGTGGCCACCGTGGGCAGCCCGGCGGCGGCGGCCAGCTCGGCGAGCGCGTCGTTGCGGTCCGCGTCGATCGGGTGCCCGTGGTCGGTGAGCTCCACCGCGACCGTCTCCGCGCCGAAGAGCGCGGTCAGCCGGTCCAGCTCGCGGGCCGCCGCGTCGACGCCCTCGGTGAGCAGCGCCCCCGGCACGTGCCCCTTGCGGCAGCCGGTGAGCACCAGCACGTGGTCGCGCAGCTCGGCGGCGACCTCCTCCAGCTCGCCGTAGACCGGGCGGCCCTTCTCGCCGCCGCGCAGTTGGGCCCGGGCGATGGTGCTGGCCAGCCGGGCGTACCCCTCGTGACCATGGGCGAGCACCAGCAGGTGCGCGCCGAGCGGGTCCGGTGCGCCGTTCTGCGGACCGGGCAGCCCGAGGGAGAGTTCGGCGCCGAAGATGGTCGGCAGCTGCAACGCCCGGGCCGCCTCGGCGAAGCGCACCACGCCGTAGAAGCCGTCGTGGTCGGTGACGGCGAGCGCGGTGAGCCCCAGCCGGGCCGCCTCCTCGGCCAACTCCTCCGGGTGGCTGGCCCCGTCGAGGAAGCTGAAGTTGGTGTGCGCGTGCAGCTCCGCGTACGGGACCGCGCCCTCGGGGCGAGCCACCTCGGGCGGTTGGTACTGCTCGCGCCTGCGGCTCCAGGCAGGACTGTCCCCGCCGTCGGCGTCCACCGCGAGCGGATCGACCACGTGCAGGTGCCGCTCCGCGGGGGACCGACCCCGGCCGGACGCGCCGTCGCCGGGGCGGCCGGAGAGCACCCGCTCCAGCTCCGACCACGGCATCTTCGGGTTGTGGAAGCTCATCCCGCCACTCCCGCCACTCCCGCCACTCCCGCCGCTCCCGCCGCTCGGGTGGCGCGCGGCGGCGGTGACCAGGCGGTGACGGCCGCCGAGTGGGGCACGACGAGCCGCGCCAGCGGCGAGCGACCCAGCGAGCAGCCCAACGAGGGACCCGGAGAGCGGTATGACTCAGAGGCATATTTATGCCTCTGAGTCATACCGCTCTCCGGGTGGTGTCTTCCCGCCGCGTCCATCGCCGCGAGCGGCACCGGACCGATCGGGCCAGCGGCCCCGGCGCGCCGACCGCCGCGACAGCACCGGGCGGACCCCAGCGCGTCCACCGCCGCGAGCGGCACCGGACCGACCGAGCCGGCCGCGACGTGGCGTCGGCCTGACCGGGCGACGCGGACCGGCTCAGTCATAGATCGCCTCCACCAGCCACTGGCCGGCCTCGACGCCGAGCAGCAGCGCCGCGCCGTCGGCGAGGCTGACCTGGAACCGGGCCCGCCGTCGCGCCTCGGCCGGCGCCCACCAGCGCTCGTCCACCGGCCACGGGCCGGCCCAGCCGACGATCTCGACCGGCCGGGCCGTGCCCACGGTGAGCCGGGCCGGCGCGGCGCTCACCGCCAGACGTGCGCTGACCACGACCGGCTCGCCGGCGGCGTCGTGCACGGTGGCGGCCAGCGGACTGGGCAGCACCACGGCCGGCGCGGGCGGCGGAAGCCGACCGGGCCAGGGCGGGACGCCACCGCCGTCGGCGCCGGCGGCCCGGGCGTGTGAGGCACCAGCGCCACCACCACCACGGGCGGCACCCCGAGCGGCACCAGCCGGCCCACCAGCACTTCGACCCGCCCCAGCCGGCCCACCAGCACTCCGATCCGCCCCAGCCGACCCACCAACACTCCGACCGGCGCCAGCCGACGTGCCGGCTCCACCGGCCGCCTGGCCCGCGCCAGCCGAGGCACCGACGCCACCCGCGGCCCGGCCGGCACCGGACACGCCACCGGCGGCCCGGCCGGCACCAGGCACGGCACCAGCGGCCCGGCCGGCACCAGGCACCGCGCCGGCGGCTGGCTCGCCCGGCAGCGGCGGCGGGCCGGGACGGGCGGGAAGCCGTTCGTCGCCCCACGGCACCAGGTGTACCTGGTCTCCCGGGGACCGGCCGCCGCCGAGCACCGCCGTGAGCACCGCCTCCGGGCCGAGGATGCCCTGCACCCGGCTCAACGCCCGGTGCGCCCGCTCCCGCTCCTCCCCGGTCTCCCCCCACAGGCCGGCCTGCAGGCCGGCCTGGGCGATCACCCCGTCGGGGACCAGCCGCAACCGGATGATGCCGGCCGTCGGCCGGGCCGGGCCGGCCCCGCCGCGCCGGCTGCTCCCGGTGAGCCAGCCGTCGAGCTGCCACCGGACCCGGTCGGCGATGGCCGCGGCGGTGAGCAGGCCGTCGTGCCGCCAGACCCGGTGCAGCTCCTGGCCGTGCGCGGTGACCGCCTCGATGCCGAGCCGGGTGCAGGCCAGCCCGTGCCCGGTGAGCCGGTCGTGCAGCTGCTCGGCCAGCGCCCGGGCGGCGAACGCCGCCGCGTCGACGCGGTCGATCGGCTCGTCGTGCTCGGCGGTCACCGTCAGGTCGGTCGGGGGCTGGCGGACGGCGAGCGGGCGGTGGTCCCGCCCGGCGGCCAGCCGGTGGGCCAGCGCGCCGTCGAACCCGAAGCGGGCCAGCACGTCGCCGGCGGGCAACGCGGCGAAGTCACCGAGGGTGCGCACCCCGAGGCGGCGCAGCAGGTCGGCCAGGGCCGGCCGGTTGAGTGCCTCGACCGGCAGCCCGGCGAGGAACGTCGGAGTCTCGCCGGGCGGGACGATCCGACCGGTGCGGGCGGCCAGCCCGGCGGCGAAGACCCCGTCGGCGATCCCGACCTGGCTCTCCACCGCGCAGGTCTGGGCGACGTGCTCGATGATCCGCTCGGCCGCCGCCTCCTCACCGCCGAGGTAGCGGCTCGGCCCCCGGGCGGTCAGCGCGCACGCGCCGGGGCGGATCACCTCCACGCCGGCGACCAGGTCCTCCACGGCGGCGACCACCGGCTCGAACGCCCGGGCGTCCCGCCCGGGGTCGTAGTCGACGACGGTCAGCTGGGGGCAGCGGCCCTGCGCCTCCCGTTTGCGCAGGCCCCGCCGCACCCCCTCGGCCCGGGCCCGCTCGGAGCAGGCCACCACCCGGTTGGCGTGCAGCACGGCGACCGGGCCGGTGGCGGGCAACCCGTCGACGATCTCGGCAGCGAGCACCGGCCAGTCCGGACACCAGAGCAGCAGGGTGCGTACCGGCGCGTCGGTCATGCCGAGCCGACCACGGTGAACGCGCCCCGGCGGGAGGCGCCGGCGAGGGTGCGGCCGGACGAGGCCACCGGGTGGAGCCGACCGGCGGAGGGACGCCCGCCGACGGGCACCACGGTGCGGGGGATGACCCGGGTCAGCTCGTCGCCGGGCAGCCAGACCTTGATCTCCTTGGGCCGGGCGGCCGCTCCCCGCCCGCGCGCCGAGACGGTGACCTCCCGGCGGCGCAGCCGGCCCCGGCCCGGCCCGAGCCCTTCCCAGACCCCCCGGACCACCTGCAACGTCACGTCCGCGCCGTCCCACCGGCCGTACGGGACGAGCACGCTGCCGCGCTGCCGGGCCCGGGCGGCCAGCCGGTTGGCGACCGAGGCGGAGACCGCGGCCGGCACGGCGGCGACCACGACGTCCACCCCGTCGATCAGCGCGGCGACCACGGTGGCCCACTCGGGTCCGGGATTCGGCACCAGGGCGAGCCGGTCCAGGGCGATCCCGAGCTCGGCGGCCGCGCCGGCGCCGAACGTCGGCACTCCCACCACGGCGCACCACGAGCCGGCCCGGGACGCCTCGGCGAGCAGCGCCAGCACCAGCGAGGTGCCGCCACTGCGCCGTGGTTGCCCGGTGGCGACCGCGATCGTGCTGCCGCGCCGCAGCCCCCGGTTGGGCAGCAGCCCGGTCAGCTCGGGGGCCACCGGCAGCACCCGGTGGCCGCCCGCCGGATCCGGCGCGCTCGCCGGACGGACCAGACCCGCCAGCGCGGCGGAACCGACCACCATCCGGCCCGCCATCGGACCAACCCCCCGTCGTGTTGCTGCTGGATCAGGTGTTGCCGCCGGATCACCGGGTCGGCAGGCATCGGTCACGAGGTGGGCCGTGGATCGGTCTCCACGACCCGCGTCACCCTCATGACCGGCGCTGGCCCCGGCTCCCGGCCGGCCGCTCGTGCCGGGTCAGGCGGCGAGACCGTCGAGTGCCGGCTGGTGGACCACACCGAGTGCGGCCTCCACCACCGAGACGAACTGTTCGGCCGCGCGGAGCAGGTCGTCGGCCTCCCGGGCGCTGACCACCCGGGGTATGCCGGCCTCGGCGGCGGCCCGTTTGCCGGCCCCGGCGGCGAAGAAGCGCGCCCACTCGTCGAGCTCGGGGGCGACGGCGGAGAGCAGGACCCAGACGCTGGTGATCCGGTTGCGGCTGGTGGGCGCGGGGCGGGCCCGGGCGGCGAGCAGGGCCGCGGCCGCACGGAGCGCGGCCAGGTGGGCGGCCGCGTAGCGGAGGCCGTCGGGGCGGGTCTGGCCGGCCTCGGTCAGCCCCTGCCGGGCCACCGCGAGCAACTGGGCGGGGGTGCGGTGCGGCAGCACGTGCGCCGGCACCGTCGGTGGCTGAGCCGGGTTGGTCGGCATGGGACTGTCTCCTCCACGTGGCCGAGACGGCCGGCGGCGGACGGATCCGCCGACGGACGCCGGGGTCGGGTGGTGCGGAGGAAGACGCACCGGTGTGGGGGCCGGCCGGGTGTGGATGCTTCCCCACACCACACCCGGCCGGCGTACCGGCGGGTTCGTCGCCCGCCGCCCGGGGGTCGTGGGCGGCGGACGACGCTCCTGCCTGACGGGCCCGGGCTCGCGACTGCCCGGAACCCAGGTGCGGCCCGCGGTGCCGCACCTGCCCGGAGCCGCGCCGCGAAACACCGCTCCTGGGCTGGGTTGGAACGAACGTTCGAGGCAATCGAACACTCGTTCTAACTACTGCTGACAGTACACCTCCCCTCCGACGAAAATGCAACGTGTGACGCGCTGCCCCATCACGAGCGCCCCGGGTGGGCGTACCGGCGTGGCCGGGCCGACCCGTCGGGGGCGGACCGGGGACAATGGCGGGATGCAGCCACACCCGAACGTACGGGCGGTGCAGGACGCGCTGGCGGGCGCCGGCGCGCGGGACGGCTCCGGCGCGCCCTGCGCCGTCCGCCTGCTGCCCGACGCGGTCCACACCGCCGCCGCGGCCGCCGAGGCGCTCGGCGTCCAGGTCGGTCAGATCGCCAACTCGCTCGTCTTCGAGGCCGACGGCACCCCGCTGCTCGTGCTCACCTCCGGCGCGCACCGGGTCGACGTCGCCGAGCTGGCCGCCTCGATCGGGGTCACCCGGTTGCGCCGCGCCACCCCGGAGTTCGTCCGGGAGCACACCGGGCAGCCCATCGGCGGTGTCGCCCCGCTCGGGCACCCACGGCCGCTGCGCACCCTGGTGGACACCACGCTGGCCGCGTACCACGAGATCTGGGCCGCCGGCGGCGTTCCCCGCGCGGTCTTCCCCACCACCTACACCGAGCTGCTCCGGGTCACCGCCGGCACCCCGGCCGAGGTGGCGTGACCGAGGTCCCCGAGCTGGTCACGCTGCACGTCTGGCGAACCGCGCCGGCCGCGCTGCCCCGGGCGCTGACCCGGATGGCGCTCGACCCGCGCCGGCTTCGGGCCACCCCGGGCGTCCGGTTCGGCAAGCTGCTCGGCACCGGGACCGGGACCGGCTTCGGGCCGGGCGACGCCGACCCGACCCGGTGGGCCGCCCTGACCGTCTGGGACTCCCCCGCCGCGGCGGCCGGCTTCGACGACGCGCCGGTGGGCCGGGCCTGGGCCCGGATCGCCCGCGCCTCCGCCCGGGTCGACCTGCGTCCGCTGACCAGCCGGGGCGAGTGGTCGCGCCGCCGCCCGTTCGGCACGCCGTCGGGCGGCCGGGTCGCCGGTCCGGTGCTCGCACTGACCCGGGCCCGGCTGCGGGCCCGGCGGGCGGCCACCTTCTGGCGGGCGGTCCCGCCGGTGGCCGCCGCCCTGCGCACCGCGCCCGGGCTGCTGGCCCGGTTCGGCGTCGGCGAGGCGCCGCTGGGCTGGCAGGGCACGGTGAGCGTGTGGCGGGACCCGACGGACCTGGTGGCGTTCGCGTACCGTCACCCGGAGCATCGCGCGGCGATCACCAGGACCCCCACCGAGGGCTGGTACGCCGAGGAGCTCTTCGCGCGGTTCGAGGTGCGCGACGTGGTCGGTGACCGCACGGTGCTGGGCTGGGTCGACGAGAACGACAGAGGTTGGTGGGCATGAGGTTGGTGCGGTGGACCCCGGAGGATCTCGTCCGACGGCTGGACGACGTGGTGGCCGTCTACGGCGAGGCGATGGGCTACCGGACCGACCTTCTGGAGGCCCGGCGCGGCTACATCGCCACCCACGTACGCCGGTCCGGGTTCCGCGCCGTCGCCAGCCTGAGCAGCGAGGGTCACCTGGCCGGGTTCGGGTACGGCTACCTCGGCGCGGCCGGGCAGTGGTGGCACGACCAGGTGCTGCGGGCGCTGGACCCGGCCGCCCGGCAGCGTTGGCTGACCGACTGCTTCGAGGTGGTCGAGCTGCACGTCCGGCCGGCCGCGCAGGGGCACGGCCTGGGCACCGGGCAGCTGCGGGCGCTGCTCACCCTGGCCGAGGGGACCACCACCCTGCTCTCCACCCCGGAGGCCGACGAGCAGACGTCGCGGGCCTGGCGGCTGTACCGCCGGTTCGGCTTCACCGACGTGCTGCGCGACTTCCACTTCCCCGGCGACGAGCGGCCGTTCGGCGTGCTCGGCCGGGACCTGCCGCTCGACCATCCCGCCACATGACCCGGCGGCTGCCCTGGGCGCTGCTGGCCGTCCTGGTGGCCGCGCAGATCTGCTACCCGCTGACCGCCGGGACGACCAGGGCGCGGCTGACCGTGGCCACGGTCGTCCTCGGCTACCTGCTCTCGGTCGGCCACGCCCTGCTCAGCCGGGGCCCACGGGCCGCGGCGGCGCTGGTCGCGGTGGCCACCGGCGGCGGGTTCGCCGTCGAGGCGGTCGGGGTGGGCACCGGTGTGCCGTTCGGCACCTACGACTACTCGGGCGAGCTGGGCCCGAAGCTGGCCGGCGTACCGCTGATCATCCCGCTGGCCTGGACCTGGATGGCCTGGCCGGCCTGGCTGGCGGCGGTGCGGCTCACCGCGCCGGCCCCGGCCGCCGGGCGGGCGGCCCCGTCCGCCGGATCACCGGCCGCCGGCCTGCTCCGGGTCCGGCGGGTCGCGCTGGCCGCGACGGGCCTGGCCACCTGGGACCTCTTCCTCGACCCGCAGATGGTGGCCGAGGGCTACTGGCGCTGGCGGGACGCCGTCCCCGCCCTGCCCGGGCTGCCCGGCGTCCCGGTCAGCAACTACCTGGGCTGGCTGCTCTTCGCGGTGCTGCTGATGAGCGCGTTGCGGCCGCTGGCCGGGCCGGCCGTGGCGGCCACCGACGGCCGGGACGCGCCGATGGTCGCGCTCTACCTCTGGACGTACGCCTCCAGCGTGCTGGCCCACGCGGTCTTCCTCGGCCTGCCCGCCTCGGCGCTCTGGGGCGCGGCCGGCATGGGGGCGACGGCGGTCCCGCTGGCGGTGGCCCTGCTGCGTGCCCGGCGTCGCCACGACGACCGGCGGGAGCCGCCGGTGGCCTCGCGGCCCGGCGTCGACGCGACCGCATGAGCGCCCTGCTCGCGCTGCTGCTCGGCGTCGCCGCGCTGACCGGGCACACCCTGGTCAACGCCACCCGCTGGCTGCGCCGGCCGGCCGGACCGCCGGCCGAGGTGACCGAGCCGGTGGCGGTGCTGTTGCCGCTGCGGGACGAGGCCGCCCGGATTGGCCCGTGCCTGCGGGCGCTGCTCGACCAGCGGGGCGTGCCCGGGCTGCGGATCGTGGTGCTCGACGACGGCTCCACCGACGGCACCGCCGACGCGGTGCGCGCGATCGCCGGCGACGACCCGCGGGTCACCCTGCTCACCGGAGTCGCCCCGCCGCCGGGCTGGCTGGGCAAGCCGTACGCCTGCTGGCAGCTCGCCACCCGGGCCGATCCGGCGGCGACCGCGCTGGTCTTCGTGGACGCCGACGTGGTGCTCGCCCCGCACGCCGTGGCGGCGGCGGTCGCCGAACTGCGCGCGGCGGACGTGACGCTGCTGTCGCCGTACCCCCGGATCGTGGTGGCGACGGCGGCCGACCGGCTGGTCCAGCCGCTGCTGCAGTGGCTGTGGCTGACGTTCCTGCCGCTGCGGGCGATGGAGCGCTCACGCCGGCCGGCGCTGGCCGCGGCCGGCGGGCAGTTCCTGGTGCTGGACCGGGCCGGCTACCTGCGGGCGGGCGGGCACGCCGCGGTCGCCGACCGGATCCTGGAGGACATCGAGCTGGCCCGCGCGGTGAAGCGTTCCGGCGGCCGGATCGCCCTCGCCGACGGCTCCCGGCTGGCCGCCTGCCGGATGTACGAGGACTGGCCGCAGCTGCGCGACGGCTACTCGAAGTCGCTCTGGGCGACGTTCGGGCATCCGGCCGCGGCGGCCGCCGTGGTGGCGCTGCTGCTCCTGCTCTACACCGCGCCGCCGCTGCTGGCGGTGGGTGCGCTCGCGGCCGGTGCGCCGGCGGCGGCGCTGGTGGCCGCCGGCGCCTACCTGCTCGGGGTGGCCGGGCGGGTCACCACCGCGCGGGCCACCGGCGGCCGGTGGTGGCCCGACGCGCTGACACACCCCGTGTCGGTCGTGGTCCTCGGTTGGCTGACCCTGCGGTCGTACCATCTGCGCAAGCGGCGGCGGCTGTCCTGGCGGGGCCGCCCGGTCGGCTAGGAGGCGCGGGATGGCACGGATCGTGGTCGTCGGCGCCGGGGTGGGCGGGCTGGCCACCGCCGCCCGACTGGCCGCCACGGGGCACGAGGTGACCGTCTTCGAACGGGCCGAGACGGTCGGCGGCAAGCTGGGCCGGCACGTGCACGACACGCCGGCCGGCGCGTTCCACTTCGACACCGGGCCGAGCCTGCTCACCATCCCCGATGTCTTCACCGACCTGTTCGAGGCGACCGGGGCGAAACTCGACGAGTATCTGGACCTGGCGCCACTGGACCCGATCGTCCGGCACGTCTTCCCGGACGGGTCGACCCTGGACTCCTGCGCCGACCCGGCCGAATTCACCGCCCGGATCGGCGCCGCCCTCGGCGACCGGGCGGCGACGGAGTGGCAGCGGTTGTGGCGCCGCGCCGCCCGGGTGTGGGCGGCCTCGTCGCGGGACGTGCTGCGCCGCCCGGTCGACTCCCCCCGCGACCTCGCCGCCCTGGCCTGGCGGCTGGGTGACCTGGCCGCCATCGGGCCGGGCCGGTCACTGCGCGACCTGGGCCGTCGGCACCTCGCCGACCCGCGGCTGCGGATGCTGCTGGACCGGTACGCCACCTACACCGGCGCCGATCCGCGCCGGGCGCCGGCCGCACTCGTCGCCGTCCCGTACGCCGAGCTCTCGTTCGGCGGCTGGTACCTGCGCGGCGGGCTGGGCACGCTCGCCGACGCGCTGCTGTCACGGTGCCTGGACCTCGGGGTGGTCGTGCAGACCGGCACCGCGGTGACCCGGATCGACGCCGCGGGCGGTCGGGTGCACGGCGTACGCCTCGACGGCGTCGCCGCGCCGGTCCCCGCCGACGTGGTGGTGGCGAACTGCGACGCGCTCACCCTCTACCGCAACCTGCTGCCCCACCCGCGCCGGCTGGCCGGGCTCACCGACCGCAGCCTGGCCGGGTTCGTGCTGCTGCTCGGCGTGACCGGCACCTCCGGGCTGGCCCACCACACCGCCTTCTTCCCGGCCGACTACGACGCCGAGTTCGACGCGGTCTTCGGCGACCCCGGCCGGGGCGTCCGGGCCCGCCCGGCGGCCGACCCGACGGTCTTCGTCACCGTCGCCGACGACCCGCTGGTCCGGCCGGAGGGGCACGAGGCGTGGTTCGTGCTGGTCAACGCCGCCCGGCACGGCAGCGCGGCGGGCGCGGTCGACTGGCGCCGGCCCGGGCTCGCCGAGGCGTACGCCGACCGGATCCTGGACGTGCTCGCCGCGCGCGGCGTGGACGTGCGCGACCGGCTGCTGTTCCGCGAGATCCGCACCCCGGCGGACCTGGACGCCTCGACCGGGGCGCCGGGCGGGACGATCTACGGCACCGCGGGCGGCCTGCTCCGGCCGGCCAACCGTGGCCCGGTGCACGGGCTGTGGCTGGTCGGCGGCTCCGGGCACCCGGGCGGCGGCCTGCCGATGGTCACCCTCTCCGCCCAGATAGTCGCCACCGACATCGGCCCCGCCTGACCCACGCCCCCACCCCACCCCGCGCCCCCGCCCCGCGCGCCCCCGCCCCGCCCCGCCCCGCCCCGCGATCTTGCACTTTCGGCCCGCGGATCGCGGCATTTGTCCGTGATGCCGGGGCGCAAGGTACAAGATCGCGGTGGGGCCGGGTCCGGGCGGCGCGGGCCCGTTCAGCCGGCTTCGAGCAGGGCACGGCGGACGGCGGCCAGGAGCTGGCCCAGGCCGAAGCCGGCGAGCAGCACCCAGACCGCGGTCGCCATGGTGATGGTGCCGGCCGCGAGGTCGGGCTCGATCAGCCCGGCCAACCCGGCCACCAGCAGCCCGCCCAGGGCCACCGAGACCCGGGTCGGCCGCTCCCCCACGGTCACCGCGCCGATCTCCCGCATGCCCGCGGAGACCGCCCGGGCCCGCACGTACTCGTGCAGCCAGGAGAGCGCACCGGCGGCGGCCACCAGCGCGCCCGGCGCGCCCACCAGCCAGAACGCGACGAGCCACGCGGCCTCACCGAGCCGGTCGGCCACCGAGTCGTAGACGTAGCCGAGCCGGGTGGTGCGAGCGGTGACCACCGCCACCGCCCCGTCGACGCTGTCCGCCACACCCGCCAGCAGCACGAACAGCGCCCCGAGGAACGGCCCGTCCCCCGGCTGCACGGCGAACACCGGCACGCAGACGCAGAGCAGCACACCGACCACCGTCACCGGATTCGGGCCGACCCGCAGCCGGCCCAGGACGTACCCGATGTGGTAGGCGAACCGCAGCCAGGCGCGGACGACCGGGGCGGCGGCCCGGGGATCGAAGCCCCCGTGCAGCCGTGCCCACGCCGTGGCGTACTCGTCCCACTTCAGCTGTGTGCCCACCACTGATCAACCGTCGCGGCGCGGATCAGGTGTCGCCTCGCGCGCGTTCACGCCCGCGCGTCCACCCGCAGGTTCTGCCAGACCTCGCGGGTGGCGGTGGAGCGGTTGAGGGTGATGAAGTGGATCCCGGGTACGCCCTCGTCGAGCAGCCGGCCGCACATCTCGCTGGCCTGCTCGATGCCGAGCCGGCGTACCGCGTCCGGGTCGTCGGCGACCTTTGCGAACCGCTCGGCGAGCGCGGCCGGGAAGGGCGCCCCGGAGAGCTGGACCGACCGCTCGATGGTGCCCAGCTGGGTCACTGGCATCACGCCGGCGAGGATCGGCGTGTCGCAGCCGGCCGCCGCCACCCGGTCCCGCAGCCGCAGGTAGTCGTCGGCGTCGAAGAACATCTGGGTGATCGCGAACTCCGCGCCGGCCCGGCACTTGCGGACGAAGTACTCGGTGTCGCTGGCCACGTCCGGCGAGCGGGGGTGCTTGTACGGGAAGGCGGCCACGCCGACGCTGAAGTCGCCGGCGTCGCGCACCAGCCGGACCAGCTCCTCGGCGTAGAGCACGCCCTCGGGGTGCCGGACCCACTCGCCACCGGGGTTGCCCGGCGGGTCGCCGCGCACGACCAGCACGTTGCGCACCCCGACCCCGGCCAGCCGGCCGATCACGTGCCGCAGCTCGGCGACGGAGTGGTCGACCGCGGTGAGGTGCGCCATCGGCAGCAGCGTCGTCTCGGTGGCGATCCGCTCGGTCACCGCGACGGTGGTGTCCCGGGTCGACCCGCCGGCCCCGTACGTGATCGACACGAAGGACGGCCGCAGCGACTCCAGCTCCCGGATCGCCTGCCAGAGCAGCCGCTCGCCCTGCGGTGTCTTCGGCGGGAAGAACTCGAAGGAGAAGGTCGGCTGCCGCTCACGGATCAGCTCCCCGATGGCCGGTTGCGGGTTGGGGAGGACCGAGGGGAGACCGAGCGCCACGTCCCGACTCTAGCGGGCGACGCCCGCCGGACCCACGACCTTTCCACCTGTCGGCGGCTCGGGCGGACGGCCCCGAAAGCCGGCAGGCTCGGCTCGGCCCGCGCGGGAAAGCGTCGTACCCCCGGGATAGACAGGTGGCAGCGCGGGTGGAGCCGGCCGGGGACCGGTCTCCCGGGGGGCGTGCGCGGGGGTCGCCGACCAGCGGTGGCATGGTCGGTCCGGTGGGCGGGCCGTCGCCGCCGTGCCGCATCCGTCGGGAGGGACCGATGACGCCGACCCCGCCACCCGGCCCACCGCTGCTCGGGCCACTGCTCACCCAACTCCGGCTGGCCCGCGGGTGGAGCCAGCAACGCAGCGCCGCCGAGCTCTGCGCCGCCGCCGGCGTCCCGACCCTGAGCCGGCACGAGATCTCCCGGTGGGAGCGCCAGGTGCGGGTCCCCGGCGACTTCTGGCTGCGCTGGCTCGCGGTCGTCCTCGCCGCGCCGGCCGAGCTGCTGGCCGGCGCCGCGGCGCGCACCCGGGTCCCCGCGCCGACGCCGGTGCGGCCCGCCGGGGGCACGCGGTCCCGGGCGGCGCTGCTCGCGTTGGCGCAGCGCTGGCTGGCCGACCCGCGAGCCGGCCTGCTGGTCGCCGCGCCGGGCCGGTGCGCCCCGCCGGCACCGCCGACTGCCGGGCCCGATCCCGACCCGCGCGCGAGGCCATCGCCGGGCTCCGGATCGCCGCTGTCCGGCGGTACGCCCCCGGCTTCCCGCCGACCCGGCCCGGTGGACGCCGTGGACCTGGCCGAGCTGCGCCGGCTGGACGACCTGGCCGGCGGGGTCGACCTCGCCCCGCTCGGCGCGGACCGGCTCCGCCGGCTGGTCCGGGCCCTGCCCCGGTCCGGCCCGGCCGGCCGGCGTCGGTTGCTGCCGGTGCTCGCCGAGTCGGCCCAGATCGCCGGCTGGCTCGCCGCGGACGCCGGTGACCTGTCCGGCGGTCTGGACGCCTACCGGCTCGGGCTGCGCGCGGCGGCCTCCGCCGGCGACCCGGCGCTCGCCGGGCACGTGCTCGGCTCGGCCAGCCACATGCTCGCCGGCGTCGGCGACGCGCCGGGCGCCCTCCTGCTCGCCCGCACCGCGTACGCGGGCAGCCGGCGGTGGGCCGGCCCGGGGCTGCGCGCCCTGCTGCTGCACCGGGTGGCGCTGGCCGCCGCGCTCGGTGGGCAGCCGGGCGCCGCCGCCGAGGCCCTCGGTGCGGCCGAGCGGGCCGCCGAGAAGATCGATCCGGATCACGAGCCGCCCTGGCTCTACTGGCTCGACGGGCCGGAGCTGGCGGCGATGGCCGGGCGGGCCCTGGTCGCTCTCGGGCGGCCCCGCCGGGCGGAGGCGCTGCTGGGCGCGGCCCGGGAGCCGGGACGGCCCCGCCGCGCGGCGGTCTACGGCGGCTGGTTGGCCCGGGGCTACCTCCAGCTCGGCGAGGTGGAGTTGGCCTGCGACGTGGCCGGCGGTGCCCTGCTCGACGCGGTACGTGCCGGTTCTCCCCGGGCGGTGACGCAGCTGGCCGAGGTGCGCCGCCGACTGGCCGATCATCGGCGGGCACCGGCGGTCCGCCGCCACGCGGCGCTGGTCGCGGCGGCCCGCCCGTACCTGCCCCGGCCGCTGCCCGCGCCAGGAGCGGGGCGGAGCCCGCCGGTGCGGGTCGCGCAAGCCGATACCGGCGGGTACCGAAGGCACGACCCGACCGGCTAGCGTTCTGGCGTGACCGA
This sequence comes from Micromonospora sp. WMMD812, assembly GCF_027497215.1. Classification (NCBI taxonomy): domain Bacteria; kingdom Bacillati; phylum Actinomycetota; class Actinomycetes; order Micromonosporales; family Micromonosporaceae; genus Micromonospora; species Micromonospora sp. WMMD812. The sequence continues at coordinate 6,424,664 of NZ_CP114904.1, read as the reverse complement.
CGCTGCTCCCGTCTCCCCCGTCGACCGTGCCGGCCTCCGCCAGCGGATCGACAAGGCTCTCACCGAGTTCCTCGCCAACCAGCGGATGTGGATGGCCGGTGTCGACGACGCGCTGACACCGGTGGCGGAAGCCATCGAGGCGTTCGTGCTGGGCGGCGGCAAGCGGCTGCGCCCGGCCTTCGCCTACTGGGGCTACCGCGGCGCCGGCGGGGTGGACAGCGACCCGGTGCTGGCCGCCCTGGCCGCGCTGGAGTTCGTACAGGCCAGCGCGCTGATCCACGACGACCTGATGGACCGCTCCGACACCCGGCGGGGCGAACCGGCGGTGCACCGGCGGTTCGCCGCCCGGCACCGCCGGTCCGGCTGGGGTGGTGACCCGGACGGGTTCGGCGACGCCGCGGCGATCCTGCTCGGCGATCTCTGCCTGGTCTGGTCCGACGAGCTGCTGCACTCCGCCGGGCTGGACCCTCGCACGGTGGCCCGGGCCCGCCCGGTCTTCGACGAGATGCGCACCGAGGTCACCGTCGGCCAGTACCTCGACGTCCTCACCCAGGTGACCCGGGACACCTCGGTCGAGCGGGCCGGCAAGGTCGCCCGCTACAAGTCGGCGAAGTACACGGTCGAGCGGCCGCTGCTGCTCGGCGCCGCGCTGGCCGACGCGCCGACGGAGGTCCGGGCGGCCTACTCGGCGTACGGGCTGCCGCTGGGCGAGGCGTTCCAGCTCCGCGACGACGTCCTGGGCGTCTTCGGCGACCCGACGCAGACCGGTAAGCCCGCCGGTGACGACCTGCGTGAGGGCAAGCGGACCTACCTGGTGGCGGCGGCCCTGGAGGTGGCCGACGACACCGGCCGCGAGCTGCTGCTGGCCGGGCTCGGCGATCCCGAGCTGGACGAGCAGGGAGTCGCCCGGTTGCGGGAGCTGATCACCACGACCGGCGCGCTGTCCCGCACCGAGCAGCGGATCGTCACGCTCACCGAGGGCGCGCTGGCCGCGCTGACCACCGTCGACCTCGACACCGAGGCCCGCCAGGCCCTGGTCGACCTCGCGATCGCCGCCACCCGCCGCACCGACTGACCCTCCACCCGGCCACCCCGCCGGCCGGCGGCCGCCCATCGCCACCCGCCGACCCCGCCCGCACTGTATTGATCATGAAGTTATCGCGCCGACACGCCGGTGCCGTGGGCAATAACTTCATGATCAACCGGCTGGGCCTCGGCTGGGCCTCGGATGGGGCGGGGTGGGGCGGTCGGGGGTCAGAAGCCGAGGGCTTGGGCGCGGCGCTTGACCTCGCGGGCCTGGTCGCCGCCGAGGGCGGTCGCCGGGGTGCCGGGCAGGGTGTCGTCCGGCTCGTACAGCCAACGCAGCGCGGCTTCGTCGTCGTAGCCGGCGTCGGTCAGCAGGTTGAGCACGCCGGGCAGGTGCTTGAGCACCGTACGGTTGGCCACCAGATCGGCCGGCACCCGGCGGACGCCGTCCCGGCGGACCGCCAACAGCTCGCGGTCGCGGATCATCTGGTGCACCTTGCTGATCGACACGTCGAGACGCTCGGCGACGTCCGGCAGGGTGAGCCAGCCGGCGGCGTCGGCGGGTCCGGCGAGGTCGGGGCCGGTGTCGGCCCGGTCGGCGGGTACGGATTCGGTCACTCGGACACCCTGCCACGCCGCGGCCGGACCGGGCCAACGGCACCCCGAGGAGGATCCGGATACCGATCCTGCCCCGTCCCGACGCGGGCCAGCCACCCGATCCCCGCCCCGCGTTCCGGACCGCAGTCACCAGGCGTGGCCGCCCGCTCACCCCACCCACGGTGGGGTCGGGCGGCGGACGGCTCCCGGAGCCGGCGGAGACCGGGGCGTCAGCGCAGCTCACGGACGGTGCGGGCGGCCGGCGAGCGCGGCGGGACGCGGTCCGTCGCACTCCGGCTGTAGCATCCAGTTCTACCTTCACCCTCCCGACACATAGACTCCCTGCCGATGGACACACAGGTCGCCGACACGTTGCTGGGCTCGCTGATCGACGGGCGCTACCGCATACGCGGTCGCGTGGCCCGTGGCGGCATGGCGACCGTGTACACCGCCACCGACGAGCGCCTCGAGCGCACCGTCGCGGTCAAGATCATTCATCCGACCCAGGCGTCCGAGGCGCGCACCCGGATCGCCGGGTTCGTGGAGCGGTTCACCGACGAGGCGAAGACGATCGCCCGGCTGACCCACCCCAACGTGGTCGCCGTCTATGACCAGGGCACCCATGGGGGTCTGCCCTACCTGGTGATGGAGTACGTCCGCGGCCGGACCCTGCGCGAGGTGCTCGCCGAGCGTCGACGGCTCAACCCGGACGAGGCGCTGGCCATCTTCGAGCAGATGCTCGCGGCGATCGCCGCCGCGCACCGGTCCGGGGTGGTGCACCGCGACGTCAAGCCGGAGAACGTGCTGGTCGCCGAGGCGCCCACCGGCGGCGTGGCCAACCTGGTCGACGGCGTGGTCAAGGTCGCCGACTTCGGGCTGGCCCGGGCGGTCGAGGCCAGCGCCGAGGAGAGCGGCAACCAGCTGATGGCCACGGTGGCGTACGTCGCCCCCGAGCTGGTCACCGAGGGCCGCGCCGACCCACGCACCGACGTCTACTCGGCCGGCATCGTGCTGTTCGAGATGCTCACCGGCCGGGTGCCCTACGACGGCGACCGCCCGGTCGACATCGCCTGGCAGCACGTCGACCGGGACGTGCCGGCCCCGTCCACCCTGGTGCCCGGCCTGCCCCCGGTCCTCGACGAGCTCGTGGCCCGGGCCACCCGGCGCGACCCGGCCGCCCGGCCGGCCGACGCCGGCGCGCTCCTCTCCGAGGTGCAGGTGGCCCGGGACGACCTCGGCAACCCGAACAGCCGCACCGCCGTGCTGCGCCGGGTGGCCGACGAGCCGCCGCTGGCCCAGCCCACCATGGTGGTCGCGGCGGTCCGCCCCGCCCAGCGGCCGGCCTGGGCCCGGCTGCCCGAGGGCGGCCAGCGGACCGGCCGGCGCCGGGCCACGGCGCCCGAGGGCGACGACCTCTGGTCGCGGCTCGGCCAGCTTCGCACCCGCGTGATGGGCGATCGGCGCGGCCGGCTCGCGGTGGCCGCGGTCGTGGTCGTGCTCGGCCTGGTCGCCGCCATCGGCGGTTGGTGGTTCGGTGCGGGCCGCTACACGTCCGCCCCGCAGCTGGTCAGCCTGAGCAAGGCCGACGCGGAGGCGCAGGCCACCCGCGCCGGCCTGACCCTGAAGTACGCCGAGCCGCGCTACGACGAGAAGGCACCGAAGGACAGCGTGCTGCTCCAGGATCCGGCCTCGGCCGCCCGGGTCGTCAAGGGCAGCACGATCACCCTGACCCTCTCCCTCGGCCCGGAGCGCTTCCCGGTGCCCGACGTGGTGGGCAAGGAGTTCGAGCTGGCCGAGGCGGACCTGGTCGGGGCGAAGCTGGTGGTGGCCAAGGGCGCGGCCCGCTACGACGACAACCTGCCGGCCGGCGTGGTGGTGGACACCAACCCGAAGGTGGGCGCCGAGGTCAAGCCCGGCGCCAAGGTGACCGTCATCCTGAGCAAGGGCCGGGCCCCGGTGAGCGTGCCGAACCTGGTCGGCAAGACCCTCGCGGAGGCCCGGGACACGCTCGCCAAGCTCGGCCTGACTCCGGTGGAGACCTACAAGGACTCGGACAAGCCGAAGGACGAGGTCCTCGGGCAGAGCCCGGCCGACGGCACCGGCGTGGAGAAGGGCACCCAGGTCAAGCTGGACGTCAGCAAGGGCCCCCCGCTGGTGGTCGTACCCCGGGTGGTGGACCTGCCGTGCCCGCAGGCCAAGCAGTTGCTGGAGAGCCAGGGTTTCCCGGTGGCGATCCAGTTCAACCCGAACGGGATCGTCCGGTTCCAGAACCCGGGCGAGAACTCGCAGGTGCCGCCGGCCACCCCGGTGACGCTCGGGTGCCTCTGAGATGGCGGTGACCACGACCCGTCCGGTCGGCGCCCACACGCCGACCTCGGGTGGCCTGGCCAAGGCGGCCCTGCCCTACCTCGACGCGACCGGCGCCGAGGTGGTCCAGGTCTACGTCTCCAACTCGCGCGGCTGGGCGCTGCCGCCCGGCGACCCGGGGCAGGACGCGCTGTTCCGCGCCGGCTGCGCCGAGCGGGGCGTACCGGTCTTCATCCACGCGTCGCTGCTGGTGAACCTCGGCTCGCCCACCCCCGCCACCGTCGAGCGGTCGGTCCAGACGTTGGCCCACGCGCTCGCCCGGGGCGCCGCGATCGGGGCGCGGGGCGTGGTGTTCCACGCCGGCAGCGCGGTCGATTCCGGGCACGCGGAGGCGGCGATGCGGCAGGTCCGCGAGGCGCTGCTGCCGCTGCTGGACTCGGCCGCCGCGACCGACGGGCCGATGCTGCTGGTCGAGCCGAGCGCCGGCGGCGGCCGGTCGCTCGCCTCCCGGGTGGAGCAGCTCGGGCCCTACCTGGACGCCGTCGACCGGCACCCGCGGCTCGGCGTCTGCTTCGACACCTGCCACGCCTGGGCCGCCGGGCACGACCTGGCCGCCGAGGGCGGCATGACCGCGACGCTGGACACCCTGGTGGCCACCGTGGGGGCCGACCGGCTCCGGCTGGTGCACGCGAACGACTCGAAGGACCTGTGCGGCTCCACCCGGGACCGGCACGAGAACATCGGCAAGGGCATGATCGGCGAGCCGGCGTTCGCGGAGCTGATGGCGCACCCGGCCACCGCCGGCGTTCCGGTGGTGGTGGAGACCCCCAGCGAGAAGCAGGTCGGCCACGCCGCCGACATCGCCACCCTCAAGCGCCTCCACCCCTGACCAACCCAACCCAACCCGCCCCGCACCAACCCGGCCCACCCCGCCCGAGGCCCGGCGCGGTGATCACGAGGTTCGCGTCAGGAACCGGCCCGCGGATGACGCGAACCTCGTGATCACCGGGAGACCGGCGGTGGGCGGTCGGGGGGTGGGGCGGGGGTCAGGCGCGGAGGATCTGCGTGAGGACGTCTACCGCGCGGTCGATGCCGGCGTCGTCGACGTCCATGTGGGTGACCAGGCGGGCGGTCCGCGGGCCGAGCACCGAGATCAGCACCCCCTCGGCTCGCGCGGCGGCGGCCAGCGCGTGCGCGTCGAGGGCGGACTTGGTCAGGTCCAGCGGCACCAGGTTGGTCCGCGCCGCGGTGGCCAGCACACCGAACGGGGCGACCGCCTCGGCCAGCCGGGCGGCCTTGGCGTGGTCCTCGGCCAGCCGGCCGACGTGGTGGGCCAAAGCGTACCGGCCGGCCGCGGCCAGGACTCCGGCCTGCCGCATCCCGCCGCCCATCCGCTTGCGGATGAGCCGGGCCCGCTCGATCTTCTCGGCGCTGCCCACCACCAGCGAGCCGACCGGCGCGCCGAGCCCCTTGGAGAGGCAGACCGACAGGGTGTCGAAGAGCCGGCCGTACTCGGCCAGCGGCACCCCGTCGGCGATATGGGCGTGCCAGATCCGGGCGCCGTCGCAGTGCAGCGCGAGCCGGGCGTCGTCGGCGATCCGGCGCAGTTCGCGCAGCGTCGCCAGCGGGATCACCCCGCCGCCACCCCGGTTGTGGGTCTGCTCCACGGCGATCGCGCGGGTCGGGACCGCGAAGTAGCCATCCGGACGGATCATGGCGGCGACCACGTCCGGGTCGATGTCCGCGCCGACCGCCGGCCAGGTCCGCGACGAGATCCCGCCGTACGCGGCCGCGGCACCGATCTCGTACGTGACCACGTGCGCGTCGGCGTCGCAGAGCAGTTCCTCGCCGGGCGGCACCACCAGTTGCAGGGCGATCTGGTTGGCCATCGACCCGCTCGGGGCGAACAGCGCCGCCTCGTGCCCGAAGAGCGCGGCGACCTCGGCTTCGAGGGCGTTGACGGTCGGGTCCTCGCCGTACACGTCGTCGCCGACGTCGGCGGTCGCCATCGCGTCCCGCATGCCGGCGGTGGGCCGGGTCACGGTGTCGGAGCGAAGGTCGATCAGGTTCTCAGCCACGGTGATCCTCTCGGCTGTCGACTGCGGGGCTCGCAAGCTCACTCCTCGCGTCAGCCACGCAGCATCTCCGCTACCAGGAAGGCCAGCTCCAACGACTGCTGGGTGTTCAGCCGCGGGTCACAGGCGGTTTCGTACCGGTCGGGCAGGTCGAGGTCCTCGATGCCCTGGGCGCCGCCGAGGCACTCGGTGACGTCCTCGCCGGTCAGCTCCACGTGCAGGCCACCGGGGTGGGTCTCCAGGCCCCGGTGCACCTCGAAGTAGCCCAGCACCTCGTCCACGATCCGGTCGAAGTGCCGGGTCTTGTAGCCGTTGGACGACTCGTGCGTGTTGCCGTGCATCGGGTCGCACTGCCAGACCACCTTGGCGCCGGCGGCGGTGACCTTCGCCACGATCGGCGGCAGCGCGTCCCGGACCCGGTGGTTGCCCATCCGGCTGATCAGCGTGAGCCGGCCGGGGACGTTGTCCGGGTTGAGCTTCTCGCAGAGCTCGATCGCCTCGTCCGGGGTGGTGGTCGGGCCGAGCTTGACGCCGATCGGGTTGGCGATGCGGGAGATGAAGTCGATGTGCGCCCCGTCGATCTGCCGGGTACGCTCCCCGATCCACAGGAAGTGCCCGGACAGCCCGTACGCGCGGTTGCCGGAGACCCGGGTCAGCGCCCGGTCGTACTCCAGCGCCAGCGCCTCGTGCGAGCAGTGGAGGGTGACCGTACGCAGCGCCTCGTCGTCGGTCATCCCGCACGCCCGGATGAAGGCCAGCGCCCGGTCGATCTCGCGGGCGATCGCCTCGTAGCGCTCCCCGGCCGGGGAGTTCTTCACGAACCCCTTGTTCCAGTCGTGCACCGCGTGCAGGTCGGCCAGCCCGCCGGCCAGGTACGCCCGGAGCATGTTCATGGCGGCGGCCGAGTTCGCGTACGCCCGGATCATGCGCTGCGGGTCGGCGACCCGCGCCTCCGGCGTCGCCTCCAGCGAGTTGATCATGTCGCCGCGGTACGCGGGCAGGCCGCGCGCGTCGGTCGGCAGCGACCGGGGCTTGGTGTACTGCCCGGCGACCCGGGCCACCTTGACCACCGGCAGGGAGGCGCCGTAGGTCAGCACGATCGCCATCTGCAGCAGGGTCCGGGCGTTCGCCAGCAGGTGGCTCTCGGTGTTGTCGGCGAAGGTCTCCGCGCAGTCGCCGCCCTGGAGCAGGAACGCCTTGCCCTCGCAGACCAGCGCCAGCCGCTGCCGGAGCTGGTCGACCTCGTAGGGCGCGACCACCGAGGGCACGGTGTCCAGCACCTTGCACACCTCGGCCACCTTCGCCTGGTCCGGCCAGGGCGGAACCTGCTCACGGGGCAGGTCCCGCCAGCGGTCCAGGCCGAGGGCGGCGTCCTCGGCGGAGTCGGCTGTCGGACGACTGGTCTGGAGCCCCGGGCTGCCCACCGCGGGATGGCTCAGCTGGTGCCACTCATGGCGCATGACAGAAAGCGTACGGCGACGGCCGGGGCGGGCGACCGCCGAGGGGGACCGTTCCGCCACCTGGGAGATCGCCGGGCGCCGAGGCGCATCGGCGCAGGTCAGGTCGCGGGCGTCGCCGTCGGGGCGGCCGTGGCGCCGGCGGTGGCGGCCGCCTCGCCGGCGATGCACCAGTCGGCGCCGTCCCGCGTGACGGTGAACACCAACGGGCGGGTGGCCTTCCGCGATCCGACGGCGACCGAGACCGAGACGCTCACCTCCTGCCCGCGGGGGCCGGACCGGATGTCGGTGATCGCCGCCTGCGGCACCTCGAAGTGGTCGGCGAAGTCGCCGTTCGGCCCCGTGGCCGCCGCGTCGAAGCTGTCGTGCAGCGCCGCGCAGAGCTGGCTGCGCCCGGCCGCCGCGTCCTTGGCGGTCATCGCGTCGAGGTAGGCCTGCACCCGCTCACGGGACTTCGTGGCGGCCTCTTCCGCGGGCGCGCGGTCGGGCTTCGCCGCCGGCTCGTCCTTCGTGCCGAAGGCGCACCCGGCCAGGGCGAGCGGCAGGGTCGCGAGGACGCCGGCGAACCCCGCCAGCCTCCGGTGCGTCACGCCCATCAACCCCTCCCCTCGGCCAGCGGAGACAGATGTACCGAGCGGCGAGTCTGTCACATCGGGCTGAGCGGTGCGGAGGGTCCCCCGGCGCGTCGCGGTGTCGGCGGGTCCGGGGCAGGCCGCCCGTACCGGCCGGGCGGGCCGGGGCAGGCCGTGCGCCCCCCGCCGGGCGGGCAGAGGCGCACGGGGCATACGGGACGCACGGGACGCACGCGGGCGGGGAGGGACGGTGCGTGTCCCTCCCCGCCGTGTGGGTGATGCGTCGGCCTACGGCTCAGCCGAGACCGCCCTTGATGGCGCCGATCAGCTCGCCGTTGGAGGTGTCACCGGAGAGCTCCCAGAAGAAGGCGCCACCGAGGCCCTGGGTGTTCGCGTACGTCATCTTGCCGTTGATGGTGGACGGGGTGTCGTAGCTCCACCAGTTGCTGCCGCACTTGGCGTACGCCGTGCCGCCGACCGTGCCCGTCGCCGGGCAGGTGTTCTTGAGGACCTTGTAGTCCTCGATGCCCGCCTCGTAGGTGCCCGGGGCGGCGCCGGTCGCGCTGCCACCCGGGGCGCTCTGGGTGACGCCGGTCCAGCCCCGGCCGTAGAAGCCGATGCCGAGCAGCAGCTTGTTGGCCGGAATGCCCTTGCTCTTGAGTTTCTGGATCGCCGCGTCCGACCAGAAGCCCTGCTGCGGGATACCGGTGTACGAGTACAGCGGCGAGTGCGGGGCGGTCGGGCCCTGCGCGGCGAAGGCGCCGAAGTAGTCGTACGTCATCGGCATGATCCAGTTGAGGCTGTTCGCGGCCCCGGCGTAGTCGGTGGCGTCGATCTTGCCGCCGTTGCTGCCGTCCGCGGTGATCGCGGCGGTGACCAGGGCGTTGGAGCCGAACTTGGTCCGCAGCGCGGCGGCCACGTTCTTGAACGCGTTCGGGCCGCTGGAGTCGCAGCTCAGGCCGCAGGCGTTGGGATACTCCCAGTCGATGTCGATGCCGTCGAAGACGTCGGCCCAGCGCGGGTCCTCGACGAGGTTGTAGCAGCTGTCGGCGAACGCGGCCGGGTTCTGCGCGGCCTGCGTGAACCCGCCGGACCAGGTCCAGCCGCCGAAGGACCAGATCACCTTGAGGTGCGGGTACATCTGCTTGAGCTTGCGCAGCTGGTTGAAGCTGCCACGCAGGGGCTGGTCCCAGGTGTCGGCGACGCCGTCGACGCTGTCCGCGGCCGTGTAGGCCTTCTCGTAGTCGGCGTAGCTGTCGCCGATCGAGCAGCGGCCGCCGGTGGTGTTGCCGAAGGCGTAGAGGATGTGGGTCAGCTTCGCCGCCGAGCCGCTGGTGTGGATGTTCTTGACGTGGTAGTTGCGGGCGTACACGCCCCACTCGGCGAAGTAGCCGACGATCTTCTTCCCGCCCGGCGGTGGCGTGGTCGGGGGCGGGGTGGTCGGGGGCGGCGTGGTGGGCGGCGTCGTGGTGGGTGGGGTGGTGGTCGGCGGCGTCGTGGTCGGCGGGGCGCCGCCGCCGCAGGACGCGCCGTTGATGGTGCAGTTCAGCGGCGCCTTGTACGCGCCGGTGCCGTTGTAGCCCCAGCTGAACGAGGCGCCCGGCGCGATGCCGCCGGCCCAGCTCTTCTTGACCGCGACGTAGTGGTCGCCGGTGCGCGTCACGTCGGCGTCCCAGGAGCTGCCGATGCTGGTGCCCGAGGGCAGGTCGAACTCGATGCGCCAGGTGCTGACCGTGGCGTCCGAGCCGTTGGTGATCGTCACCCTGGTCTCGTGACCGGTCCCCCAGTCCTGCACCTTCGTGAACGTGGTCGTCACGCTTCCGGCGCCGAACGCGGTGGCGACCGGCGCCATCGCCGCGGTCACCACGACCACGGCGCCGGCCCAGAGGGCCCGGCGGAGCGATCTCTTCATGCGGCGTCTCCTCAAACAGTTAGGAAACTTTCCAGAATGATTGCTGAGACGCTACTCACGGCGTCATCACTTAGTCAAGATGTGCATGTTTCGATTTCTCGCACCCGGCGAAACAGCCGCCCACCACCCCACCCGGCCCGCCCCACCCCCGCCCCCACCAGGTCGATCATGAGTTTGCGGCGACTTCGATCTCCCCCGGCGCCGCAAACCTCATGATCAACCGGGTCGAGGGGTGGACGGCGGCGGGTCGTGGGCGCGGGGCGGGTCGTGGGGGTGGCGGTAGCCTCGCCGGATGACCGTCTTCGACATCCCGATCGGCGCCCTGAACGGCGGGCCCGCCGACCTCGCCCAGTACCGCGGTCGCGCGTTGCTCGTGGTCAACGTCGCCTCCCGCTGTGGCCTCACCCCGCAGTACGCCGGCCTTCAGGCCCTCGCCGACGAGTACGCCGACCGCGGCCTCGTGGTGCTCGGCGTGCCGTGCAACCAGTTCGCCGGCCAGGAGCCGGGCACCGCCGCCGAGATCAGCGACTTCTGCCAGGTGAACTACGGCGTGACCTTCCCGCTCACCGAGAAGGTCGAGGTCAACGGGCCCGACCGGCACCCGCTCTACGCGTCGCTCGTGGACACCCCGGACGCCGACGGGCACACCGGCGACGTCCGGTGGAACTTCGAGAAGTTCCTGGTCGCGCCGGACGGCACGGTGGCCGCCCGGTTCGCCCCGCCGGTGGAGCCCGGCGCCACCGAGCTGCGCGCCGCCGTCGAGAAGGTGCTTCCCGCGGCCTGAGCCGCGCTCCCTCGACCAGGCCTCTGCCGCCACCCGGACCGCTCCAGGCGGTTCCGGCCGTCGGGGCACGTGTCGCCGCTCGGGCAGAGTGCGCGCCGCGACGAGTCCGCCGACGGGCGAACGGGCCGGCAGCTCCGGCCGGTCCGCGTCCACCACCACGCGGGACCGGTCCGCCGGGAGGGTGGCAGGCGACCGAGACGCCACCTCCCAGCCGGTGCCGGCAGTACGGTGACCGGGTCGGAGCGCCCGGGCGGCACCGGCCGGACCTCGGTGTCACCGGATCGGCGGTGCGGTCGGCGCGCGGTGCTCCCGGCCCGGCCGGGCGGCGGGCGCGAGCCGGGTCACCCACCACGCCGGTAGGGAACAGCCCCCACGCTGGACGGAGTTGGCACGGGACATGACGACGCTGGGACTGATCGGCAGCGGCAACATCGGCGGCACCCTGGCCCGGCTGGCGGTGGCCGCCGGCTACGACGTGGTGCTCAGCAACTCGCGCGGCCCGGAGACGCTCCGCGACCTGGTCGAGGAGCTGGGCCCCCGGGCCCGCGCCGGGACCGTCCGGGAGGCGGCCGAGGCGGGTGACCTGGTGGTCGTGAGCGTGCCGCTCAAGGCGTACCGGGACCTGCCCGCGGAGCCCCTGGCCGGCAAGGTCGTGCTGGACACCAACAACTACTACCCGCAGCGCGACGGGACCATCGCCGAGCTGGACTCGGGCGCCGCCACCAGCAGCGAACTGCTCCAGCGGCACCTCTCGGCGGCGCGGGTGGTGAAGGTCTTCAACAACATCAACTTCCGGCACCTGGCGACCCTTCCCCGACCGGTCGGCGAGGCCGACCGGAGCGCCCTGCCGATCGCCGGCGACGACCCGGACGCCAGGGCGACCGCCGAGGACTTCCTGGACCGGATCGGCTTCGACGCGGTGGACGCCGGCCGGCTCGCCGAGGGCTGGCGGTACCAGCCCGGCACACCGGCGTACGGGGTCATCTACCGGGCCGTTCCGGACGACTGGGAGCGGGCGGCGCCCGCGGGCAGCGACCGGGTGCGGGCGGCGCTCGACGCCGCCGGCTCGCCGACCTGACCGGCGGCGGACCCGCGGGGCGCACCGGGACCGGGAACGCCCCGCGGGACGTCGGTCAGCCGGCCGCGTTGCGGAACACCGGGTAGTAGCCACCGGACTGGCCGGCGGCGGTGTGGAAAGATCCTTCATGGAAATCCGGGTGGCCGACAATCGCCGCCGGAGCGACGGACGCTCCCCCTCTCGACACGGACCGTGGCACGGTGAGTCCTCGGCGTGTCAGGTCGGTGACAGTTGCATCCGAGTCCTGTTCACGGGACGCTCTGCCGTGGACGGACCCCGAAGACCGGATCCCGGAGGCGACATGCACCTGTTCCGCACCGCGCCGCGCCGTCTGCTCGCCGGAGCCGCCGCGCTCCTGCTCGGCGCCGGGCTGGTGACCACCACGGCCGCGCCGGCCGCCGCGGCGACCGTCGGCTACGTCCGGCTCGCCCACCTCTCCCCCGACACGCCGAGCGTCGACGTCTACCTGGCCGCCCCCGACGCGGCCGAGCCGCAGGTCTTCCCGGGCGTCGGCTACGGGGTGGTCTCCGACTACCTTCCGCTGCCCCCCGGCCGCTACGCGGTGGCGATGCGCGAGGCGGGCGCCGCGGCCAGCGGCCCGCCGGTGCTCACCACCGAGGTCGCGGTGACCAGCGGCGAGGCGTACACGGTGGCCGGGGTGGGGCGGTACGCCGACCTGGGGCTGCGGGTGCTCCGCGACGATCTGAGCACTCCCCGGGGCGGACAGGCCAAGGTCCGCGTCGTGCAGGCGTCGGTGCGCGCGCCGGTGCTCGACGTGGCCGCCGCCGACGGGCCGACCATCGCCAACGGCGTCCACTTCGCCACCACCACCGACTACCAGCTCGTCGAGCCCGGCCAGTGGCGGCTACGGCTGTCCGGCAGCGGCGGCCCGACCACCCAGACCGAGGTGCGGCTGACCGGCGGAGCCGTCTACTCGCTGCTCGTGCTGGACGCGAAGCAGGGTGGCCTCACCACCGAGCTGCGGCGGGACGCCGAGGGCGGCACGGTGGTGCCGGCCGGCGGCGTGGACACCGGCGCCGGTGGCAGCGCCGGGAGCGGGCGCGGCGCGTACCCGCTGATCGCCGGCGGGCTGGCCGTGCTCGCCCTGGCCTCCGGGCTGGCGCTGCTGCTGCGCCGGCGGCGTACCGCCTGGTGACCCCGCCGCGCGGCCCGGCGATCCGGCGGCACCGGAACCGCCGGCCGCCGGCCGCCGCGCTGGTCGCGTTCGGCGCGGCGCTCTGCCTGACGGCCGGGACCGGGGTCGGGCTGGCCACCACGGCCCCGGCCCCGCCGGCCGCCACCTGGCGGCCCGGGTGCGCCGACGGCTGCCCGTCGACCACGGCGTCGCCACCGGCACGCTCCGCACCGCGGGGAGCGCCCACCCGGGTACGCGTCCCGCGGATCGACGTCGACACCCGGCTGACCGTCCTCGGGCTGGATCGCGACGGCGCCCTGGTGCCGCCGGCCGACTTCGGCGTCGTCGGCTGGTACGGCGGCGGTCCGGCCCCCGGCGACACCGGTCCGGCCGTGCTCGCCGGGCACCTCGACTCCCGGCGCGGGCCGGCCGTCTTCGCCCGGCTCGGCGAGCTGCGTCCGGGCGACGCGGTCGAGGTGTGGCGTGGCGGTCAGCGGGTGCCGTTCCGGGTGACCGGCTCCCTGCGCACCCGCAAGGACGCGTTCCCGACCGCCGCCGTGTACGGCCCGACGCCCGGCCCGGAGCTGCGCCTCGTCACCTGCGGCGGTGACTTCGACCGACGTCGCGGGCACTACACGGACAACGTGGTGGTCTTCGCCGTCGCCGATCCCGCCGGTTGACGCCCGGTCGTCAACCGCCCTGGTCGGCCCCGCGCCCGGCCGTCGGGCGCGGCGGGCCCGGCTGTCCGTGCCGGCGCCCGGCGTACGCGGCGTGCGCGGCGACCAGCAGGCCCGGCAGCACGCCGAGCAGCCAGCCCACCGGGCGGGGCGCCTCCACCAGCCGGCCGACCAGCCCCTCGACCCGGGGCGGGCCGGCCACCAGGTACTCCCCCTGCTCGCCGACGCAGGTGACCGTCCACCGGCCCGGCGCGGGCAGCCGGAGGTTGCCGATCCACCGGTAGCTGACGCCGTCGCCGTAGCGCACGGTGCCGAGCACCGGGGAGAGGCCCACCCGCGTGCCGTCCGCCGACCGGGCGTGGCAGTCGCGGACCTCGACCAGCCCGACGGCGAAGACGGCCAGCCGACCGGGCAGCGCCACCGGCACCTCCGCCGGCGACCCGATCGGGGCGCCGCTCCCGATCCCCGTGGCGACGTCGCTGGTCGCGTGCCGCGCGCCGGTCCCGACCAGCGTCGGGGTCAGCACGAAGCCGGCCACGACGAGCGCGGCCGCGAGGGCGTACCGGGTCCGACCCGGCGCGGCCCGCGGCCTCGGCCCCTCCGGCCGACGGGTGTCGGCGAGGGGGCCGATGTCGTCCGCCGGCGCGCGGCTGGCCAGCACCGTGGCCACCAGCACCGCCACGAGCGCCGTGCCGACCAGGGCGAGGCCCGACGGCCAGTGCCGGTAGGTCCACGTCACGCACTCCGACGGGAACGGGCTCACGCAGCCGGGCACGTCGTGCGGCTGTCCCACGCCGAGGAGCCAGAACCGGACGGCCGACAGCGGCCCGATGCCGGACGGCACCGCCAGCTCCACCCCGACCAGCAGCACACCCAGCGTCACCAGGGCCACCGGGCGCCGCCACAGCGCGCCGACGGCGACCCCGACCGCCGCGGCCAGCACCGCCAGCACCAGGCCCCGCACCGGCAGGCCGCGCAGCGGACTCTCGACCTCCACCGGCACGACCAGCCGGAACAGCAGCTGTGCCGCGGCCAGGTAGGCGGCAGCGAGCAGCGCGGCGCCGACCAGCGCCACCGCGAGCCGGACCGGAAAGCGCGGCGGCGCGGCCGCCGGACGGGCGGCGTAGCGGGCCGCGAGCAGGAGCGCGCCGACCGACGCGACCACCACCGACGCGAGGGTCATCGTCCGCAGGTCCGCCCGCCAGCCCTCGTACCGGTTCGCGTCCAGGGCCGGCAGGGTGAGCAGCAGCGCGGCGCCCGCGACGCCGAGGACCCGACCGGGGTACGGCAGCAGGTCCCGGGTCAGGGCGCGGAGCCGCCGGCTCGTCACACCGGCCGGCGGCCGGCGAAGCCGCAGTCCACCCGGTGGTACCACCGCACGTCCGAGTCCCCCTCCAGCCAGCACCAGAGCACCGGCCGGCCGTCCCGGTCGCCGGGGAAGTCGAGCAGCACCGGGGCGACGCCCTTGATCTGGATGTCGTGCTGATGCAGCTCGTCGACGACGGCGTGCAGCCGAGCCTCCAGCCCCTTGACCTCGGCCCGGCCGCCGAGCGGGCTCGCGCCGTGCTCGGCCAGGTCGGCGCGCAGCTCGGCGAGGTCGGCGCGCAGTCGGATCAGCTCGTCGACGCGCGGGCGCAGCGTGACCACCAGGTGCCGGGCCTGGGCGAGTGTGAACACCGGGCCAGTATGGCCGTCCCGCCGCCCGGCGGGGTACCCCGACCGATGTAGCTAACCTTCCTTGACCGAACATCGAGCTGTAGCTAAGTTTCAGGTCAACCGAAGCGACGGGAGGTCGACCGTGGAGCGCAGACGATTCCTGGCCGGTGCGGGTGCGGTGACGGCGGGCACGCTCGCGGCCGCGGCACCCGGAACGCCCGGCGCGGCGCAGCCCGGGATCCGCCGGGTGGAGACCGGCCTCGACGTGCTCGTGCGCTCCGGGTTCGCGGAGCTCGCCGGGCAGCGGGTCGGGGTCATCTCCAATCCCACCGGCGTGGATCCGGCGTACCGGCACCTGGTCGACCTCATGCACGCCTCCGGCGCGGTGCGGCTCGTCGCGGCGTTCGGCCCCGAGCACGGTTTCCGCGGCTCCGCCCAGGCCGGCGGCAGCGAGGGCACCGGCGTGGACGCGCGAACCGGGATCACCGTCTACGACGCGTACGGCGCCTCGCAGGCCAAGTGGGAGAGCATGTTCGCCCAGGCGGGCGTGGACACGGTGGTCTTCGACATCCAGGACGTGGGCGCCCGGTTCTACACCTACATCTGGACCATGTACACCTCGATGGCCGCCGCCGCCCGGACCGGCAAGCGGTACGTCGTGCTGGACCGGCCGAACCCGATCGGCGGGCGGGCCCGCGGGCCGATGATGACCGCCGCCTACACCTCCGGCGTGGGGCTCAAGGAGATCGTCCAGCAGCACGGCATGACCGTGGGTGAGCTGGCCCGGTACTTCAACGCCGAGTTCCTCCCCGCCGAGGTCGGCGGCCCGGTCGACCTGCACGTCGTGAAGTGTCGACACTGGAGGCGCGACCTGCTGGCCGCCGACACCGACCTGCCCTGGGTGATGCCCAGCCCGAACATGCCCACGCCGGACACCGCGCTGGTCTATCCCGGCACCGGCCTGTTCGAAGGTGTCGCCTCGATGACCGAGGGCCGGGGCACGTGCCGGCCGTTCGAGCTGATCGGCGGCCTGGCCGAGGACTTCGACTACCACTGGTCCGACCGGCTCAACGCCCGTGACCTGCCGGGCGTCGAGTTCCGGGAGGCGTACTTCACGCCCACCTCCGCCGGGCAGAAACCGGCGCTGCTCAACAAGCTCTGCGCCGGGGTCGAGGTGAAGGTGGTGGACCGGGCGGCGTACGACCCGATCCGCACGGCGGTCGCGATGCTGGTCGAGGCGCACCGCTACCCGGCCTTCGCGTGGCGCCAGGACTCCTGGGACGCCGTTCGACCGTACTGGGTGGACAAGCTGACCGGCTCGACCCGGCTGCGCACGATGATCGACGCGGGCGCCGAGGTGGACGACGTGGTCGGCGCCTGGGCCGGGGAGTTGGCGGCGTTCGAGCGGCGCCGCCGGCCGCACCTGCTCTACTAGGGACGGACGTTCGGCTGAGTCGCCACTCAGCCGACGGGTGGCGGGTCGCCGCTGTCCGGCCGGTTGCCCGGAAAACGGCTCGCGTCCCGGCCGGCGTCGATACCCTCGGCTGCGGGACCTGCGATAGGAGCCGCCATGCCCGGGAAGTCACGATCTCCTGTCCTGCACCTCGTCGTCTGCGGCACCGAACCGGCCGCCGAGCTCACACCCTTCATCGCGGCCTGCCAGGAGTTGAGCTGGGAGGTCCACGTCGTCACCACCCCGGACGCGGTCGAGGTGATCGACCGGGACGCCCTGACCGCCCTCACCGACCATCCGATCCGCGAGGACGAGCAGGCCGAAACGCTGCACCCGCTGCCGCCGGCCGAGGCCTACGCCGTCGCGCCGGCGAGCTTCGACCTGGTCAACAAGTGGGCGTACGGGCTCAACGACAACCTGGCCCTGCGGCTGCTCAACGAGGCGACCGCCGTCGGCCTGCCGGTGGTCGCCGTGCCGGCGCCGGACCCGACGCTCGCCCGGCACCCCGCCTTCCTGGAGAACCTGGAGCGGCTGCGGCACTGGGGCGTGACGGTCACCCGACCCACCGACCCGGCCGTCGACGACCCGGCGCCGTGGCACGCCGCCGCGCAGGTCATCTCCGCCTGGACGCGGTTCGCCCGGGTGCCCGCGCAACCGACCGTCGATCGCCCTCCGCTCGCCGAGCCCCTGCGGCGCCGGGTCGACGACCTGGCGATGCAGCCGGGCTGACCGACGTCAGCCGCTCTGGGCGGCCAACTCCCGAGCCCGGTCCCGGGCCGCCTCGAGCGCGGCGAGCAGCGCCGCCCGTACGCCGTGCTTCTCCAGCTCGCGGACGGCGGAGATGGTGGTGCCGGCGGGCGAGGTGACCGCCTCGCGCAGCTTCACCGGGTGCTCGCCGGAGTCGCGCAGCATCACCGCCGAGCCGATCGCGGTCTGCACGATCAGCTCGTGCGCCACCTGCCGGGGCAGCCCGAGCAGGATGCCGGCGTCGATCATCGCCTCGACCAGGAGATAGAAGTACGCCGGCCCGGAGCCGGAGAGCGCGGTCACCGCGTCCTGCTGCGACTCGGGCACCCGAATGGTCACCCCGAGCGGCTTGAACATCTCCTCCGCGAGGGCCAGGTGCGCCCCGGTGGCGTGGGCGCCGGCCGAGATGGCGGTCATCGCCTCGTCGACCAGCGCCGGGGTGTTGGTCATCACCCGGACCACCGGGGTGCCCTCGGGCAGCCGGCGGTTGAAGAAGCTGGTGGGCAGGCCGGCGCAGAGCGAGATCACCAGCTTGTCGGCGGGCACCTTGGGGCCGATCTCGTCGAGCAGCACGGCCGCGTCCTGCGGCTTCACCGCGACGGCCAGCACCTCGGCCTCGTCGACCGCGGCCAGGTTGTCCACCACCCGGACGCCGTAGCGGGTGGCCAGCTCCTCGGCCCGGGCCTGCCGGCGGGCGGTGGCCAGCAGCCGGTCCGCCGGCCAGCCGGAGCGCAGCAGGCCGGAGAGCATCAGCTCACCGATCTTGCCGGCGCCGATCACCGCGACGGTGTGCACCCCGGACGACATCCCCGCCGTACCCCCTCCTCGCCGTGCCCGGCGTCGCGGCGGGCTCTGCGGCCGGCCGCGACGCCGTGGCGGTCGATCAGCTACCGAAGAAGACCTCGGCCTCGGCGTACCGCTCCAGCGGCACGGTCTTCAGCTCGCGGGTGGCCTCGGCCAGCGGCACCCGGACGATGTCCGTGCTCTGCATCGCGACCATCTTGCCCCAGTCGCCCTCGTGCGCCGCGTCGATCGCGTGCAGGCCGAGCCGCGTGGCGAGCACCCGGTCGAACGCGGTCGGGGTGCCGCCGCGCTGGATGTGGCCGAGCACGACCGTGCGGGCCTCCTTGCCGGTCTTGGCCTCCAGCTGCTCGGCCAGCCACTGGCCGATGCCGCCCAGCCGGACGTGACCGAACGCGTCCAGCTCCTGGTTCTGCAGGACCATCTGGCCCGCCAGCGGCTGCGCGCCCTCGGCGACGACCACGATCGGGGCGTACTGGTGCTGGAAGCGCTTCTCGACGTAACCGGCGACCTGCTCGACGTCGAACGCCCGCTCGGGCAGCAGGATCACGTTGGCGCCACCGGCGAGGCCGGCGTGCAGGGCGATCCAGCCGGCGTGCCGGCCCATGACCTCGACGACCAGGGTGCGGTGGTGGCTCTCCGCGGTGGTGTGCAGCCGGTCGATCGCCTCCATGGCGATGTTGACGGCGGTGTCGAAGCCGAAGGTGTAGTCGGTGGCGCCGAGGTCGTTGTCGATTGTCTTCGGCACGCCGATGACGTGGACGCCCAGCTCGTAGAGCTTGGTGGCGACGCCGAGGGTGTCCTCGCCGCCGATCGCGATCAACGCGTCCACGCCCTGCTCGCCGAGGTTGTCCTTGATCCGCTCGACGCCATTCTCGATCTTGAACGGGTTGGTCCGGGACGAGCCGAGGATGGTGCCGCCGCGCGGCAGGATGCCGCGGACCTCGGCGATGCCCAGCGGCTTGGACAGGCCCTCCAGCGGGCCCTTCCAGCCGTCCCGGAAGCCCACGAACTCGTGACCGTAAGTGGCGACGCCCTTGCGGACGACCGCCCGGATGACCGCGTTGAGACCTGGGCAGTCGCCGCCGCCGGTGAGCACGCCGATACGCATGATCTGCTCATCCTCCTGGAGCATCAGGGTGAAGCCCGATATGCCCCAGGATATGTGTCGGATCAGACCATCGGCGCCGTTGCCGGCCCGGGGCGGGCCGTCACTGCGCACTGTAGTCGCCCCGCCTGGGCAGCGACAGCGCGCCCCGGTGCCGTTCACCCGGCGGACACCCTCAGTACGGGACCTCGCGGTTCTCGCCCGGCTCCGGCGGCCGGCCGCTGGCCGCCGCCCGGGCGAAGCCGAGCAGGTTCACCATCGTGCCGCCGGGCGAGTCCCAGTACTCGGCCGAGCTGGCGTGCACCTTGATCAGGGTCAGCCCCCGGGTGTCGGGCCCGTCCGGGAACCAGGTCCGCAGCAGGGGGCGCCACAGCCGCTCGGCCCGCGCCCGGTCGTACGCCTCGGTGGCGGTGCCGGAGACCGAGACCCAGGCGTGGCGACGCTGGTCGGAGAATGCGACGTTGATGTCCGGATTGACCCGGATCTGGCGGACCTTCGCCGAGTCGGCGTACGCGAAGAACCACAGATCACCGTCGAACTCCGCCTCCTGGAGGCCCATCGGCCGGCTCACCTGGCGGCCGTCCAGGGCGATGGTGGTCAGCATGCAGATCCCCGCCTCCCGGATCAGCTCGGTGACCCGGCGGCGGGCCTCGGCGACGCTGGACGGCTCATGGCTCACGGCGGTCTCCCTCGCTCGGCTCCGCGCGGCTCGTCGGAGGCGGTGCCCGGGACAGAACCGGTCAAACCTACGGGACGACGTCTTTCCCGACGTCGCCCGTCGCGCCGGGAACCGCGCCTTGGCCGGCGCCGCTCAGCGGGCGGTCATCGCCCGCCAGCGGGCCAGGTTGTGCCGCGCGTCGACCAGCGCGTCGTGCCGTGCCGCCTCGGCGTCGGGCAGCGGCGGGCGGCCCCGGTCGTCCCAGAGCTGACGCAGCTCCTTGGTGAACCGCGGGATCTCCCGGGGCAGCGCCGGCATCGCCCCCCACAGCTGCGCCAACACCACGTGGTCGTACGCGGCGTACCACGCCCAGAGCTCGATCTGCTCGCCCGGGCGGTCCCGGACCGGCTCGACCAGGAAGTCGTACAGCTCGTCCCGGATGCGCGCGCGGGAGCGCCAGGCCCGGTCGGCCGGCGAGGGGAGCCGGTCCAGCACGTTGCGGCGTACCCAGGGGATCGCGCGGGAGTCGTCGAACTCGGTGGAGACCGCGTAGAACTCGCGGCCGTTCTCGTCGACCACGCCGATCGAGACGAGGTCGACGATCTGGCCGTCCTCGATGAACTCGCAGTCGTAGAAGTAGCGGTAGACCATCACCCGCCATCCTCGCCCACCGCCGGGCCGCCCCGGTCGCCGGGGCCCCGGGCGGCGCCCCGCGACCGGGTGCAGGCGGTGGTCCTGGCCTGCGCGAGCGGGCTGGTCGTTCCCGCCCCGGCCCCGCGGGTGGCGCCTTTCACAGGTGGCCCCCGCCGGCCGGCCCCCCGCCGTGGCCGGCCGGCGACACGGGATGGTCCGATCCCGCCCCGGGCCGGCCACGGCCGGACCCACCCGTCCCGTCCCCAGGCCCCTTCGGATGGATCCGCACCTCACGGTGCCGTTCCCCGCGGCTCGGGAGTGTCACGGAAGTGATTTGAGGGGTGTACAGCAAGCGACAAGCCCGTCATGATCTGATGTGTACCGCTACCGGACGCCTAACCGGTGTCAATTCACCCAGTCAGGGGCCGTCAGGTTCACCCGGTGTGCGAGTTGTGGTCCTTGACCGGGGAGGGGTTGGGCCGTGGAGGTTCGCCTGCCGGAGCCGGGTGACGCGCTCACGGGCGTGGAGATGTTCGCCGGGCTCGAGCCGGAGGTGCGGCAGCGCGTGATCGCCGCCGCCGTGCCGCGCACGTACCGCAAGGGCCAACTGCTGTTCGTGGAGAACGACCCGGGCGAGTCGTTGATCGTGCTGCGCCGGGGCGCGGTCGCGGTCTTCCGCACCGCCCCGACCGGCGAGCGGGCCGTGCTCTCGGTGATCCGCCCGCCCGACGTGCTGGGCGAGGTCTCCCTGCTGGACGCCTCCACCCGGTCCGCGTCCGCCGAGGCAATCGAGGACTGCACCGCCCTGGCGCTGTCCCGGGGCGCCTTCATGGAGCTGGTGCACTCCAACCCGCGCATCCTCGACGCGGTGATGCGCTCGCTCGGCGGGCTGATCCGCCGGCTCACCGAGCAGAACGCCGACCACGTCTTCCTCGACCTGCCCGGCCGGGTGGCCAAGACCCTGGTCCGGCTGGCCGGCGAAAGCCAGGCGCCGATGATCACCATCGAGCTGAACCAGAGCCAGCTGGCGGAGATGGCCGGCGGCTCCCGGCAGAGCGTCAACCAGGCGATCGGCTCGTTCGCCAGCCGCGGCTGGCTGCGCACCGAGGGGCGCCGGATCGTGGTGACCGACGTGGCCGCGCTGCGCCGCCGCGCCGGGATGAACGACCGCTGACCCCGGCCCACGGGCTCGGCACATGCGAACGGCCGGGGCCTCGTGCCGGCCCCGGCCGCCTCGTCACGGCGTCACCGCCGGCGGGTCACCTGCCCGCGCTGCCCGGCCCGGCCCACTTCTCCGGGCTGCCCGGCCCGGCCCACTTGTCGGGGCCGTCCGCGCCACCGACCACCGGCTCGCTGACGATCCCGTCGGCCTGGAGGGCGGCGAGCGTGGCCGCGTCGACGTCGACCGACTCCCCCGCGGAGTGGCTGACCCCGTTGCCGTCGGTCCAGTCGCTCTCCAGCTTGACGTACACCATTGACCTGACCCCCTTCGGTCCCTGATCGACATTCGGCTGCCTGACTGTAGCCCCGCGGGCCGCTCGGACGACTGTCCACAAGCCAACAGCCCGGTACCTGACAGGCGCACCGGCGGCGATACTCGCTTCCGACGGCGTCGCCCCGGCGCCGGCGGCCGGCCGAGCAGTGGAGGGTGTCATCGCCGCGCAGTGTGACCGCTGTGGACGCACCGCCTCCGGCGGCGACCGCTTCTGCGGTGGCTGCGGGGCCGAGCTCGGTGCGGTCTGCCCGCACTGCCTGCGCCCGCTCGCCGCCGACGTGGCCTTCTGCACCTCGTGCGGCGCGCCCCGCCCGGGCACCGACCGTCCGCGGGTCACCCCCCAGGAGGACCGGCGGCGGGTCAGTGTGCTCTTCGTCGACCTCATCGACTTCACCCCGTACGTCGAACGGGCCGACCCGGAGCTGGTCCGCGGAATGCAGACGGGCTTCTTCTCGGCCGCCCGCCGGGTCGTCGGCCAGTACGGCGGGGTGGTCGAGAAGTACATCGGCGACGCGGTGATGGCGCTGTTCGGAGCGCCGGTGGCCACCGAGACCGACGCGCTGCGGTGCGTACGGGCCGGGCTGGAGCTGCAACGGGTGCTCACCCGCTACACCCCCACCGGCGCGACCGAGCTGCGTTTCCGGGTCGGAGTGGCGACCGGCGAGGCGCTCGTCGACGTGGCCGCCGCCCGTGACGGCGGGCAGGCGATCGTGGCTGGCGACGTGGTCAACACCGCCTCCCGGATGCAGTCGGTGGCGCCGCCGGGCGGCGTGCTGGTCTGCGGCACCACCCACACGCTGACCCGGGACGCCATCCGCTACCAGGAGCAGCCGGCGGTCACCCTGCGGGGGCGCTCCACGCCGACCGAGGTCTGGCTCGCCCTGTCCCCGCTGCGCCGGCAGCCCACCGACCGCGAACCGGACACCACCCCGCTGATCGACCGCGAACACGAGCTGGGCCTGCTGGTCAACGCGCTGCACCGCTCGCTGCGCGACCGGCGGCCGCAGGTGGTGACCGTCTTCGGCCGGGCCGGCATCGGCAAGAGCCGGCTGGTCCGCGAGCTCTACCGGCACGCCGGGCGGCTGGTCGACGAGCCGCTGACCTGGCGTACCGGGCGCTGCCCGCCGTTCGGCGAGAACGTCACGTTCGCCGCGCTCGCCGACATCGTCAAGGCCGAGGCCGGCATCCTGGACACCGATCCGGCGTCCGGCGCGGCGCAGCGCCTCACCGGGGCGGTGGCCGAGCTGGTGGGCCCCGGCGAGCGGGACCGGGTGGTGGACGCGCTGCGCCCGCTGGTGGGCCTGCCCGGCACGCCGATGCCGGCCGAGGAGGCGGAGTCGGCCTGGCGGCGCTTCCTGCTGGCGCTGGCCGCGCGCCGGCCCACCGTGCTGGTCTTCGAGGACCTGCACTGGGCCGACGACGAGATGCTGCGCTTCGTGGAGCTGCTCGGCGCCTCGGCCCGGGACGTGCCGCTGCTGCTGCTCTGCACCGCCCGCCCGGAACTGGTCGACCGCGACCCGAGCTGGGCCGGCACCATCACCGGTTCGGTCACCATCACCCTGCCGCCGCTGCGGGACACCGGCATCGCCTCGCTCTACGCCCACATGTTCGGCCAGGCGGCGTTCTCCGCCGACCTGCTCAACCCCCTCATCGAGGTGGCCGGCGGCAATCCGCTCTACGCCCACGAGTACGTGCGGATGCTCATCGAGCAGGGCGCGCTGCGCCAGTCCGGCCGGGGCTGGTCCCTGGAACGGCACCTGGACCTGCCGATGCCGGAGAGCGTCCACGCGGTCATCGCCAACCGGGTCGACCTGCTCGACGCCCCGGACCGGGCGGTGCTGCTGGCCGCCTCGGTGGTCGGCGTGCAGTTCTGGCCCGGCGCGGTGGCCGCCGCGCTCGGGCAGCCCGTCGAGGCGGTGGAGCGCTCGCTGCGCCGGCTGGAGCAGCGCGACTTCGTCCACGAGCAGGCCGCCTCGACCATGGCCGGGCAGCCGGAGTTCCGGTTCCGTCACGTCCTGGTCCGCGACGTCTGCTACCAGCGGCTGCCGCGTACCGAGCGGGTGGCCCGGCACGAGCGGACGGCGGACTGGCTGGACGCGCTGTCCCGCAGCCGGGACACCGACCTGGCCGAGGTGCTGGCCCACCACCGGTGGGCGGCGCACGAGATCGCCCGCACCCTGGGGCTGGAGACCCGCCGCTACGCGGCCGCCGCCCGGCACGCGCTGCACCGGGCCGCCCGCCGGGCGTACGCCCTGCACGGGCTGGACGCGGCGGCCAGCCACGCCGGCCGCGCCCTCGGCCTGGCCGACGACTCCGACCCCGTGGACCGGCTCCAGCTGGAGCTGTTGAGCACGGAGATCTCGTTCTACCGGGACGGCAACGCCTTCCTCTCCAGCGGTGGCCCGGAGCAGGTGCAGGCGCTGGCCGACCGGCTGGCCGCGCTCGGCGACGACGCCTGCGCGGCCCGGGCCTGGACGCTGCTCGGCCAGGCCGCCTGGCTGCGCGCCGATCGGGGCGCGGCGCTGGTCTGCCTCGACCGCGCGGTGGGGCTGTTCGAGCCGCTGCCGGACAGCGCCCAGAAGGCCGACGCCTACGCCGAGCTGGGCCGGCTGCACATGCTCAACTACGAGCGGGACCCGGCGATCTCCGCGGCGGACACCGCCGCGGAGATCGGCGAACGGCTGGGACTGACCGAGACCCGCACCAACGCCCGGATCACCGCGGCCACCGCCCGCTACCAGGCCGGCGACCGGGCGGGGCTGGACGAGCTGCACGCGATCGTCGAGTTCAGCCGGGCCGGTCAACTGCTCGCCCTGCCCCGGGCGACGCAGAACCTCGCCTTCGCGATCCGCGAGGAGGGCGACTGGCTCCGCTCGGACGCCCTGCTCTCCGCGGCACCGGCCCGTACGGCCAGCGGGCAGACACTGACCACCAGTTACTCCGCCGAGGCGATGCGGGCCTGGTTCGAGGGGGACTTCGACCGGCTGCTCACCGCCGCCGAGGCGTTCGTGGACACGCCGACCGGCAGCTGGGACATGCAGGTCCGCGGCCTGCGCTCGTGCCTGCTGGTGCTGCGCGGCCACCCGGTGCCGGCGGTCGGCGAGCCGGCCCGGCCGTCGGTCGGATCCGGCGGGCCGCTCCGCGACGCCGCCGCCGGCCCGGTGCTGCCGCACGAGACCGCCGGGCCGCGGGACGACGTCTCCGCCGCGCTGGACACGGCGCGCGGCAGCGGGTTCCACCGGCTGCACTGGACGATGCTCGGCATGGCCGCGCTCTGCCGGGCCTTGCAGGGCCGCGGGGCCGAGGCTGCCGAGCTGATCGGCGAGCTGGACCTGTCCTGGTCGGCGGTGCCGGCACTGGCCAGCGGGGAGTGGATCGCGGCGGCGGCGCACGCGGCCAGCCTCGCCGGCCGGGAGCCGGCGGTGCGTGTGCGCGCCATGCTCGACCGGGTCAGTCACCGTACGCCCTGGTCGGAGGCGGCGCTGCGGACGGTGACGGCGGCGATCGCCGCCGCGGACGGCGACCATCGGCGGGCCGCGGCCCTGCACCTGGCCGGTGGCGAGGTCTACGGCCGGATCCCGGACGTCTCCGACCGGGTCCTGGCGCTCGCGTTCGCCGCGGCCGAGTTCGAGCGGGCCGGCGACCGGATCGCGGCGCAGGCCTCGCGGACCGAGGTCCAGGAGTTCGCCGCCCGCAACGAGGCGCCCGGCCTGCTCGTCCTCGCCGGCCTACCCACCGCCCCCGCCGACCCAGCCCTGGCCTCCTGACCCTTCCCTCCCCCACGCTCGCGTGCCCCGCGATCTTGCACTTTCTGCCCCGGCAAAAGCCGTGAATGCCGCACAACAGGGGCCGAAACTGCAAGATCGCGGATCTGGGGCGGGGGGTGCCCGGGGGGGTGGGTCAGGCGGGGATGGGGGTCGGGGTGGCGGGTTGGTTCTTGAGCTTCTGGGCGTAGACGTCGACGTACTCGCGACCGGAGAGCTCCATCAGCTCGTACATGATCTCGTCGGTGACCGCACGCTCGACGAACCGGTCGCCGGCCAGGCCGCGGTAGCGGGCGAAGTCCAGCGGCGCCCCGAACCGGATCCGGAACCGGGCGATCTTCGGGATCAGCTTGCCGGGAGGCTGGATCTCGTCGGCGTTGAGCATCACCACCGGGACCACCGGCGCGCCGCTCTCCAGGGCCAGCCGGGCCACGCCGGTCTTGCCGCGGTAGAGCCGGCCGTCCGGGGAGCGCGTGCCCTCCGGATAGATGCCGGCGATGCCGCCGGCCCGCAGCACCTGCAACTGGGTGTCCAGCGCGGCGCGGGCGGCCCTGCCGCCGGACCGGTCCACCGGGATGGTGCCGCTGCCGACGAAGAACATCTTGGTCAGCCAGCCCTTGATCCCCTTGCCGGTGAAGTACTCGGCCTTCGCGACGAAGGTGACCCTCCGCCGGACCATCAACGGCGTGAAGATCGAGTCGGAGAAGGACAGGTGGTTGCTGGCCAGGATGACCGGACCGGACTCCGGTACATGGTGCAGCCCCTCGACCTGCGGTCGGAAGATCAGCCTCAGCAGCGGGCCGAGCAGGACGTACTTCATCAGCCAGTAGAACACCGGCGTCCTTTCCCAGTGGCGGTCGCGACAGCACCAGTCGACCCGCGCCGCGAACGGCGCCGTCGTCGCGGACGAGCCTACGAATTGGGAGGCGCCCGCCACAACGGACGGCCGGCTCCACCACGGATCATCCGCTCGACCCGGCGCCCGCGCTCCGTCCCGTACGCCGGGCAGTCAGCGCGCCTGCCTCCACAGCGCCGCGCGGTCGTACCGTGCCGACCGGTCGCCCGGCGAAGCCGGCGTGGATCAGCTCGGGCAGCACCCCCACCTGCCGAGATGTGTCAGTTACCGGTCGCCTGACGCTCTCCGCACAAACGGACATACGACACCCGCCGCGACCAGCGGCACGGCCGCTGACTTTGGAAGACGCGACACAACGCACTCCCGGAACCAGGCCCTGACGTGTCACGATTCAGAGCACGGCGTGCGTGTCACGCCACGGGGGACGGGGTGGCCGCGCCACAGGCGCGTGGAGGAGGGTGTCCGGTGTCAGCGGGTGGGGCCCGCCGGGGGCGGCGGGACAACGGGCTCGACGCGAGCGAGTACGCCGTCGCCGGCGACGTGGATCCGCGCGTCGGCGAACACCTGCTCGACGTGCTGGCCGCCGGGGGCATCGCCGCGTACCTCCAGCCGTCGGCCGATCTGAACCCGGTCACCCGCACCACCACCGTGCCGGCCCGACCGGTCGACCGGCTCTACGTCGACCGCTCCCACCTGACCACCGCCCGCGACTACCTCACGCAGCTCGCCGACGAGGGCGCCCCGGAGCAGTCGCGCGCCGACGAGCCGGACATCGAGGCCGAGTGGGCCAAGATCGTGGCCGGCTTCCACGCCACCCCGACCGCGGGCGACAACCCCTGGCCCGCGGCGGAGGACGTCGACGACCCGGCCGAGCCGACCGGCGGCCCGCTGGCCCGGGCCGGCACCGACGACGCCGCGCCGACCGCCACCGACGTGCGCCGCCTCCCCTACGCGGCCGATCTCTCCGGCATCTCCGTGGGGCGCACGGACCGGCCCGACGAGCCGTCGCTGCTCGACGGGCTGGACACCTTCGGCGCCGAGCTGCCCGACGACGAGGACGACGACGAGCGCTACACCCCGCCCCCGCCGCCACCGCTGCCCCGGGTGTCCAAGTACGCGGCGGTGGGCGTGCTCGCCGTGGTGGTCGGCTTCGTGCTCTTCCTCTTCCCGTCGCTGCTGCCGGTGGACCGCTCGGTGGTCACCCTGCTCGGCTTCACCGGCATCCTCGCCGGCTTCGTCACGCTGATCTGGCGGCTGCGCCCCGGCGACGAGGACGACCGCGACCCGGACGACGGCGCCGTCGTCTGAGCCCGTCGCGCCCCGCCACCGGTGGGTCACCGACCGCATACCGGGACGGCGGACGGCACGCCGCGGACGTGACAGTGGTGTAACTTACGGTCAGTAGGAATACCGCCGTACGTCACTTCCCCCGCTGACTGACCGGTTGTTCCTGGCTCGTGGCGGTCAGTCTCTGCTGATCGGAATGCCCGAGATGCGACAGAGTTCTCTCGTGGTGGTCGCCAACCGCCTCCCCATCGACGACAGCGTGGCGCTGGACGGCGCCTGCGAATGGCGGCGCAGCCCCGGCGGCCTGGTGAGCGCCCTGCACCCGCTGCTGCGGCACACCCCGGCGACCTGGGTCGGCTGGGCCGGCGGCACCGGCCGAGCCCCCGCCCTGCCCGACGTGGACGGCGTCCGCATGCGCGCCGTGCCGCTCAGCCAGGACGACCTGCGCGACCACTACGAGGGGTTCGCCAACGCGACCCTCTGGCCGCTCTACCACGACGCGGTCGAGCAACCGCAGCACCACCGGCGCTGGTGGGAGGGGTACCAGCGGGTCAACCAGCGGTTCGCCGAGGCGACGGCGGAGGTCGCCGAGCCCAGCGCGGTCGTCTGGGTGCAGGACTACCACCTGCACCTCGTGCCGGGCATGCTCCGCGCGCTCCGTCCGGACCTGCGGATCGGCTTCTTCCTGCACGTGCCGTTCCCGCCGCCGGAGCTGTTCATGCAGCTGCCCCGCCGGGCCGAGCTGCTGCGCGGCATGCTCGGCGCCGACCTGGTCGGGTTCCAGCGCGCGCAGGCCGCGCACAACTTCGCGCAGCTGGTGACGAAGGTGCTGAACCTGCCGGCGACCGACCGGCGGATCGGCATCGACGACCGGGTCGTGCGCATCGGCGCGTTCCCGGTCTCCATCGACACCGCCGAGATGGCCGCGCTGGCCGCCCGGCCCGACGTGGCCGCCCGCGCCCGCCGGCTGCGGCAGGACCTCGGAAGTCCCGAGCACGTCCTGCTCAGCGTCGACCGGATGGACTACACCAAGGGCATCGAGCAGCGGCTCAAGGCGTACAGCGAGCTGCTGGTCAGCGGGCACGTCAAGGTACGCGACACGGTGCTGGTGCAGGTCGCCGTGCCGAGCCGCGAACGGGTGGGCCAGTACCAGATCCTGCGGGAGCGGGTGGAGCGTGAGGTGGGCCGGATCAACGGCGAGTTCGGCCGGGTCGGCGAGCCGGCCATCCACTACCTGACCCAGCCGTTCGACCGGGCCGAGCTGGCCGCCCTCTACCGGGTCGCCGACGTGATGGCGGTGACCCCGCTGCGAGACGGGATGAACCTGGTGGCCAAGGAGTACGTGGCCGCCCGGGTCGACGACGCCGGCGCGTTGCTCCTCAGCGAGTTCGCCGGCGCGGCCGCCGAGCTGTCCGACGCGTACCTGGTGAACCCGCACGACCTGGAGGGGTTGAAGCAGGGCCTGCTGGCCGCGTTGCACGCCGCCCCGGCCGACGTCACCGCGCGGATGCGGGCCATGCGGGCACACCTGCACCAGCACGACATCCGGGCCTGGGCCCGCTCGTACCTCAGCGCGCTCGACGAGAGCGGCGCGCTGGTCGACCGCCTGACCAGCGCCGGCGACGGCGGGCCCGCCCTGCCCTCCCAGCCGGGCCGCGCCGGCGCGCCGGCCGACCGCACCCGGAACCCCTGACCGGCGCTCAGCGCGGGGTCGACTCTTTCTCCAGCCAGTCGAGCAGGGCGTCGATCGGCTCCCGCCAGCGCGCGTCGAGCATCAGGTCGTGCCCCATCCCCGGAAAGAGCAGCGGCGCCGAGCCGTACCGGCGGGCCACCCGGTTCAAGGCACCGGCCGGCACCACCCGGTCGTCCGGGCTGCCCAGCACCAGGACCGGCGGCTGGCCGACCGCCGGCTCCGGGTCGGTCCGGGTCATCAGCTGCCACTGGGCCCGCCGGGCCGCCCGCCCCAGCCGGGCGGCGTGCCGCCGGGCGTCGGCGTCGGGCAGCTCACGGCTGAACAGCTGGCCGCGGCTGAGCCGCAGCCGCCCGCCGACCAGCGCCGGCAGGGTGCCGGCCGGATTGCGGCGCAGCGCCGCGCCCAGCGTCCCCCAGCCGCCGAAGACGGGCGCGACCAGCGCCGCCGCCCGGGCCGGGTAGCGGGCCAGCGCGTGCGCCACCACCAGGGCCCCGGCGCCGTGCCCCACCAGCACCGCCTGGCGCGGCAGACCCGCGGCCACCTGCACCACGTCATGGACGTACGCCCGTAGCGACGCCTCCGGCGCCGGCTCGCTGCCGCCGTGCCCACGCAGGCTCACCGCGTGCGCCGCGAACCCCCGGGACGCGGCGTGCCCGAGCCAGTGCTCGGCGAAAGCCCACGCGCCGTGACCGAAGCCCGGCACGAAGAGCAGCGGCGGGCGCCCCTCCTCAAGCTCCGGCGTGGCGCTGAGCACCTCACGCCGGACCGGCCGGACCGGCCGCGCCCACTCCTGCCCCCGCATGATCCGCACGTTGCTCACCTGACTCGTCCTTCGTTCGCGACTGCGGGGCTCGCAAGCTCACTCCTCGCGCTCACTTGCCCTCCAGGGAGTCGAGGGCGCGCTGGACGGCGCGCAGGTAGTCGGCGTGGCCCACCTCGAACCAGTGCCGGCTGCTGTCCTTCACCTGACCCGAGTAGCGCTCCCCCGCCCGGGCCTGCGTCGCCGCGGCGAACGCGGCCGCCCGCTCCGGCCGGGTCCGGCGCGCCTGGAGCAGTCGGGCGAAGAGCACCGACTGCCAGTGCGACAGGGTGAACACGCCGGAGTCCGGCTGGAGGAGGCCGACCACGGCCAGCGTCGGGTGGCCCGCCGCGAACGCGTTGAGCCAGAGCGTCGGTCGGCCGGTGCCGCCGTCGTCGCCGAGCACCTTCGGGTCGAGGAACTCGAACCGCGGCAGGTAGCCGGTGGCGAAGACGACCAGCTCCGGCTCGATCTGCCGGCCGTCGGTCAGCTCCACCCCGTACGGGCCGAAGCGGGCGACGTCCGGCACCGGGGTGATCGCCCCGTGCCCGACGTGGTAGACGAGCTGGCTGTTCGCGATCGGGTGCGTCTCGTAGACCCGGTGGTCCGGCTTCGGCAGCCCGAACCGGGT
Source organism: Micromonospora sp. WMMD812 (assembly GCF_027497215.1). NCBI lineage: Bacteria > Bacillati > Actinomycetota > Actinomycetes > Micromonosporales > Micromonosporaceae > Micromonospora > Micromonospora sp. WMMD812. The sequence continues at coordinate 6,393,463 of NZ_CP114904.1, read as the reverse complement.
CAGGTCGCCGACGGTGAGCCGCAACGTCCAGTGGTAGAGCCACTGCCGCACCCGTAGCGGTACGCGCAGGTCGAGCAGGGCGTCGTTGACCTGGTCGGCCGGACGGCCGAGGACGTACTTCGGGGCGTACCAGTAGCCGCGCCGGGTGGAGTGCCAGCAGTGCGACGCCTGCTGGGCGGCCTCCACCGCGATGTCGCAGCCGGTGTTGCCCGCACCCACCACCAGCACCCGCTTGCCGCGCAGCTGGGCCGGGTCCTTGTAGGACGAGGCGTGCATGATCTCGCCGCGGTACTCCGCCAGCCCCTCGTAACGAGGCAGCTTCGGCGACCAGTTGTGCCCGTTGGCGACGACCACCGCCGCGTAGCGCGAGGTGCGCTCCGGCCCGTAGCCGCCGGTGCTGCGGGTGGTGACGTCCCAGCGGTCTCCCTCGACCGGCTCGACCCGGATGACCTCGGTGCCGAACCAGATGTGCGAGCGCAGGTCGAAGTGTTCGGCGTACCGCTCGAAGTAGGCCAGCAGCTGGCTGTGGTGCGGGTAGTCGGGCCAGGAGTCGGGCATCGGGAAGTCGGGGAACTGGGTGAACGGCCGCGACGAGATCAGGTGCGTGCTGGCGTAGACCGGGCTGCGGTCGTGCCGCCAGTTCCACGCACCGCCCACGCCGGTCTCCCGCTCGTAGCAGTCGACGCCGAAGCCGTGCTCCTTGAGATTCTTCACGGCGCTCAGGCCACTGGCCCCGGCGCCGATGACGCAGACCGTGTCGCCCCGGTCGGAGACCGGGCGGCCGTCGCCGCTCCGGGCCATCGTGGCCGCCTGGGGGTCGGGCCGGTCGGTGGAGGTGGACACCGGGATATCTCCTTTTGTGCGGCACGGATGCCGGGTCGCCGCGAAATCCTCTCCACATCAGAGCCGGTTGTCCAGCCCTCCGGGTCCGCGGCGTGGGGGTCAGTCGGTGACCGGCAGCAGCAGGTCGACCAGGACCGGAAAGTGGTCGCTGGCCCGGCGGGTCTGCGGCGTGTCGACCACGTCGTAGTCGACGACCGTGACCCGCGGGTCGACGAAGAGCGTGTCGATCCGGCGCCGGGGGTCGGCGCACGAGTAGGTGAGCCGGTCGGCCCGGTCCGCCGCGACCGCCGTGTCGGTCAGCCCCCGGGCCACGGTTGCCCAGGCCGGGCCGTCCGGCCCCTCGTTGAGGTCGGCCCCGGCCACCACCGGGGTGGTGACGGCGTCCAGCTCCCGCTTGAACAGGGCGGCTTGCGCGGGGCGCTCGACGGGGTCGGTGGACAGGTGCGACCCGGCGACCGTGAACCGGGCGCCGCCGGCGACCGCGCACTCGGCGTACGCGGCGCCCCGCAGGTGCCGGCCGGGGGTGAGCGGGAAGCGCTGGCACCGGGTGCCCAGCACCCGGACCCGCAGGCTGGTGAGCAGCAGGTTGCCCAGCGCGGGCAACCCCCCGGCGGCCACCACCAGCCCGAACGACTCGGCCAGCGCGGCTGACTTCTGCCGCCAGCGCCACCGGCGCGGCCCCTCCTGCACGATCACCACGTCCGGTGCCGCGCCCCGGACCACCGCGGCGAGCGCCGCCGTGTCGTCCCGCTGGCTGTGGATGTTGTACGAGACCACGCGCAGCGGTACGCCCGAACTCCGCGTCACGGGCGCCGGCCTCAGATCCGGCGGGCCAGGTCGGCGGCGCCGATCACGCCGGCACGGTTGCCCAGCTCGGCCGGGCGGATCTCGGCGACCGGGAGCCGGCTGCGCTGGGCGAGCGACTCGGTGAACGACCGGCGGGCCGGGCCCATGAGCAGGTCGCCGGCGTCGATCACGCCGCCGCCGACGACCAGCACCTGCGGGTCGAGGATCTGCGCCATGTCCGCGAGGCTGGTGCCGAGCCACCGCCCGACCTGGGCGAACGCCTCGGCGGAGACCAGGTCGCCGCCCTTGGCCGCGGCGGTCACCATCGGGCCGGTGATCGCCTCGGCCTCCCCGCCGGCGAGCTCCAGCAGGGCGGCGGCCCGCCGCGGTTCCTGGCGGGCCGCGGCGCGGGCGAACCGGACCAGCGCGCTGCCGCTGGCGTACTGCTCGATGCAGCCCAGCCGGCCGCAGCCGCACTGGTGGCCGTCCGGGACGGTCAGCATGTGGCCCAGCTCGGCGGCGATGCCGTGCGCGCCGCGGACCAGCTGGCCGCCGAGCACGATGCCACCGCCGACCCCCGTGCCGATGGTGAACATGATCATCGAATCGTCGGCGTGCCGGGCGGCCCCGTAGCGGAACTCGGCCCAGGCGGCGACGTTGCCGTCGTTCTCCACGATCACCGGCAGGCCGACGGCCTTGCTGACGTAATCCCGCAGCGGCTCGTCGCGCCAGGCGAGGTTGGGGGCGAAGAGCACGGTGGAGCGGCTCGCGTCGATCCAGCCGGCCGCGCCGATGCCGACCGCCTCGATCGCCCGTCCGGCGGCCAGTTCGACGACCAGGTCGGTGATGACGTCCCGGGTCTTGGCGACGTCGTCGGCGGGAGTGTCCCGTCGGGCCTGCACGAGCACCGTGCCGGTGTCGTCGACGACACCGGCGGCCACCTTCGTGCCTCCGACGTCCACTCCGATGGTCAGCGTCACCGCCGCCGCTCCCCTCTGCTGTACTGCCCGGCACGCACCGCCGGGTGGCGGATGCTGCGGGATGTCACTGGTCAGGCCCCGTCGCCTGGTGCGCCCGCGCCCGCGTCGCCGGGCACCCGCGAGGCGGGCACCACGGGTCGGTCGGCGGTCGCCCGGGCGGTCGCCGGCGCGGCCGTCCCGGCCTCCTCGACGGGCGCTCCGGCGGCGGCCGGGGCGCTGGTCTCCTCCGCCCGGGTCGCGGCGGACCAGACGTCCCGCTCCGGCGCCAGCTGAGAATCATGCCCGCTGCGGGTGGCATCGCGCCACACGTGATCGTCGCCGGGGCCGGCGGCAGGGCCGCCCGGGCCCTCCGGAACGTCCTCGGCGGGCGGCGCGGGAGGGTTCGCGGACGCGAACGCGCGCAGCAGACTGGCCACCCCGGCGGCCAGATCCCCGGCTCCGGTGGCGAGTCGCTCGGCGAACTCCGGACTCGGGTCGCGCAACGCGGCGATTCCCCGGCACACCGGGCAGACGCAGCATTCCGGGGTACCGGTGGCGAAAGCGCCACCTCCTCGGGGGGCTGACCCGCCGGAGCCGGCACTGTGACCGAGGACACTGGACGCGATCCCACCGATCGGGCCCCACGGCCCCGCCGCCCGACCGGCGCTCGCCATCCGCGCCGTCGCCAGCAGCGTCGCGACCAGCCGCTCCGCCTCTTCCCGGGCCGAGCCCGGATCCGTTGCCACCATGGTCGACTCCTCTACCGTGGCGGCCGGGCCGCCGGACGCGTCACTGCGTCGCACCGGGTGCTTCTACCCGGCGCTTGAGCTGCTTCAACGCGGTATCCATGATCATTTTCTCGGCCTTGCGGCGGAACATGCCGAGCATCCCCACGGAGAGCTCCACCTCGAGGGTGTAGGTCACCGTGGTCGTGCCGTCCGGGTTGCCGACCAGGTCGTACGACCCGCGCTGCGCCTTCTGCATCTTCGACGGCGCCACCAGGTCCCACTCGATCCGGGACAGGTCCTCCGCGTACGCGTAGGCGAGCACGTACTCGTCGGCCATCACAGCGGCGTCGATGGTGAACCGGACCTGGCTGGCGTACCCGTCCTCGTACTCCTCGACCACCTCGACCCGCCGCATCGCGTCGGTCCACTCCGGGTAGCTCGCGAAATCGCAGATGACCGCCGCCACCCGCTCCGGTGGGGCGCCGATGGTGATCGACTGGGTGGAGGTGTCCGCCATGGGGGGAGGCTACCCGGCGCGCCGCCCGCCGGGCCCGTCCCGCCCCCCGCCACGCCCCGCCGGGCAACCTGCCTACCCGCCCCCGACGGCCGGCCGGGTAGGTTTCGACAGAGCCGACCCGTGGTGGCGGCCGGCCCGGCCAGTGCGAGCACGAGGGAGTGCAGGTGCGCGAGTTCTCCGTCCCGCCGATCGTCACCGTCGGCGACGCGGCCAACCTCACCGATCCGGTCTGGGACAATGCCGAGGTCGCCCCGGAGGCGGTGCAGTTCGTCCGGCCCACCGGGGCCGCCGACGGCCCGGCCTGGGCTGACGTCACCTGCCGGCAGTTCCGCGACGAGGTCGTCGCGGTGGCCCGCGGCCTGGTGGCGGCCGGCGTGCAGCCGGGCGACCGGATCGCGCTGATGAGCCGCACCCGCTACGAGTGGACCCTGGTCGACTACGCCATCTGGGCTGCCGGCGGGATCACCGTGCCGATCTACGAGACCTCAAGCGCCGAGCAGGCCGCCTGGATCCTCGCCGACTCCGGGGCCGTCGCCTGCATGGTGGAGACCAACGCGCACGCCACCCTGCTGGCCGGCGTCCGGGACCGGCTGCCCGAGCTGGGGCAGGTCTGGCAGATCGACCTCGGCGGCGTGGACGACCTGGTCGCGGCGGGTGCGTCGGTCGACCCGACGGAGATCGAGCGGCGCCGGGCGGCACTGCGGTCCGCCGACGTGGCCACGATCATCTACACCAGCGGCACCACCGGCCGGCCCAAGGGCTGCGTGGTCACCCACCGGAACATGTACGCCGACATCGCCAACGCGGTGCCGGTGCTGCCGAACCTGTTCAACCCGGGCGCCTCCACCCTGCTCTTCCTCCCGTTGGCGCACGCCTTCGCCCGGCTCATCCAGATCGGCGTGGTGCACGCGCGGGCGACCATGCGGCACTGCTCGGACACCAAGAACCTGGTCGCCGAGCTGCAGGAGTTCCGCCCCACCTTCGTGCTCTCGGTGCCGCGGGTCTTCGAGAAGGTCTACAACGCGGCCAAGCAGAAGGCCGAAGCCGACGGCAAGGCGGGCATCTTCGCCCGGGCCGAGCAGGTGGCGATCGCGTACAGCGAGGCGCTGGAGACCCCGCGCGGGCCGGGCCTGGCGTTGCGGGCCCAGCACGCGGTCTTCGACAAGCTGGTCTACGGCAAGCTGCGCGCGGCGCTCGGTGGCCGGTGCCGGGACGCGATCTCCGGCGGCGCCCCGCTCGGCGCCCGGCTCGGGCACTTCTTCCGCGGCATCGGAGTGACCGTTCTGGAGGGGTACGGGCTGACCGAGACGGCGCCGGCCGCCGCGGCGAACCTGCCCAGCGGCACCCGGATCGGCACCGTCGGCCGGCCGCTGCCCGGCGTGACCATCCGGATCGACGACGACGGCGAGATCCTCATCGCCGGCGACCTGGTCTTCCAGGGCTACTGGCGCAACGAGGCGGCCACCGCCGAGGTGATCACCGGGGACGGCTGGTTCCGCACCGGCGACCTCGGGCAGCTCGACGACGACGGCTTCCTCAGCATCACCGGCCGGAAGAAGGAGATCATCGTGACGGCCGGCGGCAAGAACGTCGCCCCCGCCGTGCTCGAGGACCAGGTCCGGGCGCATCCGCTGATCAGCCAGTGCGTGGTGGTCGGCGACCGGCAGCCGTTCGTCGCCGCGCTGGTCACGCTCGACGAGGAGGCGCTGCCGCGGTGGCTGGAGTCGGCCGGGCTGCCCGCCGGCAGCCGCGTCGAGGAGCTGCGCGGGCACGAGGGGCTGCGTGCCGAGATCCAGAAGGCCGTCGACCTGGCCAACCAGGCCGTCTCGAAGGCCGAGGCGATCAAGGTGTTCCGGATCCTGCCCCGCGACTTCACCGAGGCGACCGGTGAGCTGACCCCGTCGCTCAAGGTCAAGAGGCAGGTCGTGCACAAGACGTACGCGGCGGAGATCGCCGAGATCTACCGAGGCTGACTACGATCCGTCACGTGCCCGCCTCGACACCCGCCCGACCTCAACCGCATCCCCTCGCCACGGCCGCGCGAGTGGTGATGCTGGCGCTGGTCGCCGTGCTCACCCTGTTCGCGACCCGTGACGCGGCCCAGCTCTGGTGGATCGCGTTGCTGGCGATCGCCGGGCTGCCCGCCCTGCTGGCGACGCAGCACCGGCTGATCGGCCCGCTCAGCCGGGTCGCCGAGGTGGTCGTGCTGGGGCTGGCCGCGAGCCAGGTCGCGGCCGTGTCGCTGGTCGGCGGCTCGATCGACGGCCTCGGCGCGTCGGCGGTGCTGCCGTACCTGGCGGTGCCGGTGACGGTCACGGCACTGCGCCGGCGGTTCCGGGAGGGCGCCGCCCTGCTCGGGGTCGCCGCGGCCACCCTGCTGCTCAGCGGCGCGCTGACCGAGGTCGACGGCGGGCGGCAGCTCGCCCAGCCGGGCTACCTGGCGGTCTGCGCGCAGTGGCTGATCCTGGCCGCCCTCGGCCTGTACGCGGCGCGCACCCTGCACCGGGTGATGGCGGCGCGGGGGGAGGGCAAGCCCCAGCCGTACGCCGAGGCGACGCGGCTGCTGACCCAGCTGCGCACGGTCGCCCGGCAGCTGCCCGGGGCGACCCTGGACCCGGGCGGCATCTCCGAGCATCTGCTAGAGGAGCTGCGTACCGTCGCACCGAGCGGCCGGGCCGCCGTGCTCTCGGCCAGCGGCGGGGGCCGGCTCGTCGTGCTCGCCCAGGTCGGGGTCGACCGGGTGGACTGGGAGACCACGCTCGACGCGGACTCGGCGATCGCCGACGCGTGGGCCAGCCAGCAGCCGCAGACCGCCGCCCGCTCGCAGGCCCGCTCGCACCGCGGCGGCGACGTGTCCGCGCTGATCGTGCCGCTGGTCGCCGGGGTCCGTACGGTCGGCCTCGTGGTGCTGGAGGCCGACGCGGCGCACGCCTACCCGCCGCCGGTGGTGTCCCGGGTGACCGCGCTGACCGGCCCGGCCACGCTGCGGCTGGAGGCCGCGCTCCTGTTCGACGAGGTGCGCTCGCTGGCGACCAACGAGGAGCGGCAGCGGCTGGCCCGGGAGATCCACGACGGGGTGGCCCAGGAGCTGGTGATGGTGGGCTACGGCATCGACAACGCCATGGCCACCGTCTTCGACGACGCCGAGGAGACCGCGGAGGCGCTGCGCACCCTGCGCGGCGAGGTGACCCGGGTGATCACCGAGCTGCGGCTGAGCCTGTTCGAGCTGCGCAGCGAGGTCGACCGGCACGGCGGCCTGGCCGCCGCGATCGCCGAGTACGCCCGCACCGTCGGCGCGTCCGGCGGGCTGCGGGTGCACCTGTCGCTGGACGAGTCCACCGCCCGGCTCCCCGCGGCCACCGAGGCCGAGTTGCTGCGCATCGCCCAGGAGGCGGTGACGAACGCGCGCAAGCACGCCGGGGCGTCCAATCTGTGGGTCACGTGTGAGGTCGACCCGCCGTACGCGCAAATAGAAGTGTCGGATGACGGTCAGGGGATCGCTGACCAGCGCCCCGATGGGCGGTACGGTCTTGCGATCATGGCCGAGAGGGCGGAACGTATCCGGGGCCGGTTGGAGATCCGACCCCGGCAACCGAGCGGCACGACCGTGGCGGTGGTTCTCGGCACCTCGCCCCGGCGCGATAACGTGCGCGGTAGCGCAGCAGCAGAAGGGGAGTAACCCGAGGATGACCACAAGTCCGACACCGGCCACCCGTACCAAGGTCCTCCTTGTCGACGATCACGACCTGATCCGGAAGGGCCTGCGGCACGCGTTCGAGCGCGACCGGCAGTTCGAGGTCGTCGGTGAGGCCGCCACGGCCGCGGAGGGGGTACGCCAGGCGGGTGCGCTGCAGCCGGACGTGGTGATCATGGATCTGCGGCTCCCCGACGGCAGCGGCCTCGAGGCCACTCGCGCGCTGCGCAAGTCCAGCGCGTCGATGGGCATCGTGGTGCTCACCATGTACGCCGGCGACGATCAGCTCTTCGGCGCTCTGGAGGCCGGGGCCAGTGCCTTCGTGCCGAAGACCGCGCCGGCCGACGAGGTGGTCGCCGCCGCCCGGCACGCCGCCTCCTCCCCCAGCGCGTTCACGGCGGCCGACCTGGCCGAGGCGATGAAGCGGCGGCTGGCCCCGTCCGGCCCGCAGCTCTCCCCGCGCGAGGGTCAGGTGCTGCGGCTGCTCGCCGACGGCATGAGCGTTGCCGGGATCGCCAAGCAGCTCTTCGTCAGCGAGTCCACCGCCAAGACCCACATCTCGAAGCTCTACGAGAAGCTGGGTGCGGCCAACCGGGCCCAGGCGCTGATGACCGCGCTGCGGCTCGGCCTGCTCGAGGCCCCGGACGCCCCGAAGTTCTGATCCGTCCCGTCCCGGGACGAGACCCATGACGCGAGATCCGCGCCGGCCGGCGGCCGGCGCGGATCTCGCGCATCGACCGACGTTCGCGCCGTCACGCTGACGCGCTATGGTCACCCGGGCCCTCGGAGGGGCAGAATACCGCGGTGGTCCGTGGGCGACGGCGCCCGCGCGTCGGCACGAGGGGTGAGGCATGCAGCGGCCGGACTGGGCACCCGAGACCATCGACATCGAACGCCCGAGCGTCGCCCGCATGTACGACTACTACCTCGGCGGCTCGCACAACTTCGCCGCCGACCGGGCCGCCGCCCAGGCGATGGTCGCCGCGGTGCCGGAGGCGCCGCTGATGGCCCAGGCCAACCGGGCGTTCCTCCGCCGGGCCGTGCAGTTCCTCGTCGAGGCGGGCGTCCGCCAGTTCCTCGACATCGGCTCGGGCATCCCGACCGTCGGCAACGTGCACGAGATCGCCCAGCTCGCCGCCCCGGAGTCGCGGGTGGTCTACGTGGACGTCGACCCGGTGGCGGTGGAGCACAGCCGGGAGATCCTGGCCGGCACCGACCGGGCCGCCGTGGTGCAGGAGGACCTGCGCAACCCGGAGCGGATCCTCGCCCACCCGGACGTACGCCGGCTGCTCGACTTCGACCAGCCGGTCGCGGTGATGGTCGTGGCGGTGCTGCACTTCGTCTCCGACGACGACCGGCCGGCCGAGATCCTGCGTACCCTGCGCGAGGCGTTGGCGCCCGGGAGCTTCCTGGTGCTGTCCCAGGCCAGCGACGACGGCCGCAGCGAGGACGAGCGCGCCGAGGCGGAGCGGGTGTACCGGCGCACGGACAATCCACTGTGGGTGCGCGGCCGCGCCGAGCTGACCGCCCTCTTCGACGGGTTCGAGCTGGTGGAGCCGGGCGTCGTCTGGGTGCCGCAGTGGCGCCCGGAGTCGCCGGACAGCGCGGAGGACGCCGAGCGGGCCGTCTTCATGGGCGGCGTCGGGCGGCTCGGTGGATGAGTCGCCCGCGGCGACGCGGGTGGCGTCCCCGCCCGGGACGTTCGCCCGCGCCTGGGCCAAGGCGGTCTCCGGCACGAGCTACCTGCCGATGCCCCAGGCCCAGTTGGAGGCGCTGCTGCAACGGCTCACCGAGCAGCTGGCCGGCGCGCTGCTGACCGAGCCGTTCGACCTGCGGCCCGGTTACCGGGTCGGCGCCGAGCTGGTCGCCAACCACATCGCCTCGGCCGAGGGGCTCGGCCGCACCGTCGAGGTCGTCCAGCTCCGGCTGGTTCGGGACCTGGGCCTCGTCGCCGACGACGTCGAGGACCGGATGGCCCGGCTGCTGGCCGCGGTGGCCACCGGGTACGCCCGGGCGCTGCGCGACCGCACCCTCGACGAGCAGGAGTCGATCCGCCGGGCCGCGATGACGGCCCGCACCCAGGCGGAGCGCGCGTTGCGGGCCAGCGAGGCGCGCTTCCGCCACCAGGCCACCCACGACCCGCTCACCGACCTGCCCAATCGGACCCTCTTCACCGAGCGGCTCGCCGCCGCGCTCAACGAGCCGGGCCGGGGAGCGGAGCGGATCGGGCTCTGCTTTCTCGACCTGGACCGGTTCAAGGTGGTCAACGACTCGCTCGGGCACCAGGTCGGCGACCGGCTGCTCACCATGGTGGCCAGCCGGCTCCGCCACGCCCTCGACGGGCATCTGGTGGCCCGGCTCGGCGGCGACGAGTTCGTCGTCCTGGTCGAGCGGACGGGTGGCACCGACGACATGGTCGCGGTGGCCGACACTGCCCTGGCGGCGGTCCGCGAACCGGCCGTCGTGGACGGTCACGAGCTGAGCGTCACGGCGAGCATCGGGATCGTGGACCGGACGGTCGCCGGCACCACCCCGGGGGACCTGATGCGGGCCGCCGACAGCACCCTGCACTGGGCGAAGGCCGCCGGCGGGGCGCGCTGGGAGGTCTACGACGCCGACCGCAACCGGCGGGAGCTGGCCCGGTACGCGCTCTCCGCGGCCATCCCGGCCGCCCTGGAGCGGGGCGAGTTCTACCTGGAGTACCAACCACTGACCTCGCTGCGCGACGGCGCCCTGCTCGGCGTGGAGGCGCTGGTCCGGTGGCGCCACCCGGAGCTGGGGGTGCTGCGGCCGGACAGCTTCATCGGGCTGGCCGAGGAGACCGGGCTGATCGTGCCGCTGGGTGGGTGGGTGCTGGCCGAGGCGTGCCGGGAGGCGGAGCGCTGGTCGGCGGGGGTCGTGCCGGCGCCCTTCGTCAGCGTCAACCTGGCCGTGCGCCAGGTGCACCGGCCCGGCCTGGTGCAGGAGGTGCGCGGCCTGTTGCAGCGCACCGGGCTCCCGCCGGACCGGCTCCAGCTGGAGATCACCGAGAGCACCATGATGAGCACCACCGAGGAGCCGGCGCGGGCCCTGCGGGTCCTCGCCGACCTGGGCGTACGGATCGCCATCGACGACTTCGGCACCGGCTACAGCAACCTCGCCTACCTGCGGGACCTCCCGGTCACCGAGCTGAAGGTGGCCGGTGAGTTCGTGGCCGGGTTGCGCGCCCCGGCGGCGGAGCCGGCCAGCCGCACCGACGAGCGGATCCTCGCGTCGCTGGTGTCCCTCGCGCACGCGCTGGACCTCACGGTGACCGCCGAGGGGGTGGAGACCGCCGGGCAGGCCGAACGGCTGCGGGCGATCGGCTGCGACGCCGGCCAGGGCTGGCACTTCGGTCGGCCGGCCTCCGCGGAGCGGATCCTGGAGCGCATCGGCTGAGCCGTAGACAGTGTCTACGAATTCCTGGTAGACAGTGTCTATGAGCGAGCGCGAGGCGGACGTCCGGTCGCGGCTGGTCGCCGCCGGGGTGGACCTGGTGCTCCACGAAGGACTGTCCGCGGTCTCCCTGCGGGAGATCGCCCGCCGCGCCGGCGTCTCCCACGGCGCGCCGCGCCGGTACTTCCCCACCCACCTCGACCTGCTCTCCGCGATCGCCCGCCAGGGCTACGCCGATCTCGCCGCCCGGGTCGCCGACACGGTGCGCGACGCCGCGCCGGACCCGCGCGCCCAACTCGTCGCGCTCGGCCGCGCCTACCTCGACTACGCCGCCGCGCACCGCGGCATGTTCGAGCTGATGTTCCGGCACGACCTGCTCAACAGCGGCCGGCTCGGGCTGCGGGACAGCAGCCTGCCCCTGTTCACCCTGCTGGTCGACCTGGTCGCGCGGGTACGCCGGCCGGCCGACGCCGCCGCCCCGGTGCTCGCCGGCGCGCTCTGGGCCAACCTGCACGGCATCGCCCAGCTGTGGGCCTGGGGCAGCCTCCAACTGGCGACCGGCGCCGACGACGAGGCGCTGCTGCGGGCCGCGCTGGAAGCCCACCTCGGCCCATCCCCGTCCCCCTGGGAGGAACCGTGCCCCTGCTGTACGACCTCAGCAAGCTGACCGTCGGCACCGCCCTGCGGCTGGGCTGGCGCCCCCGCGTGGAAGGGCTGGAGCACGTGCCCCGGCACGGCGGCGCGATCCTCGCCGGCAACCACCTCTCGGTGGCCGACGAGCTGTTCCTTGCCACCGCCACCCCCCGGCACGTCGCCTTCTGGGCCAAGTCCGAGTACTTCTCCGGCCGGGGCCCGCGCGGCTGGCTCAGCCGGCGCATCGTCAGCGGCATGGGCGCCATCCGGGTGGAGCGCGCCGGCGGCCGGGCCGTGCTCGCCGCGTTCGACGCCGCGGTGCCGGTGCTGCGCGCCGGCGGCCTGGTCGCCGTCTACCCGGAGGGCACCCGCTCGCCCGACGGGCGGCTGCACCGGGGCCGCACCGGGGTGGTCCGGCTGGCCCGGGACGCGGAGGTCCCGATCATCCCGGTCGGCGTGCTCGGCACCGCCGAGGTGCTCCCCATCGACGCCCGCCTGCCCCGCCGGCACCCGGTGACGCTGCGGTTCGGCCCGCCGATCCTGGTCGCCGGTCGCGTTCAGGGACCGCGGGACATCCGGGAGATCACCGACGAGGTGATGGCGGCGATCCAGCGGCTGACCGGCCAGGAGTACGTCCCCCGGTACGCCCCGCAGCGCGCGACCCTGGCCGCCTGACCCGGGCCGCGCTCCGGTCGGCCCGTCGCGCCGGGGGCACGGCGCCGCCGCAGGGCCGGCGGCGGGCGGATGCTCAGCCGGCGAGCAGGGCCGCCATCCGCTGCGCCTGGGTCTCCCAGCGCCACTCCCGCTCCACCCAGGCCCGCCCGGTGGCACCGAACTGGCGGGCGAGGTCCCGGTCGGCGAGCAGCCGGGACACCCGGTCGGCGAGCTGGGCGACGTCCCGGCCGCGGACCACGTAGCCGGTCTCCCCCTCGCGGACCGCGTCGGGAGCGCCCCCGGAGTCTCCGGCGACCACCGGCAGGCCGGTCGCGGACGCCTCCAGGTAGACGATGCCGAGCCCTTCCACGTCGAGGCCCCGGTTGCGGGTGCGGCACGGCATCGCATAGACGTCACCCGCCGCGTAGTGCGCGGGCAGCTCGGCCGACGGCACCGACCCGGTGAAGACCACGTCCCGTTCCACGCCGGTCTGCCGGGCCAGCTTCTCCAGCGCCGTCCGGTACGGCCCGCCGCCGACGACGAGCAGCGCGGCGTCGGGCACCCGGCGGCGGATCTCCGGCATCGCCCGGATCAGCATGTCCTGACCCTTGCGCGGCACCAGTCGGGACACGCAGACCACGACCGGCCGGTCGGCCAGCCCGAGCCGCACCCGCACCGGCTCGCCGTCGACGGACGGGTGGTAGGTGTCCACGTCGACCCCGGGCGCCAGCCGGTGCAGCTCGGTCAGCCCGTGCAGCGCCCGGTCCAGCCGGGTCCGCGTGTACTCGCCCAGGTAGGTGGTCACGTCGACGCCGCGACCGATCCGGCGCAGCGCGGCCCGGGCACCCGGCAGCGCCGCCCAGCCGATCTCGTGCCCGTGCGTCTGCGCCACCACCCGCCGGATCCCGGCCCGACGACGCAGCCCGGCGGCGAGCAACCCGAGCGGGGCGGCCGCGCCGAACCAGACGGTGTCGCAGTCGTACGCCCGGGCCAGCCGGGCGGCCCGCCGGGCCACCAGCGGGGTGGGCAGGAGGATCCGGGTGCGCTCCCGGACCACCTCGAACGGCTGGTCGGCGTCGAACTTGTCCGCGCCTCGCCAGCTCGACGCGTAGACCACCATGGAGCCGGAGGGCTGGCGCGCCGCGAGGTTGTGCACGAAGGACTGGATCCCGCCCGGACGAGGCGGAAAGTCGTTCGTGATCAGTAGCGTCCGGCTCATCTGCCGGCCTCCCTGGCGTAGGCGCGGGCGGCGGCCATCCGCTCGACCGTGGACGGGTGGCTGGCGGAGTAGAGGTACTCCCAGCGGGGTGGGTCGGGGTCGGAGAGGTTGACCGAGGACAGCCGTCGCTGCATCGACTCGAACGCGGCCGGGTCGCCGGTCAGGGTCAGCGCGTGCGCGTCGGCGCGCGCCTCCACCCGGCGGGAGATCAGGGCCTGGACCGGCGCGGCGACCAGCCCGACCACCGTGACCAGCGCGACGAGCAGCGGGAACGCGCGCGGTTGGGCCACCGAGTCGACGCCGGCCAGCCGCAGCAGCGGGGCCCACGAGCCGATCAGGTAGAGCGCGACCACCGCCGCGGCGGCGCCCAGCGCGCCGGTCAGCGTGCCGACCGTGACGTCCCGGTCCCGGGCGTGCCCCAACTCGTGCGCCACCACCGCGGTCACCTCGGCCGGGGGCGCCTGACGCAGCAGCGTGTCGTAGACCACCACCCGCCGGGTCGGCCCGATCCCCGAGACGTACGCGTTGACCGCCCGGGTGCGCCGGGACGCGTCGGCGACCAGCACGTCCCGCACCGGCACGCCGTCGCGGGCCGCCATCGCCATCAGCTCGGTGCGCAGCGGCCCGGGCTCCATCGGGGTGAACCGGTTGAACACCGGCTCCACCAGCACCGGCAGGATGAAGGAGAGCAGCACCACCAGCCCGGCCGCCCCGGCCGCGCCGAACGCCCACCACCAGCGGGGCGCGAGCCGGATGACGGCGTAGAAGCCGAACAACGCCACCGCGCCGATCACCGCGCTCACCGCGTACGACTTGAGCAGGTCGACGGCCCAGCCGGTCCAGCCGTTGGTGCTCAGCCCGTAGCGGGTGAGCACGGCGTGGCGCCAGGCGGCGAACGGGAGGGTGACCAGGTCGGCGACGAGCACCACGGCCAGCCCGCCGAGCACCGCCTGGGCGGCCCAGTGCCCGCCGAACGGCCGGCCGGCCAGCTCGACCAGCCGGCTGCCGAGCGGCGTCAGCCCCAGCACCAGGGCGACCAGCAGGCCGACGGCGAGCGCGGCGTAGCCGCCCGGGCGCAGCGCGGCGCGGAACTCCCGGCCCCGGGCCACCTGGTCGGCGGGGAGGTCGCGCAGCGCGGCGAGCTGGTCGGCGCGAGGCGCCGGCGGACGGTGCCAGGGAATCAACAGCGCCGCGGTGACGACCAGCGCGACGGCCAACCCGGCCAGGGTCACCAGCGCCCAGCCGCGCGGGGTCATCCGGACACCCCGTCGCGCGGGCGCCCGCTCCCGCGCCGCCGTACCCGCGTCATGCCGCCGCTCCTCCCGCTGTGAGCGCCCATCCTATGGCCCGCCGCCCCGACCGCGGCGGCGGTGCCCGACGCCCGCGCCGGGCGGTACGCGTGGCGCGGTGGGCGCGCCGCGCCCGTCGCTCGGCGTTGATCGCCGTGAGCGGCGGCGGAACCGGTCACCGGGCGGGGATGCTCAGGCCACTCGCGGGCGGCGGGCCGGTCGGGGCCGGTCTGCGGGTCGCCGGGGCGTGGACAGCACCTCCACCTCGAAGCCCGCCCGGGCGAACACCTCGATCGCCCGGTGCTCGGCGGCGCCGAGGTCGGCGGCCGGGGACCGGTCGTCGAGCAGCGCGGTCACCAGGCAGCCGGAACAGCCGGCACCCCGGTTGCCGCACCGGTCGCAGTCGATGAGCATGTCGCCTCCCGGGAAGCGTGGGCGGCGACCGGGGCGCGACCAGAGTCGCGCCCCGACCACCGTCGGTCATCCCGACGCTAGCCCCGACGTACGACAAAACGGCCCACGGGTGACCAACAGCGGTCTTGGGGCGAAGACGTCCTCGGAGGGATCATTTCCCACCAGGAGCCGCCCGGCGGACGGCCCCGGGACGGGAGATCAGGAGCGCGCCAGCCGGCGCAGCAGCGAGTCGGCACCGAGCGGGTACGCGCCGTGCCGGCGTACCCCGTCGGCGACCTCCCGGTCGGAGGAGACCACCACCACCGGCCGGCCCGGCGGCTCGGCGCGGACCAGGCGACGGATCAGCTCGTCGGCGGTCTCGCCCTTGCGGGAGAAGAGCACCCGCACGCCGCGCGGCGCGGGCGGCAGCCCGTGGATCCGCTCCGCCCCGTCGAAGACCACGGTGACCTCGTCGCCGGTCTGCGCGGCGATCCCGCCCAGCCCGGTGATCAGGCGCTTGCGCTGCTGCTCCAGCGACATCTCGCCGAAGCCCCGCTTGGTGACGTTGTAGCCGTCCACCACCAGGTGCGCGCGGGGCAGCGCGAGCAGCTGGTCCAGCCGGGCCGGGTCGTCGGTGTCCCGGGCCTGGGTGGCGGCGCCGGCACCGGTGGCCACGGACTGGTCGGTGAACGCGTCGGCCACGAAGTCGGCCGGCAGCTTCTCCACCGGGTCGAGGGCCAACTCCCGGCGCAGCCCGACGGCGGCCTGGCCGATCGTCTCCAGCAGCAGCCACAGCCGGGCGTCGTCGACCGAGCGCGCCTCCTTGGCGCTGGCCCGGGCCACGCCCGCCGCCGCCTCCGCCTCGGCCAGTCGGGCCCGGGCCCGCCGCAGCTCGGCGTCGGTGTCGGCGGCCGACCGGGCCGCCCGGCCGCGCTCGGTGGCGAGCAGCTCGTTGGCCCGGCGCTCCCGGGCCTGGGTCTCCCGCAGCGACCGGGCCAGCTGCCGGGACTCCTCGCGCAGCTGGCCGAGCTCCTCACGGACCCGGGCCAGCTCGTCGCGGAGCTTCTCCGCCTCGACCCGGGCCACCGCCCGGTCGTGCTCGGCCCGGGTGGCGCGCTGCTCGGCCTCGCGGACCAGCTCGGCGACGACCGCGCTGTCCGCCTCGGCGCGGACCGCGGCGCCGCTCGCCTCGATCAGCTCCCGCCAGCCGCGCGGCCGGGCCAGGTAGGCCAGCGCGGCCACCTCGACCGGGTCGGCGACGGCCGGCGCCGTGCCCTCCACCACGGCCGCGCCGAGGTCGCCGGCGTCGGCCAGCACCCGGGCGGTGACCCGCTGCCGGAAGAGCGGATCGGCGGTGAGCTGCGCGGCGATCGCCGGGGCGCCCAGCCGGGCGCGGCGGTTGGGGGCGAACTTGGCCACCCGGCGCAGCGGCACCGGGACCTCGTCGGCGGGGAGGCCGGGCAGCACCGTGGCGGTGAGCGCCACGATCCGCTGCCGCACCGGCTCGGGCAGGACGGGCTCCGCCTCGGCCGCGGTGCCATCGTCCGGGTCACGGGCCACGTCGTCCGCGTCGGGACCGACGGCGGGGGCGGCGGCCGGGACCCTGGACTCCGGATCACCCACGGCGGCCCCGCCGAGCTCACCGGCGTCGCGCGCGGCGGCGACCTGGTCCTCCGACGGGAGGTGGTCGTCGTACGGCTCGGTGAGGGGCATGTGGCAAGTCTCCCACCGCGACCGGGCTCACCGCCCGGTGAGTGAGCCGATCTCTCATCCTAGCCCCGTGACAACCAGTGGGGCGGCTGGGACGGGAGTGTCGGACCGGGACGCTAGCGTGCCGCGGATGGCACAGGCGGAGTACGTCCAGCAGGCGCTGGCCGGTCTCGACCCCACCGTGGGCGGCGGGATCGACCCGGCCCTGCCGCTCTACGCGACCACGTTCGTCGTCGTCGACCTGGAGACCACCGGCGGCGCTCCGGACGGTGGCGGGATCACCGAGATCGGCGCGGTCAAGGTGCGCGGCGGCGAGCAGCTGGGCGTGCTCGCCACCCTGGTCAACCCGGGGCAGCCGATCCCGCCGTTCATCACCGTGCTGACCGGCATCACCCAGGCCATGCTGGTCCCGGCGCCACCGATCGAGCAGGTGCTGCCGAGCTTCCTGGAGTTCATCGCCGACGCCGTGCTGGTGGCGCACAACGCGCCCTACGACGTGGGTTTCCTCAAGGCGGCCTGCGCCCGGCACGGCTACCGCTGGCCCAACCCGCGGGTGCTGGACACGGCCGCGCTGGCCCGCCGGGTGCTGACCCGCGACGAGGTGCCCAACCGCAAGCTCGGCACCCTGGCGGCCTACTTCCGCACCGCCACCCAGCCGACCCACCGCGCGCTGGACGACGCCAAGGCCACCGTGGACGTGCTGCACGGGCTGATCGCCCGCCTCGGCGGGCACCGGGTGGAGAGCATCGGCGACGCCATCGAGTTCGCCCGGGCGGTGACGCCCACCCAGCGCCGCAAGCGGCACCTGGCCGAGGGGCTGCCGAAGTCCCCGGGGGTCTACATCTTCCGGGCCGCCGACGACCGTCCGCTCTACGTGGGCACCTCCGGCGACATCGCCACCCGGGTGCGCAGCTACTTCACCGCGGCCGAGAAGCGCGCCAGGATCTCCGAGATGCTCGCCGCGGCCGAGCGGGTCGAGGCGGTGGAGTGCGCGCACTCGTTGGAGGCCGAGGTCCGCGAGCTGCGCCTGATCGCGGCGCACGCCCCGCCGTACAACCGGCGGTCGAAGTACCCGGAGCGGATGGTCTGGCTCAAGCTCACCGACGAGCACTACCCCCGGCTGTCCGTGGTCCGCGGCATCTCCCCCGCCGACCGGTCCTACCTCGGCCCGTTCACATCCCGCCGGGCGGCCGAGCTGGCCGCGGCGGGCTTCCACGACGCGGTGCCGCTGCGACAGTGCACCCACCGGCTCTCCCTGCGCACCGTCACGCCGGCCTGCGCGCTGGCCGAGCTGGGTCGCTGCGCGGCACCCTGCGAGCACCGGATCACCCCCGAGGAGTACGACGACCGCGCGAGCGCGCCGTTCCGCACCGCGACCTCGCACGACCCGCAGGTGGTGGTGGACGCGCTGTTGGCCCGGATCGAGGTGCTCTCCCGTGACCAGCGCTACGAGGAGGCGGCGGTGGTCCGCTCCCGGCTGGCCGCGGTGCTGCGGGCCTCGGTGCGGATGCAGCGGCTGGCCGCGCTCGCCGGGATCGCCGAGCTGGCCGCGGCCCGGCCCGCCGCCCGGGGCGGCTGGGAGCTGGCGCTGGTCCGGCACGGCCGGCTGGCCGGCGCCGGGGTGTCCCCGCCCGGTGTCCATCCGCGACCGACGCTGGCCGCCATCCGGGCGACCGCCGAGACGGTCCCACCCGGGCACGGCCCGGTCCCCCGCGCCTCGGCAGAGGAATCCGAACGGATCCTGTCCTGGTTGGAGCGACCCGAGACCCGGCTGGTCGAGATGTCCTCCGGATGGTCGTCCCCGGTGCGTGGCGCGGCCCGCTTCCGCGACCTCCTGGCCAAGGCCGACGGCGCCGCGTCCCACCAACTCTCGACCGAACGCTCATGACCAACTGACCGATCGGACTACGTCGACTCCCTTAGGCTGTTAGAGAAGTGCAGTCCTGCCCGATTCGTGGGCCTGCTCCCGGTTGCCGGGCCACCGGCGCCGCGGGGCCGGGGTGAGGAGGTGTCCCTCGTGGACGTCGACGCCGGACACGGCGCCGCCCTGGGGGGCGCCCTTCCGAGCCAGCCGGGCGAGCTGCCCCTGACCCGCCGGCTACGGTCGCTGCTCACCTGGCCCACCACCGAGAGCGAGCCGGTCAGCCAGCTGATCCGGGTCCACCGCGGCATCCACTCCGGCGCCGACCCGGCGGTGTTGCGCCGGGCGTACACCATCGCGGAGAACATGCACCGCGGCCAGTTCCGCAAGAGCGGCGAGCCGTACATCACCCACCCGCTGGCGGTCGCCCAGATCTGCGCCAACCTGGGCATGGACACCATGACCCTGGTCGCGGCGCTGCTGCACGACACGGTGGAGGACACCCGCTACACGCTCCAGGCCCTGGCGGAGGACTTCGGGCGCGAGGTGGCCCACCTGGTCGACGGGGTCACCAAGTTCGACAAGGCGTTCTACGGCAAGGCGGCCGAGGCCGAGACGATCCGGAAGATGATCGTGGCGGCCGGCAAGGACGTCCGGGTCCTGATCATCAAGCTGGCCGACCGGCTGCACAACATGCGCACCCTGGGCGTCCGGTCGGCCGCGTCCCGGGAACGGATCGCCCGCAAGACCCAGGAGGTGCTGGTCCCGCTCTGCGACCGGTTGGGCATCCAGACGCTCAAGCGCGAGCTGGACGACGTGGTGCTGCTGCACCTGGAGCCGGAGGAGCACGCCCGGATCGCCCGGCACGTGCACGACCGGCCCGGCTGGGACGCCTACCTGGAGGACGTGGTCGCCCGGGCCAAGGTGGCGCTGCGGCGCAGCCGGGTCGACGCCGAGGTGACCCCGCGCCCCCGGCACCTCTACTCGATTTGGAAGGACACGGTGTCCGGCGGTCACGCGGCCCCGTACGACCTGCCGCGCATCGCCGTGGTGGTCGACGGTCCGGCCACCGACTGTTACGCCGCGCTCGGCGCGATCCACGGCATCTGGCGCCCGGTGCCGGGCCGGTTCAAGGACTACATCGCCTCGCCGAAGAACAACCTCTACCGGTCCCTGCACAC
This sequence comes from Micromonospora sp. WMMD812, assembly GCF_027497215.1. Lineage (NCBI taxonomy): Bacteria > Bacillati > Actinomycetota > Actinomycetes > Micromonosporales > Micromonosporaceae > Micromonospora > Micromonospora sp. WMMD812. The sequence goes on along the minus strand of NZ_CP114904.1, from coordinate 6,373,582 downwards.
CAGCGTCCTCGGTCCGAAGGACCGCACGGTGGAGGTGCTGATCCGCACGGAGGAGATGCACCGCTCGGCCGAGTACGGCATCGCCGCCGACTACCGCTTTCCGCGGACCGGCGGCGGAGCGGCGGCCCACGCCGAGCAGCTGGCCTGGCTGCACCGGGTGCTCGACTGGGAGCAGGACGCCGCCGACCCGGCCGAGTTCCTCCAGTCGCTGCGCTGCGACCTGTCCGAGACGCAGGTCCAGGTCTTCGCCGACGGGCGGCAGGTCGTGCTCCCGGCCGGCGCGACCCCCGTCGATCTCGCCTACGAGCTGGACACCGACCGCGGCGACCACTGCCTCGCGGCGCGCATCAACGGCCGGCTGGCGCCGCTCTCCTCCGAACTGGAGGAGGGCGACGTGGTGGAGATCTTCACCGAGAACGACGTCGACAACGGCCTCGAGGCCGAGGCGGCGGCGCGCGGCCCGCGCCGGGAGTGGCTGGGCTTCGTGAAGTCGCCGCACGCGCAGATGCAGATCAATCGTTGGTTCGCCGAGCACACCGAGCCGGGCATCACGATCAGTGACAAGGTCCGCCTCGGCCGGGCCACGATCGGGCTCGCGCTGCGACAGCACAACCGCGGGCTCGCCAGCGATCTCCCCTTGCTGCGGCTCGCCGAGGAGCTGGGCTACCCCGACCTGGAGACCCTGCTGGTCGCGGTCTTCGACCGGGTCGTCGAACCGGACGACGTGGTCCGGCAGCTCATCGACCTCGTCGACCACCGACAGTGACGGCCGGCCCCCGGCGGGCGCGAGCGGCACTCGGGACCACTAGCCTGGACTCATGATCCCCCGCTCCCGCGCCACCGGTCGGGCCGTCGCGTACCAGGTCTTCTACCGGCTGCCGCTGCCGGTACGACGCCGGCTGGTCCGGCTGGCCGTGCCGAAGTACATCGTCGGTGCGGTGACCCTGGTCCGAGACACGGAAGCGGAGGGTGCGGGCCGGCTGCTGCTGCTCCGGCAGCCGCCCGGGCACAGCTGGACGCTCCCCGCCGGCCTGCTGCAACGGGGGGAGGCGCCGGTGGTGGGCGCGGCCCGCGAACTGCACGAGGAGTCGGGCATCCGGCTCGCCCCCGCCCGGCTGCGGCCGGCCGTGCCGAACGCGATCGTGCACGCCAAGGGCTGGGTGGACATGGTCTTCGAGACCGAGGTGCCGGCGTCCACCACGGAGCTGACGGTCGACGGCGCGGAGGTGTTCGAGGCCGCCTGGCATCCGCTGGACGACCTGCCCCGGCTCAGTTGGCCGACGGCGCGGCTGCTCGCGTACTACGGAATCGGCCCGTTGGTCGGGCAGTTCCCGCCGCCGGTGCTCGGCGCGGAGGAGTGACCGTGGCCGCGGCCGGCACGGACGGCGTCTGCGCCGTGGTGCTCGCCGCCGGCGAGGGCACCCGCCTGCGGCCGCTCACCGAGCGGCTGCCCAAGGCGCTCTGCCCGGTCGGCAACCTGCCGTTGCTCGACCGCGCGCTCGCCCGGCTGGCCGGGCTCGGCCTGGCCGGGCCCGACCGGGTCGCCGTGAACGCCTGCTACCTCGCCGACCAGGTGGTCGCCCACGTCGGAGGGCGCGCGCACCTGTCGGTCGAGCCGGGTGACCCGCTCGGCACCGCCGGAGGCGTGGCCAACCTGCGGGACTGGATCGACGGCCGGCCCGTGCTTGTCGGCAACGCGGACGCGTATCTGGCGGACCCGGCCGCCCCACCGGGCCCGGACATCGCCGCGCTGCTCGACGGCTGGGACGGCCAGGAGGTACGCCTGCTGGGCCAGCCGGCCCCCGACCCGGCGGCGCCCGGGACGTTCGACGGGCACGTCTTCACCGGCTTCTCGCTGCTGCCCTGGCGGCTGGTCCGCGACCTGCCGGCGGGCTTCGGCGACCTGGTGCGCGCGGTGTGGCGGCCGGCCGAGGCGGCGGACGCGCTGACCGTGGTGCCGTACCGGGGGACGTTCTACGACACCGGCACCCCGGCCGACTACCTGGCGGCCAACCTGCATGCCGCCGGCGACGGCCTGGTCGACCCGGCCGCCACGGTCACCGGCACGTGCCGTGAGTCGGTGGTCGGCGCCGGCGCGGCGGTGCACGGGGAGGTCGACCGGTCGGTGGTGTGGCCCGGCGCGGTCGTCCGGGTCGGCGAGCGGCTGCGCGAGGTGATCCGGGCCGGCGACGACCTGACCGTGCCGGCCGCCCGCCCCACCGCGAGGACTTAGCATGGGCGACGACGCCGACGAACGGAGAAACGTCCCGTGATCACCGCGATCGTGCTGATCGACTGCGCCACCGACTCGATCCCCGAGGTGGCCGAGACCCTGGCCAACCTGCCCGGCGTCAGCGAGGTCTACTCGGTGGCCGGGCACGTCGACCTGATCGCCGTGGTCCGGGTACGGGAGTTCGAGCAGATCGCCCAGGTGATCGCGGGCAGCATCTCGAAGGTCCCGGGCGTGCTCAACACCGAGTCGCACATCGCCTTCCGGGCGTACTCGCAGCACGACCTGGAGGAGGCGTTCGCGATCGGCCTGGCGAACGCCGACTGACGACCGGCGGTTTCGCGCCGGCACCGACCAGGGGCGGGCCGTTCCCGCCCCGTACGCACGGAGGCCGGCCCACCCCGAGGGTGGACCGGCCGCCGATGCCGTCCGACGTCAGCTCACGCCCGGAGCCGGCGTCTCGGTGGTGCCGCCACCCGGGGCCGGCGACTCGGTGCCGCCACCCGGAGCCTCGGTGCCCGGCGACTCGGTGCCCGGCGATTCGGTGCCCGGCGATTCGGTGCCCGGGGACTCGGTGGTGGCGCCGGGGCTCGGCGTACCGCTGGCGCTGGCCTGCGGAACCGGGATGCCCAGCTGCTGGGCCAGCTGGACCAGCTCGTCATAGTGCGCCTGGAGGACCGGCAGCGAGGTCTGCGCCAACTGGACCACCGACTGCTCGGAGCCCTGCGAGATCTCGGTCTGGGTGGCCTGGATGGCCTGGACGTGGCCGGCCAGCTGCGCGGTCACCCACTGCCGGTCGAACTCGGCACCGCTCGCGTTGTTCAGCTGGTCGATCACGGCCTGCTGATCCGCGGTGGGCGCGTTGGGCAGCTGCACGTTGAGCTGGGAGGCGGTCTGCTGCACCGTCTGGTCCAGCTGGGTGTGGTCGGTCACGAACATCTTGCCCAGGTCCTTGACCCGCTGGTTCTGACCCTTCTGCTGGGCCAGCTCACCCGTGGTGATCTCGAACAGGTTGACCTGGTGGATCGCCTGCAGGTACTGGGTGTCCTGCGACGACGGCTGTGCCGCGGCCTGCGCGGCCGCGGCGGGCGCGACGCCGACCACCACCAGCGCGGCCAGCAGGCCGAAGCGTTTGATACCCAACATGCTTCCTCCCCTTGAGACGTTGGACCGCACGGATACCCGGCTCACCGGGGTTATTCCTGCGATCGCCCGACGCGAGGGACGGTGGGAGTCGGGCGGGCCGTCCGGCTCCGGACCGGACCGCCGCCGCTCGGGGGTACGGCCCGGTCCCTACGGGGGTGTCCGGATCGGCAACTCGCGGCGGGCACGGCCGGGCCGTCCCGGGGCGGAAACGGACGTGGCGCCCGCCGGAGGATCCGGCGGGCGCCACGTCGAGGTGGGTCAGGGTCAGCGACGGCTCTCGCCGCTGCCGATCTCCGCGTGCTCCGGTCGGGGCTCGACCGGCGGGTGTCCCGGCGAGACCGGCGCCTCGGCCGGCTTCTCGATGGGGTAGAAGAAGCCCCGGATCGCCGGGCCGAGGGCACCGAGCCGGTTCATCTTCTTCGGCACGACCCAGCCGGCGTACTCCAGGGCGCCGTGGCCGTCGGCGTGCCCGTCCGCCGCGCTGAGCGGCTGGTGCACCTCGACGAACCGGCCGTCCGGCAGCCGCCGGATGATGCCGGTCTCGACACCGTGCGCCAGCACCTCCCGGTCGTGCTGCTGGAGGCCCAGGCACAGCCGGTAGGTGAAGTAGTAGGCCAACGGCGGCACCACCAGCAGGCCGATCCGGCCCGCCCAGGTCATCGCGTTCAGGCTGATCTGGAACTTGTCCGCGATGACGTCGTTCGCCCCGGAGAGGGTCAGCACGACGTAGAAGGAGACGGCCATCGCGCCCACCGCGGTCCGGGCCGGAACGTCCCGGGGCCGCTGGAGCAGGTTGTGGCTCTTGCGGTCCTTGAGGTGCCGCGCCTCCAGGAACGGGTACATCGTGGAGAGGCCCACCAGGATGCCGGGCAGCACGACCGTCGGCCAGAACAGCGGCGGAATGACGTACCCGTCGCCGATCGGAATGTTGATCTGCCAGGCCGGCATCAGTCGGGTCGAGCCGTCCAGGAACATGACGTACCAGTCGGGCTGGCTGGCGGCGGAGACGACCCACGCCTCGTACGGGCCGAAGAGCCAGATCGGGTTGATCTGGAACAGACCGCCCATCAGCGCGATCACGCCGAAGACGACCATGAAGAAGCCGCCCTGCTTGATCGCGTACCGCGGGAAGAAGCGCTCGCCGACCACGTTCTGGTTGGTCCGGCCGGGGCCGGGCCACTGGGTGTGCTTCTGCTTGAAGACCAGGCCCAGGTGGACCGTGATCAGCGCCAGCAGCAGGCCCGGGATGAGCAGCACGTGGGCGATGAAGAACCGGCTGATGATGATGGTGCCGGGGAACTCCCCGCCGAAGACCGACGAGGTGACCCAGGAGCCGATCACCGGGATGGACAGCATGATCGCCGAGGCGATCCGCAGGCCGGTGCCGGAGAGCCCGTCGTCCGGCAGCGAGTAGCCGGTGAAGCCGGCCAGGAAGCCGACCCAGAACAGCAGCGAACCGATGATCCAGTTCGTCTCGCGCGGCTTGCGGAACGCGCCGGTGAAGAAGACGCGCAGCATGTGCACGACGATCGCGGCCATGAACAGCAGCGCCGCCCAGTGGTGCATCTGCCGCATGATCAGACCGCCCCGGACCTCGAAGGACAGGTCCAGGCTGGAGGCGTACGCGGCGGACATCGGCGTGCCACGCAGCGGGGCGTAGCTGCCGTTGTAGACGACCTCGGTCATCGACGGCTCGAAGAAGAAGGTCAGGAAGACCCCGGTGAGCAGCAGGACGATGAACGAGAACAGGGCGATCTCGCCGAGCAGGAAGGACCAGTGGTCCGGGAAGACCTTGTTCAACAGCCGGCGCAGCGGGGTCGCCACCTGGAAGCGGTCGTCGACCGCCGCCGCGGCCTTGCCCGGCTCCGCCGCCAGAGTTAACTTACGACGCTTCATGGCCGCTCCCAGAAGTCTGGCCCGACGGTCTCGGTGAAGTCGGACTTCGCCACGAAGAAGCCCTCGGCATCCACCTCGATCGGCAGCTGCGGCAGCCGCCGGCTGGCGGGGCCGAAGACCGGCCGGGCGTTGTCGGTGATCAGGAACTGCGACTGGTGGCACGGGCAGAGCAGCCGGTTGGTCTGCTGCTCGTAGAGGCTGGCCGGGCAGCCCGCGTGCGTGCAGATCTTGGAGAACGCCGCGTAGTTGCCCCACATGTAGTCGCCGTGGCCGACCCGCTCGTTCGCCTGGCGCGACTCGCGCGCGTCGGAGTCCCGCAGGTGGATCAGCAGGGTCGGCGAGTCCGCGTGCCGGTTGCTGACGCCGTGGTCGACACCGGGGAAGACGGTGAGCTGCCCGCCCGCGCTGATGTCCGCCGGGCGGATCGGGCGGCCGTCCTCGCGGACCAGGCGGATCCGCTGGCCGCCCTCGGCCGGGGCGAACCCGGTGGTGAACATCTGGTTGTTCTTGTGCGGGTCGGAGATCAGACCGCCGACCAGCGGCGCGGCGACGACCGCGCCGACCGGCGCGAGGCCGGCCAGCAGCGAGATGCCGAGCAGCGGCCGCCGCTTCAGGCCCATCTCGTCGGCCACGTAGAGCATGGTCTGGCCGGTGATGGTGCGGCCTTCTTCGTCGACCGTGCCCTCGTGCCGATCCTGGATCGACACCTCCTTTGGCATCAGCTTCTTGCCCCAGGTCAGGATGCCGAAGCCGATACCGAGCAGGGCGAGGCCCAGGGTGACGCCGAGCAGCGGGGTGAAGAGCTTGTCACCGCCGCGGCCGGGAGCGTACTCCCACGGCCACCAGATGTAGACGACGAGGAAGATGGTCGCCACCAGGCCGGTCAGCAGGAACATCCCGGCGACCAGACGGACCAGTCGGCGCTCGGCCTTCGAACCGGAGACGACCTGCGGCTCGTAGTGGACGATCTCGATGTCGTCCCGCCGGGCGCCCTCGCGGACGATGTCGAAGCGGGTCAGCCCGGGGGCGTTCACGTCGAGCGGTTCCCGGCCCTGCTGGGCCTGGTGCTCGGTGTGCGTGCTCATGCCGTCACCTCGTTACCGGCGGTGCCGAGCCGCGGCACCGCAGCACTGAATCGAAAGATCCGCTCGGTCACGACTTGCCCGCAATCCACAGGCTAGCGAAGACCAGCGCGACGATGCCAACCAGGAAGATGGCCAGACCCTCGGTCGAGGGACCGTAGCGGCCGAGGTTGAAGCCGCCCGGGTCCTGGTCGTGCTTCAGGGTCTCCTGGATGTAGGCGATGATGTCGGCCTTCTGCTCCGGGGTGATCTGGTTGTCACCGAAGACCGGCATGTTCTGCGGGCCGCTCAGCATGGCGGCGTAGATCTGCCGGTCGCTCGCCGGGTGCAGGCTCGGGGCGAACTTGCCCGAGGAGAGCGCGCCACCGCCACCGCCGAAGGCGTGGCACTGCGAGCAGTTGATCCGGAACAGCTCGCCGCCGGCCGCCACGTCGCCTTCCGAGCGCAGGTCGTCGCCGTTCGGCACGACCGGGCCGCCGCCGAGCTCCTGGATGTACTCGCCCAGCTGGCGGGTCTGCTCGTCGGTGAAGAGCGGGGGCTTGCGGTGCGCCTGGGCCTCCTGCCGGGCCAGCGGCATCCGGCCGCTGCTGACCTGGAACTCGACCGAGGCCGCGCCGACGCCGATCAGGCTCGGCCCGCGGCCCTCGACACCCTGCGCGTTGCGACCGTGACAGGTCACACAGCTCACGTCGAACAGCGCCTTGCCCTCGGCGGCGGCGCCGGTCAGCGTGGGGTCGTCCTGCGCCTGCGCGCCGGGGGCGAAGACGGTGTATGCGCCGCCGGCCAGCATCAGCGCGGCGAGCAGCCGGACCGCGGCACCCAGCCGGCGGCGGCCCCTGCTGCGCGCTGCGGGCCGCTCGCGCAACCGCGCGAGCAGACCGCGTCGGCGGTCGTTGTCAGAAGTCATGACCTGTGTCCTTAACCGGTTGGACCTTGTCTCAGGGGACGGAGCAGCGGCGCTGTTCGTGACGCGCCAAGATCACTGAAGCCAGTAGATCATGGCGTAGAGCCCGATCCACACGACGTCGACGAAGTGCCAGTAGTACGACACGACGATCGCCGAGGTGGCCTGCGCCGGGGTGAACCGGCCCATGGTGGTGCGGATCATGAAGATGATGAAGGCGATCAGACCGCCGGTCACGTGCAGACCGTGGAAGCCCGTGGTCAGGTAGAACATCGACCCGTAGCCGTCGTGGTTGATCTTGACGCCCTCGTGCACCAGCGTGCGGTACTCGTTCAGCTGGCCGAGCACGAAGATCAGGCCCATCACGAAGGTGATCGTGAACCAGCGCCGCAGCGCATGCACGTCGCCCCGCTCCGCGGCGAAGACACCGAGCTGGCAGGTCACCGAGGACAACACCAGGATCACCGTGAAGGTGGTCGCGTACGGGATGTTGAGGACCTCGGTGTGCTCCGCCCACTGCTCCGGCGCCGCCGCGCGGATGGAGAAGTACATCGCGAACAGCGCCGCGAAGAACATGAGTTCGCTGGAGAGCCACACGATCGTCCCGACGCTGACCATGTTGGGTCGGGTCAGGGAGTGGATCCGGCTCTTGTCAATGGCTGGGGCCGCAGTCACGCGGTCATTATTGCCCCTGACCGGCGGTCACGATCAGCGGGGGGCCAAACCGGTGGTCAGGGTGGCCCGATAGTGGAGGTCCGGTTCGCCTGGCCTAGCCTGAAAAGCGTGCAGCACGTCGATTCGATCTTCGCCGCGACCTCGGCGGTCTCACCGGCCGCGAGCAGCGCCAACCTGCCGCCGTTCTCCGTCACCTCGGTGTTCACCGAGACGCGGCTGAACAGCTGGCTCACCCTGCTGCTGGTGGTCGCCGCCGGGCTTTACCTCTACGGGGTGCACCGACTGCGGATCCGCGGCGACCGGTGGCCGATCGCCCGGACGGTCTTCTTCCTCGGCCCCGGCCTCGGCGGCATCGCGCTGGTCACCGCCACCGGCCTGGAGGCGTACGACACGGCGCTGCTGAGTGTGCACATGGTCCAGCACATGGTGCTGTCGATGATGTCGCCGATCTTCCTGGCGCTGGGCGCGCCGATGACGCTGGCCCTGCGTACGCTGCCGCAGCGCCCCCGCAAGCGACTGCTCGCGATCGTGCACAGCCGGGTCGCCCGGGTCTACAGCTTCCCGCTTGTGGCGTTCACCATCTTCGTGGTCAACCCGTTCGCGCTCTACTTCACCGACCTGTACCGGTACACGCTGGAGCACGCCTGGGCGCACGAGCTGGTGCACGCGCACTTCATCATGACCGGCTGCGTGTTCTTCTGGCCGCTGCTCGGCCTCGACCCGCTGCCCGGCCGGTGGCCGTACCCGGCCCGGGCGCTGCTGATGCTGCTCTCCGTGCCGTTCCACACGGTGCTCGGGCTGACCATCATGCAGAGCAGCACCCTCTTCGGCGGCGACTGGTATCCCTCGCTGAACCTGTCCTGGTCGAACCCGTGGGACGACCAGGTGCTCGCCGGCGGCATCCTGTGGGCCGGCGGCGAGTTCGTCAGCGTGACGATGCTCGGGGTGCTGGTCGTGCAGTGGGTCAAGCAGTCCGAGCGCGAGGCCCGGCGGGTCGACCGCGAGCTGGACCGGCAGGAGGCCCGCGAGCGCGCGGCGGAATCCGCCGCCTGAGCAGCGGCGACGGTACGCCCCGGGCGGGACGTCACGTACGTCACGTCGACCGGTACGATCAGCGGGCAGCTACGAGGTGGGAGCCGGTCGAGCCATGAGCGAACGAATCTTCAGGCTCGGCGCGGTGGCGCCTCCGGACGGTACGGAGCGAAGCGGAGTGTCGGCATGAGTGATCGTCAGTGCACCGTCCTGCTCTACAGCGACGACCCGGACGTCCGTGACCGGATGCGGCTCGCCGTCGGCACCCGGCCCGCGCCCGGCCTCGAGATCGAGTTCGTCGAGTCGTCGACGTACGCGGAGGTCGTCCGCCTGGTCGACGACTACGAGATCGACCTGCTGCTGCTCGACGGCGAGGCGACCCCCGGCGGCGGTCTCGGCATCGCCCGCCAGATCAAGGACGACCGCGAGGACGCGCCGCCGACCTGCGTGGTGATCGCCCGCGCCGCCGACCGATGGCTCGCGGCCTACGCCGAGGTCGACGCCACCCTGGTCCACCCGCTCGACCCGGTGACCACCGGAACGACGGTGGCCGAGCTGCTGCGGACGCACGCACCCGCCTGACGTCCCCGCTCCGGCACCGCCAACGGCGCCGGACCGACCGGCGCCGGTTCATCCCACCCGCATTCGCACGCTCGGGAGGCCCGCGATGGGCGATCGGACCTGGCCGCACCTGCTCAACGCGCTGCTGCGCGGCGAGGAGCTCTCCACCGCCGACACCGCCTGGGCGATGGGCGAGATCATGGCCGGCTCGGCCACCGCCGCGCAGGTCGCCGGGTTCGCAGTCGGGCTGCGGGCCAAGGGCGAGACGTCCGCCGAGCTGGCCGGCCTGGTCGAGGCGATGCTCGGCCGGGCGGTCCCGGTCACCCTCTCCGAGGAGCTGCGTTCCACCGCCCTGGACGTGGTGGGCACCGGCGGTGACCTCGCCCACACGGTCAACATCTCCACCATGGCCGCGCTGGTGGTCGCCGGCGCCGGCGTACGCGTCGTCAAGCACGGCAACCGCGCCGCCTCCTCCTCCTGCGGCACCGCCGACCTGCTGGAGTTCCTCGGCGTACCGCTGGATCTCGATCCGGACGGGGTCGCCCGCTGCGTCACCGAGGCCGGCATCGGGTTCTGCTTCGCGGCCCGGTTCCACCCGGGCATGCGACACACCGGCCCGGTCCGGCGCGAGCTGGGCGTGCCCACGGTGTTCAACTTCCTCGGCCCGCTGACCAACCCGGCCCGACCCCGGGCCGGCGCGGTCGGCTGCTTCGACCCGCGGATGGCCCCGGTGATGGCCGGCGTGTTCGCCGCCCGGGGCGACTCGGTGCTGGTGATGCGCGGCGAGGACGGGCTCGACGAGTTCACGACCGCCGCACCGACCCGCGTCTGGGTGGCGCAGGGCGGCACCGTCCGGGAGGCGGTGCTCGACGCGACCGACCTCGGGGTGGCCCGGTCCACCCTCGCCGACCTGCGCGGCGGCGACGCGGCCTTCAACGCCGGCGTGGCGCGCCGGTTCCTGGCCGGCGAGCCCGGCCCGGTCCGGGACGCGGTGCTGGTCAACGCCGCCGCGGCGCTGGCTACCCAGGGCCCGCTGGACGGCGACCTGACCGACGCGCTGCGCGCCGGCCTGGCCCGCGCCGCCGAGGCGGTCGACTCCGGCGCGGCGGCGGCCGCGCTCGACCGCTGGATCGAGGTCGCCCGCACCTCCTGACCGCTCCCCCACCAACGCACGTTCCCCACGGACGGCCCGACGGCCGGCCCTGGTCGCGCCGACCCGAGCGCGTAGGCCGGTCGGCGGTCGGCCCGGTGCCCCCGGACACGCGGGCCTGCGGCCGGCCCCGAGCCCGGAGGCCGGGGCCGGGGGCCGGGGCCGGGGGCCGGGGCCGGGGGCCGGGGCCGGGGGCCGGGGCCGGGGGCCGGGGCCGGGGGCCGGGGCCGGGGGCCGGGGCCGGGGGCCGGGGCCGGGAGGCCGGGGGCCGGGGCCGGGGGGCCGGGGGCCGGGGCCGGGGGGCCGGGGGCCGGGGTGATCGACTCGACATCAAGAAGGTCGGGGTGTCCCACCGGGCACGACACCTCGGTTTCCTGGAACCCGAGTGGATCGCCGGCTCCGGTCACCGACTCTCGACACGCCAGGCTCCGGTTTCCGCAGGTGGGCGGCCGCAGAGGCGGGCAGGGCCGCCCGGCGGCCCGGTCCTGTCGGACCAGCATGCGAAACTACATCGGAGTGATTCACCTCCGTCGTGTGCGGCACCTGCCGGCGGACCGGAGCGAGAGGAGACGCCCGTGTCGGACCGCGAATTCCACTGTGACACCTGCGAGGGCGTTCAGCCGTTCGAGGCGCCACCGTGCGCCGACGGGCACGGCGCCGACTGCCCCGAGCTGGTCTGCACCGGCTGCGGCGCTGCCGTGCTGATCGCGACGTTCACCTTCCGCACACCGCGGCTCGACGCCCGCCGTCGCCGGCCTCCGGCCCACCGCCACGCCGCCTGAGGGCCCCGCTAACGCCCGACCGCCGCACCGCCCGGCCCCTCCCACTCCCGCAGCTCACCAGGCGCTCGCCGCCCGCGGAATCCCTCGCGATTCGTAGCCCCGTGTGGTGCGGCTCTGCATGCTGCGGCTCGGCATGGTGCGCGGTCCCTCGCCGCCGCCAGATCGCCGAAATGGCGGTGTCCGTCACGCCGGAACACCGCCATATCGCCGACAAGGAGTCGATCAACGCCGCGCATTGGGCGCGCGACGCGAGGGGCGCGCCATGCGAGGGCCGCGCCACGCAAGGGCGCGCCACCCAAGGATCGCGCCACCCACGGACCGCGCCACGCAAGGGCGCCCACGCCAGGACCGCGCCACCCGAGGACCGCGCCACCCACGGACCGCGCCACGCAAGGGCGCCCACGCCAGGACCGCGCCACCCGAGGACCGCGCCACCCACGGACCGCGCCACGCAAGGGCGCCCACGCCAGGACCGCGCCACCCGAGGACCGCGCAACCCGAGGGTGCGCGTGTGCGGGGCCGGCCGGCCCGGCGAGGGACGTGCGAAGGCCCGCCTCCCGGGGGAGGCGGGCCTTCGTCGTGATCGGGTGGTGCCGCCGGGCTCAGTGCTCGGCGGTGCGCCGGGTGCCGGTGTAGTACTCGAAGAGCAGCCCGCAGGCGGCGAAGATGACCGCCACCAGGCCGGCGCCGAGCAGCCAGAACTGCCAGAACACCAGGCCGAGACCCGCGATGGCGGCGGCGAGCGCCAGGCCGAACGGCCAGTAGCTGCCCGGGCTGAAGAAGCCGATCTCACCGGCGCCGTCGGCGATCTCCGCGTCCGGACGGTCCTCGGGGCGGAGGTCGATCCGGCGGGAGACGAACCAGAAGAAGCCCCCGCACATCGAGCACAGCAGGAAGGACAGCAGCAGGGCCACCGTGCCGACCCATTCGACGTTGCCGGACTCGCCGTGCGTCCACGCGCCGTAGAGGACGGTCGCGCCGGCGAGGAACCCGGCGATGATCAGGAAGATACGCCACTCGGTCTTCATGCCCGCTCCCTCAGCTTCCGGCCGGCAGGTCGTCCGGGTTGAAGTTGTTCTTCGTACGCCGGGTGTCGAACGGACTGGTCGTCTGCGCGTACGGGTCCTCGCCGATCGCGCTCAGCGCTTCCTGCGTGGTCCGGCCGGCCTGCTTGGCCGCGAGGAACTGGTCGTACTGCTCGGGCGAGACGACGCGCAGCTCGAAGTTCATGAACGCGTGGTAGGTGCCGCACAGCTCGGCGCAGCGGCCGACGTAGGCGCCCTCGGTGTCCAGGCGCTCGACCTCGAACACGTTGCGGATCTTGCCGGGCATGACGTCCCGCTTGAACAGCATCTCCGGCACCCAGAACGAGTGGATGACATCCCGGCTGGTCTCCTCGAACCGGATGGACCGGTCGGTCGGCAGGACCAGGATCGGGATGACCTCGCTGGTGCCGAGCGTCGAGGCGACGGTGTTGGCGTCCACGCCCTGGCCGTCGCGGTAGTTGAACTGCCAGTTCCACTTGAACGCGACGATCTCGACGGTGACGTCGGGGTTCCGCGACGTCTTGTTGACGTCGGTCTGCACGATCGCCGTGTAGTAGAAGAGCACGGAGACGATCAGGATCGGCGCGATGGTGTAGAGGAACTCCATCGGCATGTTGTAGCGGGTCTGCACCGGCAGGTCGTTGCCCCGCTTCCGGTAGCGCACGACGCACCAGAAGATCAGGCCCCAGACGAACACGCCGACCGCGAGCGCCGCGATGCAGGACGCGATCCACAGGTCGTACATCCGGTGCGACTCCGGGGAGATGCCGCCCTGCGGCCAGCCGAAGCCGTCGAACGTCGCGCCGACGTCACAGCCCGTGAGCAGGACCAGCAGCGCCACACCGCCGAGACCGAGCCCGGCGAGACGACCGGCACCACGCCCCCGGCGCCCACCGGCTCCTGGGGAAGCGCTGTGCCGTACGGCCGACGGCCGTACCTCCGAACTCCTTGCGACCACCTGGTCCTGCCTCCCTAGCGCGCCGCGGTGTCTCTTCTGTTCTGTCGACCTCCGACGGGCGGAGCGACAACACCGGCGGCAAAGGCGTCACCGACGGTCGCAGATTACTCGACCATGACCGGCTGGACCGTGTTGGGGTCACTGTCCGGCCCCCATCGGGGGATCTTGACCTGTTCGGCGCGATAACGTAGGGAGTCGTGAGCGCTTCCCCGGTCTACCTGGACGCGGCCACCGCCGCGCCGCTGCATCCGGTCGCCCGGCAGGCGCTGCTGGCCGCCCTCGACGACGGCTGGGCCGACCCGGGCAAGCTCTACACGCAGGCCCGCCGGGCCCGCCAACTCCTCGACGCGGCGCGAGGCGCGACCGCGGAGACCCTGGGCGTACGCCCCGACGAGCTCTCCTTCACCGCCAGCGGCACGGCCGCCGCGCACGCGGCGGTGCTCGGTGGCCTGGCCGGGCGCCGCCGGGTGGGGCGGACCTTCGTGCACTCGACGATCGAACATTCGGCCGTGCTGCACGCCGCCGAACGGCACGTGGCGGGCGGGGGCACCGCGACCTCGGTGCCGGTCGACCGGCTCGGCGGACTGGACGTGGACGGGTGGGCGGCCGCGGTCCGCGCGCCGGGGGTGGCGCTCGCCGCGCTGATCGCCGCGAGTCACGAGGTGGGCACGCTCCAGCCGGTGGCCGAGGCCGCCGCCGCGTGCGCCGACGTCGATGTGCCGCTGTACGTGGACGGCGCCCAGGCGGTGGGTCGGGTGCCGGTGCCGGCGGGCTGGTCCGTGCTGACCGCCAGCGCGCACAAGTGGGGTGGTCCGGCCGGTGTGGGTCTGCTCGTGGTGCGCAAGGGCACCCGCTGGGAGTCGCCGTATCCGGCCGACGACCGGGAGGCCGGCCGTACGCCCGGGGCGTTGAACCTGCCGGCGGTGGTCGCGGCGGCGGCGAGCCTGCGCGCGGTGGCGGCCGACGCCGTGGCCGAGGCGGCCCGGTTGGCGCCGCTGGTGGACCTGATCCGCGCCCGGGTGGCGGCGGAGGTCCCGGACGTGGAGGTGGTCGGCGACCCGCAGCGCCGCCTGCCGCACCTGGTCACGTTCTCCTGTCTGTACGTCGACGGCGAGGCGCTGCTGCACGCGCTGGACCGACGCGGCTTCGCGGTCTCCTCCGGCTCGTCCTGCACCTCCTCGACGCTGCGACCGTCGCACGTGCTGGAGGCGATGGGCGTGCTCTCGCACGGCAACGTGCGGGTGTCGCTGCACCGGGAGACGTCGGCGGCGGATGTCGAGCGGTTCCTCGCCGAGCTGCCCGGGATCGTCGCCGACCTGCGGGCCGAGGCGGGGGTGGTGGGGCTGTGACGGTGCCGGACGAGGTGCTCGACTGCCGCGGGCAGCGCTGCCCGCTGCCGGTGATCGCGGTGGCCCGGCGGCTGCCGGAGCTGCCGGTCGGCACGGTGGTCCGGGTGCTGGCCGACGATCCGGCGGCGGCGGTGGACATCCCCGCCTGGTGCCGGATGCGCGGCCAGGAGTTCGTCGGCCGGGTCGCCGGCCCGGACGGCCCCGCCTACGACGTCCGCCGCCAGCACTGACCCGCGCGACCCGCCTCCCCGGCGCAGGGCGCGCCGGGGACCCGCGATCTTGCACTTCGTGCCCGGTCGAACCGGGACGACTGCCGCGAACCAGGGGCAGGAACCGCAAGATCGCGGGGAACTGACGGCGGGGGTCAGGGCAGCAGGTGCGGGCGGACCTCGTCGGCGGCCACGTCGCCGTACGACTCGGCGAGCCGCTTGACGAACAGGTCGCGGCGCACCTGGTACTCCTGCGTGCCGACCGTCTCGAGCACCAGCGTGGCGAGCAGGGAACCCACCTGGGCGGCCCGCTCCAGACCGAGGCCCCAGGAGAGGGCGGTGAAGAAGCCGGCGCGGAAGCCGTCACCGACGCCGGTCGGGTCGACCGCCCGGATCTCCCGCGCGATCGGCACGTGGATCGGGTCGAAGTCGCGGCCGGCGATCTCCACGCCGTGCTTGCCGAGCGTCGTGACCCGGATCTTGACCCGGTCCAGCAGCTGCTCGTCGCTGAGGCCCGCCTTGCTCTGCAGCAGGGACTTCTCGTAGTCGTTGGTCATCAGGTAGTCAGCGCCGTCGATCAGCGCGACCACGTCCTCGCCGGGCATCCGGGCCAGCTGCTGGGAGGGGTCCGCCGCGAAGGGGTAGCCGCGCTCCCGGCACTCGGCCGAGTGCCGCAGCATCGCCTCGGGGTCGTTCGCGCCCACCAGGACCAGGTCGAGCCCGTCGAGCCGCTGGGCCACCGGGGCGAGCTCGATGTTGCGCGCCTCGCTCATGGCGCCGGCGTAGAACGAGGCGATCTGGCACATGTCGGTGTCGGTGGTGCAGACGAAGCGGGCGGTGTGCGCCACCTCGCTGACGTGCACCGACGCGCAGTCCACGCCGTGCCGTTCGAGCCAGGAGCGGTAGTCGGCGAAGTCGGCGCCGACCGCGCCGACCAGGACCGGGCGCAGGCCGAGCTGCCCCATGCCGAACGCGATGTTCGCCGCCACGCCGCCGCGCCGCAGCACCAGGTCGTCCACCAGGAAGGAGAGCGACACGTTGTGCAGCTGATCGGCGATGAGCTGGTCGGCGAAGCGGCCGGGGAAGCTCATCAAATGATCGGTGGCGATGGAACCGGTCACCGCGATCTTCATGTCAACCCTCGGGGTCGGGAGCAGGGCGCGGTCAGCCTACCGGTCCGTCAATCCACCCGTGTCCGGTCGGTCGGACAACGG
This sequence comes from Micromonospora sp. WMMD812, assembly GCF_027497215.1. NCBI lineage: Bacteria > Bacillati > Actinomycetota > Actinomycetes > Micromonosporales > Micromonosporaceae > Micromonospora > Micromonospora sp. WMMD812. The sequence continues at coordinate 6,357,348 of NZ_CP114904.1, read as the reverse complement.
CCATCTGCGCGACACCGGGGCGCAGACGACGACGGGGCCGCCCCCGAAGGGACGGCCCCGCCGTGCTGACGCGGAGGTCGACTCAGCTGAACGAGTCACCACAGGCGCAGGAGCTGCCCGCGTTGGGGTTGTCGATGGTGAAGCCCTGGGCGTCGATCCGGTCGGCGAAGTCGATCGTGGCACCGGCCAGGTAGGGGTTGCTCATCCGGTCGACGACGACCTCGACACCGTCGTAGTCGGTGACGATGTCACCGTCGAGCGAACGCTCGTCGAAGAAGAGCTGGTACCGCAGGCCGGAGCAGCCGCCGGGCTGCACCGCGACGCGGAGCCGCAGGTCGTCGCGGCCTTCCTGCTCGATCAGGGCCTTGACCTTCTGCGCCGCGACGTCGGTGAGGACGACGGACGTGGCGGCCTTGGCCTCGGTCGACTCGGTCTGCGCTGGCGTGGTCACGTGGAATTCTCCCTGCGCGCGTTGGTTGTGGTCGTCCCGACCAACGTCACCCGCCGGCCAGCGATTCCCACTGTGGTCCAGTTTTTGATTGTAGGCCGCTTCCGGGCCGGTGACCCGGCGACGTGACCTCGGGGCTTCCCCGCGCGGCGTGGGTCACACCTCCCGCGCGCGGCTCCACTGCCGGGCCAGCCGCGAGCCCACCTCGCGCAGGCCCTCGGCGGGCCGGTCGAGCGCGGCCGCGAGGCCGCCGCGCTCCTCGCCCCCGAAGTGCTCCACCAGGCTGTACGCGTCGGTCACGCCCGCCGCGGCGGCCTCGCGCCGCCCGGTGCTCACCTGGCCGGCGACGACCACGCACGGCACCCCCCGGTCCCGGGCGGCCCCGGCCACCCCGGCCACCACCTTGCCGCGCAGCGACTGGTGGTCGAAGGAACCCTCTCCGGTGATCACGAGGTCGACGTCGTCCAGCGCGGCGTCGAGGTCGATGGCGCGGGTGACCAGGCCGATGCCGGACTCGCAGCGGCCCCCGAGGGCGAGGATCGCCGCGCCGAGGCCGCCGGCCGCCCCGCCGCCGGGCAGCGCGCCGAGGCCGGCCGGGCAGCCGGGCAGATCCCGCTCCAGCACCGCCGCGAAGCGTTCCAGCGCGGCGTCGAGCAGCAGCACGTCGGCCCGGTCCGCGCCCTTCTGCGGGCCGAACACGTTGCTCGCGCCGTGCAGGCCGAGCAGCGGGTTGTCCACGTCGGTGGCGGCGACCAGCGTGGTGTCACGCAGCCGGGGCGCGCCGTCGATCCTGGCGACCGCGGCCAGCGCGGCGCCGCCGTACGGCAGGGCGAGGCCGGCCTCGTCGAGCGGGGTGACGCCGAGCGCGGTGAGCATGCCCGCGCCGCCGTCGTTGGTGCCCGAGCCGCCCAGCCCGATCACCACGGTCCGGGCGCCGTGTTCCACCGCGGCGGCGACCAGCAGCCCCAGCCCGTACGAGGTGGTCGCCTTCGGGTCCCGCTCGTCGGGCCCGAGCAGGTGCAGGCCGCAGGCCTGAGCGCTCTCCAGGTACGCGGTGCCGTCGACGGTGAGCAGGATCTCACCGCCCGCCGGCCGCCCGAGCGGGTCGACGGTGCGTACCGGCACCCGGCTGGCCTCCAGCGCGTCGGCGAGGACGTCGAGGAAGCCCGGGCCGCCGTCGGCGAGCGGCCGGATCAGCAGGTCGTCACCGGCGGCGACGGCCCGCCAGCCGTCGGCCACCGCGGCGGCCACCTCCGGGGCGGGCAGGGTGCCGGCGAACTTGTCCGGACAGAGCAGCACGCGCATGCCGAGCAGTGTGGCAGCACACATCGCGGGAAGCTGCGCCGCGCCCGCGCTGTGGGACCATGGAGGACGTGACTTCGACCTGGGTAGAGCCCTCAAACACCGCCACGGCACTGCTGTTGCTCGGCCGGGGCGGCGACCCGTCCACCGAGCGCGGCGTGGAGTGTCCGGGCGACCTGCCGGCGCCGAGCGACCCGGATCTGGTGGCCCGGGCGGCGGCGGCGAAGGCGGCGTTGGGCACCAAGGTGTTCGTGCTGGGCCACCACTACCAGCGCGACGAGGTGATCCAGTTCGCCGACGTCACCGGCGACTCGTTCAAGCTGGCCCGGGAGGCGGCGGCCCGGCCGGACGCGGAGTACATCGTCTTCTGCGGCGTGCACTTCATGGCCGAGAGCGCCGACATCCTCACCTCCGACGCCCAGAAGGTGATCCTGCCCGACCTAGCCGCCGGCTGCTCGATGGCGGACATGGCGGTGCTGGGGCAGGTCGAGGCGGCCTGGGACGCGCTGGCCGAGCTGGGGATCGCGGAGCAGACCGTCCCGGTCACCTACATGAACTCCTCGGCGGACATCAAGGGCTTCGTGGGGCGCCACGGCGGGCTGGTCTGCACCTCGTCCAACGCGAAGCGGGCCCTGGACTGGGCGTTCGAGCAGGGGTCGAAGGTGCTCTTCCTGCCCGACCAGCACCTGGGCCGCAACACGGCCGTGCTGGAGATGGGCTACTCGCTGGACGACTGCGTGCTCTACGACCCGCACAAGCCGAACGGTGGGCTGACCCCGCAGCAGCTGCGCGACGCGAAGATGATCCTCTGGCGCGGGCACTGCTCGGTGCACGGCCGGTTCACCCTCGACAGCGTCGACGACGTCCGCGAGCGGGTGCCCGGGGTGAACGTGCTGGTCCACCCGGAGTGCCGGCACGAGGTGGTCACCGCGGCGGATCACGTTGGCTCCACCGAGTACATCATCAAGACCATCGAGGCGGCGCCGGCCGGCTCGGCCTGGGCGGTGGGCACGGAGCTCAACCTGGTGCGCCGGCTCGCGCTGGCCCACCCGGACAAGCAGATCATGTTCCTCGACCGGGCGGTCTGCTACTGCTCGACGATGAACCGGATCGACCTGCCGCACCTGGTCTGGGCGCTCGAGGAGCTGGTGGCCGGCCGCGTGGTGAACCAGATCACCGTCGACCCGGACACCGCCCACCACGCCCGGGTGGCACTGGACCAGATGCTCGCGCTGCCCGGCGCCGACACTCCGCCGCCGACCGCCAGCTGATCACTCTGCGTAGCGCCCTTGGTACGCATTAGTGCGGGATGGCCCGATTAACACGCTGCGGGCGGTGTGACCGGTTCCATGTTCGCGTCCGAGGACTATGCTGCCGGAGCGACGACGCAGGCGGACGTGTTTCACCACAGCCGCATCCGGGGTAGCGGTGACCATCGTGGGCCCCACCATCAACACAGCAGCACCGACGCGCTGGAGGTTGCGTTGACCGACGACGTCCTGGTCGTGCACGGAGGCACTCCGCTGGAAGGGCGGATCCGCGTGCGCGGCGCGAAGAACCTGGTCTCCAAGGCGATGGTCGCCGCGCTGCTCGGCGACAGCCCGAGCCGGCTGTTCGACGTGCCGAACATCCGCGACGTCGAGGTGGTCCGAGGCCTGCTCGGGCTGCACGGCGTCAAGGTGACCGACGGCGACGAGGACGGCGAGCTCGTCTTCGACCCGGCGAACGTCGAGAGCGCCAGCACCGACCAGATCAACGTGCACGCGGGATCCAGCCGGATCCCGATCCTGTTCTGCGGGCCGCTGCTGCACCGGCTGGGGCACGCCTTCATCCCCGACCTCGGCGGCTGCCACATCGGGCCCCGGCCGATCGACTTCCACCTCCAGGCGCTGCGCGAGTTCGGCGCCACCGTCGACAAGCGCCCCGAGGGCCTGCACCTGTCGGCGCCGAACGGGCTGCACGGCACCAAGTTCGCGCTGCCGTACCCGAGCGTCGGGGCGACCGAGCAGGTGCTGCTCACCGCGGTGATGGCCGAGGGCGTCACCGAGCTGCGCAACGCCGCGGTGGAGCCGGAGATCATCGACCTGATCTGCGTGCTGCAGAAGATGGGCGCGATCATCAAGGTGCACACCGACCGGGTGATCGAGATCCAGGGTGTGCCCAAGCTGCACGGCTACACGCACCGGCCGATCCCGGACCGGATCGAGGCGGCGAGTTGGGCCGCGGCCGCGCTGGCCACCCGCGGCCACGTCGAGGTGCTCGGCGCGCAGCAGGCGGACATGATGACCTTCCTGAACATCTTCCGCTCGGTCGGCGGCGAGTACGAGGTCACCGACACCCGGCCGCCGAAGCTGGGCGACCCGGGCCAGGAGGGCGGCATCCGGTTCTGGCACCCGGGCGGCGAGCTGAAGTCCGTCGCGCTCGAGACCGACGTGCACCCCGGTTTCATGACCGACTGGCAGCAGCCCCTCGTCGTGGCGCTCACCCAGGCCCGGGGCCTGTCGATCGTCCACGAGACGGTCTACGAGCAGCGGCTGGGCTACACCGAGGCGCTGAACTCGATGGGCGCCAACATCCAGGTCTACCGGGACTGCCTGGGCGGCACCCCGTGCCGCTTCGGCCGGCGCAACTTCAAGCACTCGGCGGTGATCGCCGGCCCGAGCAAGCTGCACGCGGCCGACCTGGTCATCCCGGACCTGCGGGCCGGGTTCAGCCACCTGATCGCGGCGCTGGCCGCCGAGGGCACCTCCCGGGTGTACGGCGTCGACCTGATCAACCGGGGCTACGAGGACTTCGAGGCGAAGCTCGCCGACCTGGGCGCGCACGCCGAACGTCCGTAATCTCACTCACTCCGTTCGCGCCCGGTGCACCGCGATGTGCACCGGGCGCCAACGTTTGGCTACCCTTTCCGCGTGCCGTCGTTGTTTCGCCGCAAGTCCGCCGACCTCGTCGACGAGGCCGTCACCTCCGTGACGCCCGACGAGGCGTCCGAGTCCGCCCGTTCGCGCGGCTACACACCGGCCAAGGGGCGCGAGACCCCCAAGCGGCCGACGGTGGGCCGGCGTCCCGGCGGCACGTCCAGCAAGCCGCTGAGCAAGGAGGAGGCGCGGGAGCGCCGCCGGGAGCTGCGGGCCGAGGCGGCCGCCGAGTTCCGCCGCGAGGGTGGCCCACGCGACCGCGGCCCTGAGCGCCTGCTGGCCCGCAACGTGGTCGACTCCCGGCGCACGATCGGCACCTGGTTCTTCGGCGGTGCGCTGATCGTGCTGATCGGGTCGAACGCGGCGATGCCCCCGGTGGTCCGGCTGGTCTCCAACGTGCTCTGGGGCGCGCTCGCCCTGGGCGTGGTGGTCGACTCGATCCTGATCTCCCGCAAGATCGGCAAGCTGGTCCGCGAGCGGTTCCCCAAGACCGAGCAGCGGATGGGCTCGCTCTACCTCTACGCGATCATGCGCTCGATCACCTTCCGCCGGATGCGGGCCCCGGGCCCCCGCGTCAAGATCGGCGACCCGGTCTGACCCCGTTCGGCCCGGCGCCACAGCCCGCGGCCGACGCCCCCACCGACCCGAGCGGCGGCCTGACGCCCGTCCGAACCGCCCGAAGGCCTGACCGCAGGGTCCGACGCCGTCCGGTGGCCGGACGCAGGATCCGACCGCCCGGCGGCCCGACGCCGGGTCGACCCCGCCCGGTGGCCCGCGTCGGTCAGGGCAGGCCGGCCAGGCGCAACAGCGCCGTGGTGGCCGCCGCCGCGACCACGACCAGCACGAACGGCGCCCGCCGCCAGGCCAGCAGCACGCCGACCAGCACCCCGGCCGGCCGCGCCCAGCCGGCGAACGAGCCGGCCTCGGTGAGCGCGGCGGTGGCGGCCAGCGCGGCCAGCAGCGCGGCGGCGCCGACCGGCAGCAGATGGCGGGCCCATTCCGGCAGGTCGAGCCGGTCCCGCAGCAGCACCCCGGCGACCCGGAAGCCGTAGGTGCCGGCGGCCAGCGCGAGGATCACCGCGATCAGCACGCCGCCTCCCCCGCCCGCAGGTCCGGCACGGCGGTGGTCGGCAGACCGGCCGCCCCGGCGAGCGCACGGCGGGCACGCCCGGCCACGTCGCCGCGCCTTCCCCGGCCGGGCCGCCTGGGTCTCCCGCAGCGCCCGGCCCGGCCGGCTCGTCGGCCGTCGGCCCACCACCCTCGTGACGGCCTGGTCCGGACGGCCGGCGGCGCAACGCGAGCACGGCCGGGCCGTCCAGGGCGAGCAGCACCGGCAGCCCGGCCGGCAGCAGCGGGGTGGCGAGCACCGCGAGCACCGCGCCGGCCACCGCGGCCCGCCGGGTGTCCCGGTCCCGCATGCTCGGCAGCAGCAGCGCGATCAGCCCGGCCGGAAACGCGGCGTCCAGGCCCAGCGCGGCCGGGTCGCCGACCACTCCGCCCGCCAGCACGCCGAGCAGGGTGCCCAGGTTCCAGGCCAGGAAGAGCAGCGTCCCGGCCCACCAGAAGGCCTGCCGTCGGGCCGGACCGGGCGGGTGGGCCAGCGCGAACGCGGTGGTCTCGTCGGTCATCAGGTGGCTGCCCAGCAGCCGGTGCCGCAGCCGCGGCCCGATGCTGTCGCCGAGGGTCAGCCCGAACGGCAGGTGCCGCGCGTTGAGCAGCAGGCCGGCGAGCACCGCGGCGAGCGGGCTGCCGGCCGCCACCAGCCCGACCGCCATGAACTGCGCGCCGCCCGCGTACAGCAGCACGGACATCGTGACCGTGGCCCAGACGGGCAGCCCGGCGGCGACCGCCACCGCGCCGAACGAGGCGCCCACCGCGACCATCGCCGCACCGATCGCGGCGATGTCGCGGAGCATCCGCCGCGGATCCGTTCGTTGTACCGTACGCATGGTCCGTCATGATGAACACGACTGGACCGGTTCGTCAAACCGAACAAACAGACCGATGGAGTGAACAATGCCCGCCGAACCGGCTCCCCCGCTGGCCACCATCGCCGCCGCGCTGCGCCGCGAACGGGACCGGGTCGGCATCTCGCTCACCGAACTGGCCCGCCGGGCCGGCATCGCGAAGTCCACCCTCTCCCAGCTCGAGGCCGGCACCGGCAACCCCAGCGTCGAGACGCTCTGGGCGCTCGGTGTCGCGCTCGGCGTGCCGTTCAGCCGGCTGGTCGAGCCGCCGCAGGCATCCGTACGGGTGATCCGGGCCGGCGACGGCCCCCGGGTCCGCTCCGAACACGCCGACTTCACCGGCACCCTCCTCAGCGCCGGCTCGGCCCACGCCCGCCGGGACGTCTACCTCATCGACCTGGAGCCCGGCGCGGTACGCACCGCGGAGGCGCACACCCCGCGCAGCGTCGAGCACGTCGTGGTCGCCGCCGGCCGGCTCCGGGTCGGCCCCGAGGAGGACCTGGTCGAGCTGGGACCGGGCGACTACGCCACATTCCCCGGGGACGCGCCGCACCGGTACGAGGCCCTCCTGCCCGGCACCTTCGCAGTGCTGGTGATGGAACACCCCTGACCGGCGCTCACCCGTTCGCCGCGGCCGGATCCGGTCCAGCCGGCGGGCCACCGGTGGAGCCACCGGCCACCGGCACCGGGTCGGCCGGCGACACCGCGGCAGCCGCGTCGACGTCACCGGCCGGCGACCGGTAGAGGCGGGCCACCACCTCCTCGATGTCCGGCTCGACGACCGCGATGTCCCGCAGGCTGCCGAGCCCGGCCAACGCGGAGACCACCTCAGGCACCCCGGCGGACTCCAGCGCGTACACCAGCCGGCGGCCGTCCGCCGCCACGCGGTGCAGCGGCGCCCCGGGCAGCACCGGCGGCTCCGGCAGCGGGGCGTCCAGGTCGGCGACGACCAGCCGGCGCGAGCCGTACCGGCGGTGCAGCTGCGCGATCGAGCCGTCGTGCACGACCCGCCCGTGGTCGACCACCACCAGCCGCCGGCAGAGCCGCTCGATGTCGGCGAGGTCGTGGGTCGTCAGCACCAGAGTCGTGTCGCCCGCCCGGCCCAGCTCGTCGAGGAAGCCCCGAACCGCCTGCCGGCTGACCACGTCCAGACCGATGGTCGGCTCGTCGAGGAAGAGCACCTCCGGGCCGTGCAGCAGCGCGGCGGTCAGCTCGCCGCGCATCCGCTGCCCCAGCGAGAGTTGCCGGACCGGGACGTCCAGGAAGCCGTCCAGGTCGAGCAGGGCGCGGCAGCGGCGCAGCCGGGCCGCATGGTCGGCGGCCGGCACCCGGTAGATGTGCCGGAGCAGGTCGAAGGACTCCCCGAGCGGCAGGTCCCACCACAGCTGCGACCGCTGCCCGAAGACCACGCCGATGCGTCTCGCGAGGCGGGTGCGCTGGGCCACCGGACGCAGCCCGCAGACGCGTACCTCGCCGGCGGTCGGCATCAGCACCCCGGTGAGCATCTTCAGGGTGGTGGACTTGCCGGCGCCGTTCGGGCCGATGTAGCCGAGCGTCTCGCCCCGCTCCACCACGAGGTCGATCCCGTCGACCGCGGCGCGGACCCGCTTCTCCCGGCGCAGCCGGCCGGTCTTCACCCGTACCGTGAACTCCCTGCGCAGCCCGCGCGCGTGGATGACAGCTGTCATGACCCCGTACTCCGGTAGTGGCGGATTCCCACGCGCCAGGCCGCGGCGGCGGTCGCGGCGGCGACCACCGCGACGCCGGGCGCGGCCCAGCCCACCCAGGCCGGCAGGCCGACCGGGTCGGCACGGCCGAGCAGGGCCAGCGCCGGGTGGTAGCTGACGAAGGCGAACCCCAGGCCGTACGCGAAGAGCGAGCGGAACCAGCCGCCGTAGACGGTGACCGGGTACGACGTGAAGTCACGCCCGCCGTACGTCACGGAGTTGGCCAGCTCGCCCGACTCGACCCAGAAGAACGACACGGTCGCGGTGGCCACGAAGATTGAACCGAAAAAGACCACCCCGGCGACCGGGGCGAGCACCACCAGCACGGCCCGGCCGAGGGTCCAGTCGATGCCGGCCGAGGCGACCGCGCCGACCCAGACGGCGAGCCCGAACAGCGCCCGCGAGACCTTGCGCAGCGGCAGGTCCATGAGCAGCAGCTGGGGCAGGGCCCCGAGCGGTCGGAGCAGCACCGCGTCCAGAAGGCCGGTGCGTACATACCGGGGAATGCGCTCGATATTGCCGACCAGGAGGTCGGCGGTGGCGAACGCGCAGGCGGAGAGGCCCACCATGACGAGCGTCTCGCGCAATGTGAACCCGCCCAGCTCCCGGGTCACCCCGAAGAGGACCAGCACGGTCACCACGTCGAAGACGGTGGCCCCGACGTTGCCCACGAGATCGACCGCGAACGAGGCGCGGTAGGCGGTCTGCGACCGGGCCTGCGCGCCGAGCAACGCCCGGTACGCGGTCAGCGTTCCGCCCGGCCGCTCAGCCACCCTGCACCACCAGTCGACGCTCGGCGCGGCGCTGCACCAGCCGGCAGGCGGCCAGCAGCAGCGCGGCCCAGCCGACCTGGAGGGCGACCAGCCCCACCTGCACACCGGCGGAGTCCCGTTCGACCAGCACGTCGAGCGGGGTCTGGAGGAGGCTCGGGAACGGCGTGGCGATCCACAGTGGCAGGTGCAGCCACTCCGGCAGGAAGCGCAGCGGGAAGTAGAGGCCGGCCAGCACGCCAGAGCCGAGCGTCCACAGCATCAGGGGGCCCCTCACGTCCTCCAGCCAGTACGCGGTGGCGTTGACCAGGAACCGGCAGGCGAAGCAGAGCACCACCGCGACGGCGGCCGAGACCACGAAGAGCGGTGCCGTCGACCAGCGGGTCGGCAGGCGCAGGTCGAAGAAGAGCGGACCGACCAGCACCGGCGGCAGCAGTCGCGCCAGCGCGGCGTACCCGGCGCGACCCAGGTCGGCGGCGAGGTAGGCGGTCACCGGGTGGACCGGCCGGAGCAGGTCCGCGGTGACGTCGCCGGTACGGATCCGTTCGGCCAGCTCCGTCCAGCCCCAGAGCAGCACCACGGCGAGCAGGCCCTGTCCGACCCAGACGAAGGTGGCCAGCTGCTCCCGGTCGTACCCGGCCGCGGAACCGGCAGCGCCGGCCACGGCGAGCAGCACGTAGCAGCGGAGAAAGCCGAACACCACGTTCGTGACGACGCCGGCCACCGCGGCCTGCCGGTAGGTGGAGTATCGTCGAAAGCCGGATACGGCTATAGCCACAAATGTCCGAAACGATCGGATAACGTTTGTCAGGGTGGCCGGTGCCACAGTGGCGGTGACCGAGCCCACGCCGCTACCCTCCATCCGCAGCCACGCCCTGCCGGAACGGGCGACTCTACCGGCAGGTCGGGTGCCCAGCGCGACAATTGGCAACGAGGTGACAACGCCGTGAGCGAGCGGACGCGAGCCGGCCACCGGACCGCGGTCCGCGGCGACCGGAGGGCCGGCGGTCACCGGTACGCGGCCGAGTTCCGACGGCGTCGCAGGGAAACCGCCACCGGCCCGGCGCGCGGCGACAGGCACACCGGATGAGCAGTCGGTACCCCGACCGGTGGGGCCCGGCCGAACCGTCCTGGGTGGTCGAACCGACCGACGAGTGGCATCCCCAGTTCCCCGGCCAGCGCTACCCCGGCGACATCGGCGTCCAGCACGCGCCGCCGCCCCGCGGCCGGGCGAGCGTCGTCGGCCGCGCCGACGTCCCGCCGCTCGCCCCGACCCGACCCGACGGGACGTACGTGGGCCGGTCCTGGGACGACGAGCCGTCGCCCGACGAGGACTGGGACGGGCGCTACGACAGCCGCGCCGGGCGGCGGGACGACGAGCTGTACCGCCGCCCGCACGCCGAGCCGACCCGCCCCGAGGAGCGGCCGCCGGCCCGACGGTCCGCCCCGGACGGCCGCACCCAGTGGGCCGACCGCCGCTCCCGCGGCGAGGAGCGGGTCACCCGGGAGGACGACTGGCACCGCGAGCCGCCGGCCCACGACCGCCACGAGCCCCGCCCCGCCCGGTCCGAGCCGGTCGGCCGGAGCCGGCCGCCCTCTCCCGGGCCCCGCCCGGACTCGGGCTGGATGCCGGAGCCCGACGAGGAGACACCACCCCGCCGGCGGGACAGCGTGGAGCGGCCGGCCGCCGGCTACGACCGGGGCACCGACCGGACCCGCTATCCGTGGGGCCACGCCGGCGAGCGGAGCCGCCACCCGGACGACGTCCGGCACTCCGACGACCTCCACGACGGCGGTCGCGACCGGTCCGGGCCGCGCCCCGGCGGCGGCCAGCCACGGTACGACGACCGGCCCCACCGCCCCGACCACGACCCCGCCGGCCGGCCTCGCTACGGGGAGGACCGGGCACCCCGGCCAGAGCCGGACCGCGCCGGTCACGTCTGGTACGACGACGACCGGCCTCGCCACCCGGACCACAACGGACACCCACGGCACGAGCCCGACCCGCGCTACCGCCCGGAGGGGCACGGCGCCGACCCGCGCCGGCAGCCACGCGAGGCGACCGGCCGGGCCGAGCCGTACGCCGACCGCCGCCCGCACGCCGAGCCGCCGGAGGGGTACCGCGAACCGCAGCCGCATCGGGACTCCGACGGGGTACTGCCCTGGCCGCCACCCGGCCCGGTGCGTCCGGACCGTGGCCGCGACGCGGCGCGTCCCGTCGAGCCGCGCCCGGAGCGCCGCCCGGTCGAACCCGGCGTGCCGCCGCGCGGCGCCCGACCCGAGCCACCGACCCGGTACGACGAGCCGCAGCGCGGCGCCCGACCCGAGCGACCGACGCGGTACGACGAACCCCAGCGCACGCCGGCCCGCCCCGCCGGTCCCGGCGTGCCGCCCGGCCCGCCGGCCCGCGACGTTCCCGTCTCCGGCCCGCCGGTGTCCCCGGCCGCCGGCCACGCTCCCGTCTCCGGCCCGCCAGTCTCCCCGGCCGCCGGCCGGGCCCGTCCGGCGGATCCGGCCCCGCGGGTGTCGGACGGCCGGCCGCAGCACCCGGGACACCCGTCCCGGCCGGGGCCGGGCGAACCGCCCCACGGCCGCCCGGTCTCCTCCGCCCCGGTCTCCCCGGCATCGGCTACCCCGGTCTCGCCAGGTGCCCGGCCGGTCTCCCCGCCGCCGGTCCCCCCGCCTTCCCGGCCGGTCTCCCCACCATCGGCCTCCCCGGTCTCCCCGCCGCCGGCGTCCCCGACCTCGCCGGCTCCGGCGTCCCCGGTCTCCCCGGCCGCGGCCGCCCCGACGTCGGCGGCGCCGGTGTCCCCGACGGCCGGCGCGCCCGTGCCTGGTACGGCCGGGCCGGCGCACCGGCCGCCCACACCACCCGACGACCTGGCCCCCGGCTCCGGCCCGCCAGCCGCCCGGCTCCGCATGGAGTTCCTGCCGGCCCCGGCCGAACCCCCGATCGGGGCGTCCCCGAGCGCGCCGGTACGCCCCGAACCGGCCCCGCCGCCCCGGCCGGAGGGCCCGCCACCGCGCTACCCCGGAGCGGCGGCCGCCGACGCGCCGCCACCGGCAGGGCGGTACCGGCCCGGCCCGCAGGCCGACGACCCCGCGCCCGTCTCGCCGAGCGGTCGCCGCCCGACCCCGCCGGAGGACTTCCGTCGCGCGCCGGCCCCGCCCGACCACCGCCGGCCCACATCCGACCCGGCGGGCCAGCGCCCGACGCCGACCCCGGACGGCCAGCGCCGCGCGTCGGGAGCGCCCGGCGACCCGGCCGTGCCCGCGTCGGCCGGTCACCCGGCCTCCGCGCCGCCGGTCGACCGCCCGACGTCGGCCCCGCCGAGCTACCGGCCCCCGGTCGCCGCGCCGCCGGCGGGCCAGCCCGAGGTCGTCGCCGACCCCACCGGAGAGGCACCGCCGATCGCGCCCGGCCGGCCACGGGTCTATGTACCGCCGCCGCCGTCGGATCCGCCCGCACCGCCGTTCCCTTCCGAGGCGGACCGGCCGAGCCGCGGCGGTCCGGACGCCTGGTTCGGCGCCAAGGGCCCGGACGAGGCGGAGTCCGGCCGGGCCGGCACGGCCACCACCCCGCCGGAGCAGGCCGACCCGGCACCCGTGTCGGCGCCGCCGACCGCCTGGACCGGTGGCCCGGTCGGCGCCGCCGAGGACACCACGGCGGGTGGCCGGGCGGCCTCCGCGCCGCAGGCCGACGCGGCCGGCGTGCCGTCCGCCCGACCGACCTCCGCGCCACCGGCCGAGCCGTCCGCCCGCCCGGTCTCGGCACTGCCGCCCGAGCCGACGGCGCCGCCCCGCCCGGTCTCGGCACCTCCCACGGACGCGACGGCGGCCACCCGTCCCGACCCGGCGCTGACCGTCGACGAGGACCCGACCGCCCTCGACCGCCCGGTATCCGCGCCGCCGGCCCCGCGAGACTCCGCACCGTCGGACGCGGCGGGGGCCACGGCGCCCGCCTATCCGGTCTCGGCGCCGCCGGCCTACCCGGTCTCCGCACCGCCGGCCCACCCGGTCTCGGGACCGCCCGACCACCCGGTCTCGGGACCCCCGGCCTACCCGGTCTCGGGACCCCCGGCCTCCGCACCGCCCGCCTACCCGGTCTCCACACCGCCGGCCCACCCGGTCTCCGCACCGCCGGCCCACCCGGTCTCGGGACCGCCCGCCCACCCGGCCTCCGCACCGCCCGCCCACCCGGTCTCGGGACCGCCGGCCTACCCCGTCTCCGCACCGCCCGACGGGGCGAGCGCGTCCGCCCACACCGCGCCGCCGGCCTCCCCGGTCTCCGCGCCGCCCGTCGCGCCGCCGCCGGCCGCCGGTGCCGTCCGGTCCGGCGACGAGGCCGATCCGGTCGGCCGCCCGGTGTCGGCGTCGCCGCCGGGGCCGTTCTCCACGCACGCCGAGGCCGGGTCCACCGCACCGCCCCCGGCGGACCGCGTTCCTCCGGCCACGGACGCCGCCGCGGCTCCGGCACGGCCCATGTCGGCGCCGCCGGCCGCGCCCGTGTCCGGCATTCCGTCCGGTCCGGTCTCCGCGCCACCCGCCGGCCCGGAATCGGTGCCACCGGTCCGATCCGTGTTCGCAGAGCCCGACGCCGGCCGGCCAGCACCCTCGTCCGGCTCAGGCTCGGTGACGGACGCATCCGGTGCGGATTCGCCGCGGACGCCCGTCACCGGAGCACCCGGCCCGGTGCCCGGACCGGACGGAGCGGTTCCGCGCACGGACTCCCACGCGGAGGCGGCAACGCCCAACGGGGCGGCACTGTCCGACGTGGACCAGCTGTCGGAGACCGGGCCGGCCGAGTCGGGGCCGATCTTCGCCCCGCCGGCGGCAGCCGCGTCCGGGCCACCCGCGCCGGCGTCGGCGCCCGTCTCCGGACCACCCGCCCGGCCCGTCTCCGGGGCACCGATCTCGGCCGTGCCCGCGTCCGGGTCGGTGCACCCGACGCCCGATTCCGGGTCGGAGCACCCGGCGCCCGATCCCGGGTCGGAGTCCGTGGCGCCCGTCTCGGCAGCACCCGTGTCCGGTCCCGGCGAGCAGTCGCCCACGTCCGCGCCGGCGAGCGAGGCGCCGGTGTCGGCTCCGCCCGCCGGACCGGTGTCGGCGCCGCCGGCGACCACCCCGGCGGACGAGCGTCCGGACGAACGCGGCGCCGCCGCGCAGGGTGATCCCGAGCAGGTGCTGGCGAGCTACCGCTGGCGGCTGGACCCCGGGACGCTCCGCGAGGTGCCGGACGACCCGGACGAGCTGCGGACGGTCCGGCGACGACTGACCGAGAAGCTCGGCACCGCCATGGACAACCGGGCTCGGGCCCGGCTGCTGAGCCTGCGTGCGGTGGTTTCCCGGATCGTCGGCGACCTGGACGACGCGCTCGCGGACGGCCGGCTGGCCCTGACGTACGCGGAGGCGACCGGGGAGCTGCGCCGGGTCGCGCTGGCCCAGGCACGGCTCGCTCAGGTGCTGCGCTGGCGCGGCGACTTCACGGAGGCCGACCAGCTCTTCGCGCGGGCCACCTCCGCCGAACTGCCCGACCGGCTGCGCGCGGCGCTGCACGAGCACGCCGGCCGCTCCTGCTACGACCAGGGCCGGTTCATGGAGGCCTGCCAGCACTTCGAGCAGGCGCTGGACCTGCGTGGCGAGGGGGACCCCGAGCTGCTGGCGCGGGTCCGGATCAGCCTGGACGCGGTCGCCGAGCGGGTGGCGGAGCGGGGCTTCGGGCCGTACTCCCGGAGCCGGGACGAGGTGCTGGAGCCGGTCCGGCCCCCGGTGCCGGCACACGACGGCGCCCTCTGGGGTTACGCCGACCCGGACGGCGACCTGGTGATCCCGGCCCGGTACGCCGAGGCCCAGCCGTTCCGCGAAGGGCTGGCCTGGGTGCGCCGGCCGGACACCGACCGGTGGTCGCTGATCGCCCTGACCGGCACCACCGTCATCGCACCGTCGTACCTGGCGGTCCGGGCCTTCTCCGACGGCCTGGCCTGGGTCGTCCAGGACGGCGCCGCGGGCTGGCAGGCCATCGACCCCACCGGCGACGTGGCGGTCCCGCCCGGCTTCGCCGACGTACGCCCGTTCCGCCGGGGCGTGGCCGCGGTACGCCGGGAAGGCTGGGGCGCCGTCGACCGCACCGGCCGGATCGTGGTGCCGACCCGCTACCACTCGCTCCGCACCGAGCTGGCCGACGGCCGGCACGTCGACGGCTTCACCGACGAGGGCCTGGCGGTCGTCGAGGCCGGCGGTCGCCGTGGCGTGGTGGACCGCTCCGGCGCGCTGATCGTGCCGCCGGCGCACCCCGCGCTGGTCATCCACCCGGTCGCGTTCCTGGTCGGCACCGGCAACGGACGCTGGGGCGCGCTCGACCGGCGGGGCGCGCCCCTGATCGACCCGGTGCACCGCTCCCGCGACGAGCTGATCGGGGAGATCGACCTCCTGCTGACCGACGCCACACCGGTGCTCTAGGCGGACGATCACACCGGCGGCCGGCCCGACGGGGCCGCCGAGGCGTCGGGGATAGGGTCGGGTCATGGAATTCCGTCACCTGGGCCGTTCCGGCCTGATGGTCAGCGAGATCTCGTACGGCAACTGGATCACCCACGGCTCGCAGGTCGAGGAGGAGGCCGCGTTCGACTGCGTGCGGGCCGCCCTCGACGCCGGCATCACCACCTTCGACACGGCCGACGTCTACGCCGGCACCCGCGCCGAGGACGTGCTCGGCCGCGCGCTCCAGAGCGAGCGGCGCGAGGGGCTGGAGATCTTCACCAAGGTGTACTGGCCCACCGGGCCCGGCCGCAACGACCGGGGCCTGTCCCGCAAGCACATCATGGAGTCGATCAACGGCTCACTGCGTCGGCTGCGCACCGACTACGTGGACCTCTACCAGGCCCACCGGTACGACTACAGCACCCCGCTGGAGGAGACGATGGAGGCGTTCGCCGACGTCGTGCACTCCGGCAAGGCGCACTACATCGGCGTCTCGGAGTGGAAGGCGTCGCAGATCCGCGAGGCCCACCAGCTGGCCCGCGAGCTGCGCATCCCGCTGGTCTCCAACCAGCCGCAGTACTCGATGCTCTGGCGGGTCATCGAGTCCGAGGTCGTCCCCACCAGCGAGGAGCTGGGCGTCGGGCAGATCGTCTGGTCACCGATGGCCCAGGGCGTGCTGTCCGGCAAGTACCTGCCGGGCCAGCCGCCGCCGGCCGGCTCCCGCGCCACGGACGAGAAGTCCGGGGCGGGCTTCATCGCCAGGTTCCTGGGCGACGAGGTGCTGACCCGGGTGCAGCGGCTCCGGCCGCTGGCCGAGCAGGCCGGGCTGAACATGGCCCAGCTGGCCATCGCCTGGGTGCTGCAGAACCCGAACGTCTCCTCGGCGATCATCGGCGCGTCCCGCCCCGAGCAGGTGCAGGACAACGTCAAGGCGGCCGGGGTGAGGCTCGACGCCGACCTGCTCAAGGCGATCGACGAGATCGTCGACCCGATCACCGAGCGCAACCCGGCCAAGACCGAGAGCCCGGCGCAGCGCCCGTGACACCCGTCCGGTCCGGCCGGCGCGCCACCGCGCCCGGCCGGACCGGCCCGGTCGACGCCGCCGGCCGGACCGGCCCCGGCCGTCAGCCGCGCCAGAAGCGGATCAGGTCGAACCCGGCGGCGTAGAGCCACGACGGGAGGCCCAGCGCGTCGCCCACGGCGAAGACCACACCGAAGAACCAGCCGCTGATCCGCGGGTTCCACAGCAGCGCGAAGAGCAGGATGAAGCCGTACGGGGCGAACAGGTCGTACATCCTGCGCCACTGCTGGTTCAGCCACGGCTGGATCATGTTGCCGCCGTCCAGTCCCGGCACCGGCAGCAGGTTGAGCGCGCTCGCGGTGAGCTGGAGGAACGCCAGCAACGCCACCCCGGCCCAGAACTCGATCGACCCGCCGGTCCCGGTGCCGGCCCGCAGGGCCAGCACGAGCAGCAGGGTGAAGAGCACGTTGGTGGCCGGGCCGGCGAGGCTGACCAGGGTGTGCCGCAGC
The DNA here is from genome assembly GCF_027497215.1 of Micromonospora sp. WMMD812. NCBI lineage: Bacteria > Bacillati > Actinomycetota > Actinomycetes > Micromonosporales > Micromonosporaceae > Micromonospora > Micromonospora sp. WMMD812. Next base: position 6,340,206 of record NZ_CP114904.1, on the reverse strand, counting down.
CGCCCCGGGATGGCGTGCCGGTCCACCCAGACCGCGCCGCCGGGCAGGCCGATGCCGCCGAGCAGCACCACCAGCACCGGCAGCGCGATGGACAGCAGCGGATGGCTGTATTTCAGCGGGTTGAGCGTCAGGTAGCCGCGGTGCGCGACGCTGCGGTCGCCGGCGCGGAACGCCACCACCGCGTGCGCGTACTCGTGCAGGCAGAGCGACACCAGCCAGCCGGAGACCACGAATCCGAAGACGTCCAGCCGGACGTTGCCGACCTGGTTCCAGGCCAGCACCCCGGTCGTCACGAACAGCGCGACCAGGGCCAGGAAGACGGGGCTGGGCCGGAACGCCGCCCGCGGCACACCGAGCACGAGCGGTTCCCCGCCCGGACGGTCGTACGCCATCACTCGGCCGTGGGCAGCAGGCTCATCCGGTACTCGACGCGGTCGTCCTCCAGAAGCGCGACCGAGGTGACGCCGGACGCCGCGAGCTCGCGCCAGGTCTGACCGATCCAGGATTCGGCATCGGCCTGGCTGCCGAACGACTCCGTCGGCCCCTGCACCGACTGGCCGTCCGTGCCCTCGTACCGCCAGCTCCACGCCATGCCGCGTCTCCCCTCGCCGCCGTAGTCCCGTGGGACGAACCCCCGCAAGCGTAGTCGGCCCGGCGCGCGACGGCCGCTCGCTCGCCTCCTGTGGACGCGAGGAGTGACCTTGCGAGTCCCGCGGCCCGACGAGGCGCACGGCGGACCCGGGTGCCCCGGGGTGCATCGACGCGTCGGCATCGACCGGTACGGTGGCCCGGTGCTGACTCGGGGAGTGGTCCTCAGCGACCGGTACCGGCTGGGCGAGCGTGTGGCGACGGGCGGGATGGGTGCGGTGTGGCGATGCACGGACATCCTGCTCGAACGCGAGGTGGCGGTGAAGGTGCTGCTGCCGTCGCTGGTCGCCGACCCCGAGTTCACCGCCCGGTTCCGGGCCGAGGCGCGGATGCTGGCCGCCCTGCGGCACCCCGGCGTCGTCGCGGTGCACGACGTCGGCCAGGCCGCCCTCCCCGACGGCAGCCGGGTCGACTACCTGGTGATGGAGTACGTCGAGGGTGAGCCGCTGGTCGGCTGGGTCGGCCGGGCCGGCCGGCTGGACGCCGCGTCCACCATGTCCGTGGTGGCGCAGGCCGCCGAGGCCCTGCACACCGCGCACCTCGCCGGCATCGTGCACCGGGACGTGAAGCCGGGCAACCTGCTGGTCAAGCCCGACGGCCGGGTGGTGCTGGTCGACTTCGGCATCGCCCGCTCCAGCACCCTGGCCGGCATCACCGCGGCCAACATGGTCCTCGGCACCGCCTCGTACATGTCCCCCGAGCAGGCCGCCGGCCAGCCGGTCTCGGGCGCCACCGACGTCTACGCGCTCGGCGCCGTCGCCTACTACTGCCTGGCCGGGCAGCCCCCGTTCGTCGGGGAGAACCCCCTCGAGGTGGCGCTGCGGCACCTCCAGGACGAACCGGCGCCCCTGCCGCCGGGCACCCCGCCGGCGGTCGTCGATCTGGTCGCCCGCGCGCTGGCGAAGCGCCCGGCGGACCGGTTCGGCAGCGCCGCCGACCTGGCCCGGGCCGCCGCCGAGACACGCGACGCGACGCTGGCCACCATCCCGCTCTCCGCCCGCCCGCCGTGGGCGCTGGCCGGCCCGACCCCGGCCGGCCCGGCGGCCGCCGCCGGCCCGTCCGCCCCGGCCACCGGGCTGCCGCCGGTCCAGGCCCCGCCGACCCCGACCCCGCCGGCCGCGATTCCGCCGGCCGTTCCCGGGGGTACGCACCCCGCCCCGCCCGGTGACCCGGTCCCCTCGTCCTTCCCGACCACACCTCCACCCGGCACCCCGGCCCACCTGGCCGCTACGCCGCTGGCCGGCACCCCGGCTCTCCCGGCCACGCCGCCCACCGGCAGCCCGGCCCACCCGGCCCTTCCGACCACGCCGCCGACCGGCGCTCCGGCTCTCCCGACCACGCCGCCCACCGGCGCCCCGGCCCATCCGACCACGCCGCCGCCCGGCGTCCGGCCCGGCCACGGCCCCGGGCAGCCGACCTACTCCGCCGGGATCGCGCCGGTCTCCGCCGCGGGTGCGGGCGGCACCGGAGCGCCGGCCGCACCGCCGGCCGCGACGGGCTCTGCCGGCCCGGCCGGACACCCGGTCGGGGCGGCGCCGTGGCCACCCGCGGGGGCGGTGGACACCCGGGAGGACCCCCGCCCGGCAGGGTCGGGCGGCCGCCGTCGGGCCCTGCTGGTCGGGGCCGCCGCGGTCGTGCTGGTGGCGGTCGCCGCCACGGTGGCCGTGATCACGTTGCGGCCCGGCGGCGGGCCCGAGGGCGGCGGGCGGCCGCCCGCGTTGGCCGGCGAGTCGGGGCAGGCACCGCAGTCGCCGGCGCCGCAGCCGGCCGCGACCACGCCCGGGCGGGCGGCCACCAGCACGCCGAGCGGCACCCGGCCGGCGACCCCCACGCCGGGTGGCGCACCGGGCCGGCCGAGCGAACCGGCCGGCGGCGCGCCGAGCACCGGGCCGACCGGAGGCACCAGCGCCCGGCCCACGCCCACGACCAGCAGCCCGAAACCGAGCAGACCCAACCCGTATACGGCGACCCAGGTGTGCGGCAGCGGCTATCAGGTGATCGACTCCGCGACGCTGACCGGCGGCGACGGCACGCGCAAGGGCCGCGTCTACCTGCTCTACCACCCGGGCACCGGCGCCAACTGCACGGTCACGTTGAAGGACACCGCGGTCGGCACGCGAACGGCGGTGTCGGCGTACCTGGAGGTGAAGGGGAAGGCCCGGAGCACCGACAGCGGCTCGTTCGACTACTACGCCGGCCCGGTGCGGGCGGGCGCGGCCGGGGCGTGCGTCAAGTGGGGCGGGTCGACCGGTGGGGTCAGCTACGCGAGCGGGTTCGAGCACTGCGGCTGACCGCCCGGGCCGGCAGGCAGCCCCACCCCCGGCGGCTTTAAGGTACGGGCATGTCGGTTGACGGGTGGAACACGGTCCTGGTGCTCGGCGGCATCCGGTCCGGCAAGTCCGAGTTCGCCGAGTCCCTGGTCAGCGACGCGCCGGTGGTCCGTTACGTGGCCACCGCGCCCGAGGGGGACCCGGACGACACCGAGTGGGCCGCCCGGCTGGCGGCGCACCGGGAACGGCGGCCGGGCAGCTGGACCACGGAGGAGACCGCCGGCGACCCGCGCCGGCTGGCCGACGTGATCGCCGCCGCCGAACCGAACGAGACCCTGCTCGTCGACGACCTCGGCGGTTGGGTGACCGTGCTGCTGGACCCGGCGCACCAGCCGGCGGACGACACGGCGACGATCGCCGAGCTGGCCGCCTCCGTCCGCGGCTGCCCGGCCCGGCTGGTGCTGGTCAGCCCGGAGGTGGGCCTCTCCCTGGTACCGACCACCCCGCTCGGCCGGGCCTTCACCGACGCGCTGGGCGCGGCCAACCGGGCGGTCGCCGACGCCTGCGACGCGGTGGTCCTGGTGGTCGCCGGCCAGCCCGCCTGGCTCAAGCCGGGCACGACCGCCGCGCCGGGTGCCCCGGCCGCCGTGGCGCCGGCCGCCGCCGAACCCGCCCTGGCCGCCCCGCCGGCCGCCGCCGTGAACGGCGCCGCCCTGGAGCCGATGCCGGAGCTGGTCGCCCTGCCGGACGTGCGGACCCCCGCCCCGCCGGCCGCCCCCACCGGAGGCGTCACCCCCTGGGCCGCGCCGACCATGGCGTTGCCGATGGTCGCCACCGGGCTCGTCATCCAGCCGGGCATGGAGTTGCCGATGCCCGACGAGTACGCCGGTCCGCAGGCGATCGAGCGGCTCGCCACCCTCGACGTGCCCGGCGCCGGGCTGGGCGTGCTGGACCGGGTGGTCGGCTTCGCCGCCGCCACCCAGGGCACCCCGACCCCGGCCGCCTGGGCGTCGGCACGCGTGCTGCTGGTGCACGGCGACCACGCCGGCGGGGCCGCCGCCGGCACCGTGCCCGGGGAGTCGATGCGCCGGGCCGAGCAGGCCCGCGCCGGGCGGGGCGCGCTCGCCCGGCTGGCCGCCGAGTGCGGCGCGAGCCTCCAGGTGGTCACCGCGCCGACGGCGGGCCCGATCGAGGCCGAGCCGGCGCTCACCGGCGACCAGGTCGAGTCCGCCCTGCGCTACGGCTGGCGGCTGGCCGAGGAGGCCGCCGAGGCGGGCGTACAGCTGCTGGTGCTGGCGGCCTGCGGAGCCGGCACCGAGGCCGCGGCCGCGGCGGTGCTCGCCGCGACCGCGGGCGCGGAACCGCCGGCGGTGCTCGGCCGGGTGGTCACCGACTCCGGCGAGATCGACGACGCGGCCTGGATGCGCCGCTGCGCCACCGTCCGCGACGCGCTGCACCGCACCCGCCGCTCGCCCCGCGGGGCGAAGGACGTGCTGGCCGAGCTGGGCGGCGGGGACATCGCGATCGCCACCGGCGTGCTGCTCGGCGCGACGGCCCGCCGGATCCCGGTGATGGTGGACGGGCCGGTCGGGCTGGCCGCCGGCATGGTCAGCCGCGACCTGGCCGGGCAGGCCCGGCACTGGTGCCTGATCGCCGACCACGGCGGGCACCCCGCGGCGCGGCTGGCCGCCGACGTGCTCGGCCTGACCCCGGTGCTCGACCTCAAACTGGATCTCGGCGAGGGCGCGAACGCGCTGGTCGCGTTGCCGATGCTGAACTCGGTGCTGGCGCTGGCCGCCGCGCTGCCGACCCACCCGTCGCTGGGGGGCGGCGAGCCGGGCCACGACGGGACCGGCGCCGACACGGCGGCCGAGGAGCCGGAGTACGCCGAGCCGGAGCCGGCCGGGCCGGGCCCGACCAGCACCGAGCCGGAGTTCGCCGAGCCGGAGCCCGCCGGGCCGGGCCCGACCAGCACCGAGCCGGTGGATCCGTCGGGCTGGCGTGCCGACTGAGCCCCGGCTCGTCGCGGGGGCGCGGCTGGCGCTCACCACGTTCACCACGCTGCCGGTGCGTGCCGGCCGGATCGACCGGGCGGTGGCGGGCACCGCGATGACGCTCGCCCCGGCGGTCGGGGCGCTGCTCGGGGTGGTGCTGGCCGGGGTGCTGCTGCTCCTGGCCGCGTTCGCGCCCCCGCTGGTCGCCGCGGGGGTGACGGTCGGCGCCGCCGCGCTGCTCACCCGGGGCCTGCACCTCGACGGGCTGGCCGACACCGTGGACGCGCTGGGCTCGTACCGGCGGGGGTCGGCCGCGCTGGAGATCATGAAGAAGCCGGACGTCGGCCCGTTCGGGGTGGCCGCGCTGGTGGTCGTCCTCCTGGTGCAGGCCGCGGCGCTCGCGGAGCTCGCGGGGCGGTCCCGGCCGGCGGCCCTCGCGGCGGTGGTCGTCGCCACGGCGGCCGGCCGGCTCGGCGTCACGCTGGCCTGCCGGCGGGGCGTGCCGGCGGCCCGGCCCGAAGGGCTCGGCGCGCTGGTCGCGGGCACCGTGGGTCGGCTCGCGCCGGTGATCGGCGCGGCGGCCGTCGCGCTGGTGGCCGTCGCCGCGGTGCCGGGCCGGCCGTGGCAGGGGCCGCTCGTCGTCGGTGCCGCGCTCGCCGTCGCGATGCCGCTGCTGGCACACGTGGTACGCCGGTTCGGCGGGATCACCGGGGACGTGCTCGGCGCGACCGTCGAGGTGGTCACCACGCTGGTCTACCTGGGACTGGTGCTGTCCGCCTGAAGGTGGCCACGCCTGCCGGGTAGCGTTCGGCTCGACAGCACCAGCAAGGCCAACCGGGGGACGAGAATGCTCATCACGGACGACTTCCTGCCCGTACCGGTCCCGGAGTCGCTCAACGCGACCTACCTGGTGCCCGTCGCGGGTCTGCCGCGGATCAGCACGAAGAACGCGGTGGCGGCGCTCGCCGGGCGGCTCGCCGAGCCGGTCTACGGGCTCGCCCGGCAGATGCTGGACAGTCCGCTGATGAGCGTGGACACCCGGCCGATCGGCGAGTTCCCCGAGCTGCCGCCGGACCTGCTCACCGCGTTCGGCGCCACCGAGGCGCAGCTGGACCGGCTCGCCGCGGCCAGTCACCTGGTGGTGGTGCAGGCCGAGTACCGGCCCGGCTGGCCGCCGGCGCACGAGTGGGCGGCGCGGGCGGTGGCGGCGGCGGTCGCCGAGTCGGTCGGCGGCGACGTGGTCGACGTGTTCGGCTTGCAGTTCCTGGACCCGGCGACGGCGCTGCGCTCGCTCCCCGACGAGCATGGTCGGATCCGGCTGGTCGACTGGGTGCTGGTGCCCTACTCGTCGGACGCGGACGGGCTGTGGTTCACCACGAAGGGGCTGCGCCGGTTCGGTCTGCTGGAGCTGCAGACCCAGGGCGTGCCCGACCACCTGACCCGGGCCTGGGGCGCGGTGATGACCGGCGCCGCACGGCGGCTGCTGCGGGACTGGACCGACGGGCTGGCCGGCGAGGAGGTGCCCGCGTTCGTGCAGCTGCCGGTGCTGGCCACGGTCACCGGGCACGACATCGCGGTGGCGTACGGCAACCCGGAGCAGCACGGCGCGACCGCCCCGGTGCTGCTCCGGCTGGAGTTGGACCCGGCGACCGACCCGGACGCCGACTCGTTCCTGAGCCTGCGGCCGCCCGAGGGCCACCCCGGCCCGGACGGCCGGTACTACGCGGCCGCCTGCGCCACCCTCTTCGCCGGGATCCAGCCCGACGTGCGCTACGCCCGGTCCGGTGACGCGATGAGCAAGGCGATCGCCACCGCCCGGGCGGGACTCGACGACGTGCGGACCCGGTTCGTCGGCGGCCGGCTGCCACGCGAGTCGCAGCTGGTGGTCAAGTACGGCCTACCCGGCGAGGACGGTCCCGAGTACGTCTGGGCCGGGGTCACGACGTGGGACGACGCGGAGCGGATCGTCGGGGTCAGCGCCAGCGACGCCAACTCCGACCCGACCGTACGGATCGGCTCCCCGGTCGTGGTCGAGGCCGCCGACGTCGTCGACTGGGCGCTGCTGGACGGCACCGGCGTCGTCGAGGGCGGCTGGACCCAGGCCGTCCTCGACGCCGGCGAACGCCCGCACGCCGACAACTGACCCCGTCCGGGGTTACTTCACCGAGGGCTGGACGAACGGGGGGCGGGTGACGCGCATCTGGGCGCGGCGGCCGCGGATGTCGACCTCGACCAGGTCGCCGTCGACGAGGTTCGCGGCGGTGTCCAGCAGGGCGAGCGCGATGCCCTGCTTGCGGGTCGGCGAGAAGGTGCCGCTGGTGATCGTGCCCACCCTGGCGTCGCCGACGTGCACGGTCATGCCGGGGCGCGGAATGGCACGGTCGACGGCCTCCAGGCCGCGCAGCGTACGCCGGGGGCCGGCCGCCTTCTCCGCCCGCAGCGCGTCCCGGCCCCAGAAGGCCGGCTTGTCCCAGCCGACCGCCCAGCCGGAGCGGGCCTGCACCGGGGTGATCTCCAGCGACAGGTCCTGCCCGTGCAGCGGGTAGCCCATCTCGGTGCGCAGCGTGTCCCGGGCGGCGAGCCCGCACGGCCGCAGCCCGTACGCCTCGTCGGCGGAGAAGAGCGCGTCCCAGACCGCCACGGCGTGCTCCGCCGACACCACCAGCTCGTAGCCGTGCTCGCCCGTGTAGCCGGTGCGGCAGACGGTCAGCTCCACCGGGCCGGTGGGGCCGTCCAGGGTGGCGGCGGAGAAGCTCATGTACTCGTGCGCGGTCGGCAGGCCCAGCGAGGCGAGCAGCTCGGCCGAGCGCGGGCCCTGCACGGCGAGGACCGCGTACGCCTCGTGCTCGTCGGTGACCGTGACCGACGGCGGCGCGGCGGCGCGCAGCCGGCGGACGACCTCGGCGGTGTTCGCGGCGTTCGGGATCAGGAAGATGTGGTCGTCGGCGTGCAGGTAGGCGATGATGTCGTCCACCACCCCGCCGGTGGCGTCGTCGCAGCAGAGCGTGTACTGCGCCCGGCCGGGGCCGATCCGGCCCAGGTCGTTGCTGAGGCAGGCGTTGACGAACTCCGCCGCGCCCGGCCCGGTCACCCGCGCCTTGCCCAGGTGCGACACGTCGAACACACCCACCCCGGTCCGCACCGCCGTGTGCTCGCGGAGCACGCCGCCACCGGCGTACTCGAGCGGCATCTCCCAACCCCCGAAGGGGGCGAACTTGGCGCCGGCGGCGGTGTGCCGCTCGTGCAGCGCGGAACGGCGCAGCCGGGTCGCGGCGGCGTCGGTGGTCACGTCGGTCATGGGTGGCAACTTACCGGGGGCGGGGCTGCTGGTTAGCATCGGCGGGACCCGCCGGAGCCATCGGCGGGACAGCCCTGACGTCCGGCGGGTAGGTTGCCGCCGAGACCTTCACCGCCGGCACGCGTCCCCGCGGCCGGCCCGGCCCGCCCGGAGTAGCTTCAGTGACATCGCCCCGCACCACCCTCAGCCTGGTCGACACCGACCCCGCCGAGCTCGCCGTCGACGCCATCGTGATCGGCGTGCACAGCCAGACCGGAGAGCAGGACGCCACAAGCGGCCTCGCCGGCACCCTGCTGCTGTCCACCGGCGCCGAGAGCATCGCGGCCGCCTTCGACGGCAAGCTCACCGAGACGCTGGCGCTGCTCGGTGCGACCGGCGGGCCGGGTGAGGTGATCAAGCTGGCCACGCTGGGCACCGTCACCGCTCCGGTGGTCGCGGCCGTCGGCCTCGGCCCCGAGCCGTCCGGCGCCGCGCCGACCCCGGAGACGCTGCGCCGGGCCGCCGGCGCGGTCGTCCGGGCGCTCGCCGGCGCGGGGCGGGTGGCGCTGGCCCTGCCGCTGCCGGACGACGCCGACGCCCCGGCGGCGCTGCGCGCGGTGGCCGAGGGCGCTCTGCTCGGCGGGTACCGCTTCGCCGGCTACAAGACCCGGCCGCAGCCGACCCGGCGCGAGCCGGTGGCCGAGGTGCTGATCGCCGTGCCGGACGCGAGCGACCGCACCGCGCAGGCCGAGGTCGCCCGCGCCCAGGCGGTGGTGGCGGCGGTCCGGGCCAGCCGCGACTGGGTGAACACCGCGCCGAACGAGCTGCGCCCGCCGGCCTTCGCGGAGGCCGTGTCGGCCGCGGCACGGGAGGCCGGGCTCGGCGTCGAGGTGCTGGACGAGGCCGCGCTCGCCGCCGGCGGGTACGGCGGAATCATCGCGGTCGGGCAGGGCTCGGAGGCCCCGCCGCGGTTGGTGAAGCTGACCTACACCCCGGAGGGTGGCGGCACCGGCAAGCGGGTGGCGCTGGTGGGCAAGGGCATCACCTTCGACACCGGCGGCATCTCGATCAAGCCGGCTCAGGGCATGTGGGAGATGAAGTCCGACATGGCCGGCGCCGCCGCGGTGGGTGCCGCGATGCTGGCCGTGGCCGCGCTCAAGCCGTCCGTCGCGGTGACCGGCTACCTGCCGATGGCGGAGAACATGCCGTCGGGCACCTCGTACCGGCCGGGTGACGTGATCAGCATGTACAGCGGCAAGAAGGTGGAGGTGCTCAACACCGACGCCGAGGGCCGGATGATCCTGGCCGACGCGATCGCCCGCGCCTGCGAGGACGGCTGCGACTACCTCTTCGAGACCTCCACGCTGACCGGTGGGCAGGTGATCGCGCTGGGCAAGCGGATCGCCGGCGTGATGGGCACCCCGGAGCTGTGCGAGCGGGTGAAGGCCGCCGGCGACGCGACCGGCGAGCCGGCCTGGCCGATGCCGCTGCCGGACGACGTGCGCAAGGGCATGGACTCCGACGTCGCCGACATCTCGCAGGTCAACGCCGGGATGGACCGGGCCGGGCACATGCTGCAGGGCGGCGTGTTCCTGCGTGAGTTCGTCACCGAGGACGTGGCCTGGGCGCACATCGACATCGCCGGCCCGGGCTACCACTCCGGCGAGCCGACCGGCTACTGGGCCAAGGGCGGCACCGGCGTCCCGGTCCGCACCCTGCTGCACCTGATCGACGACGTGGCCGCCAACGGCTGACTGCCGCGCGGATCAGCGCACGTTCGCGAAAAGAGTGGCCGACCCGCGCGGGTCGGCCACTCTTTTCGCGAGTACGCCCTTCCGGGCGCGCGGCACGGCACGGGCGCCGCGGCAGGGTCAGTAGAGGTCGGGGCGACGCTTGCGGCGCTCGTTGAAGTCACGCATCCGCTTCGGGTAGCCCATCAGGCGCACGTCGTAGACCGGGATCGCCATCCGGTGCGCGAACCGTCGCGCGCCGTCCGGCCCGTCGATCCGCCGGCGGGTCCACTCGCCGTCGTCGGCGATGAGCATCACGGTCGTCTCGGTGACGGTGGTCCGGGGCTCGATGTAGACCTCCACCCCGCGCCGGGTCCGGACGAAGTTCTCAAGATGCTCCAGATCGGCACGGTCAGCCGCCCGGTCGTGGCTCACCACCCGCGCCTGTTTGCGCCGCCGGAACAACCCCACGGACCTCTCCCCCACAATCCGTCATCGACAACGGTGCCAAGAGTACGTGTCGCGGACGTGTCGTTGGGCACCTCGGTACGCGCCCTGCGTCCGGTGGTGACAAGATGACCGAGGTGGGGAGTGCCCCGTTTCCCCGCTGGGCCCCCGATGCAGCGACGCGACCTGGGAGTTGGACGTGAGCGAGCCGAACGACACAACCTTCGACATCGTGATCCTCGGAGGTGGGAGCGGCGGCTACGCGACCGCGCTGCGCGCCGCCCAACTGGACCTCTCCGTCGCCCTCGTCGAGAAGGGCAAGCTCGGCGGCACCTGCCTGCACAACGGGTGCATCCCGACCAAGGCCCTGCTGCACGCGGCGGAGATCGCCGATCAGACCCGCGAGTCGGAGCAGTTCGGCATCAAGGCCGAGCTGGTCGGCATCGACATGGCCGGCGTCAACTCGTACAAGGACGGCGTGATCGCCCGGCTCTACAAGGGCCTCCAGGGGATGCTCAAGAGCAACAAGGCGATCACCATCATCGAGGGGCACGGCAAGCTGGTCGCCCCGAACACCGTCGAGGTGGACGGCCGGCGCTACACCGGCCGCAACGTCGTGCTGGCCTCCGGCTCGTACGCGAAGAGCCTGCCCGGCCTGGAGATCGACGGCGAGCGGATCGTCACCAGCGACCACGCGCTGGTGATGGACCGCGTCCCGTCCTCGGCGATCGTGCTGGGCGGCGGTGTGATCGGCGTCGAGTTCGCCAGCGTGTGGAAGTCCTTCGGCGTGGACGTGACGATCATCGAGGCGCTGCCCCGGCTGGTCGCCGCCGAGGACGAGGAGTCCTCGAAGGCGCTGGAGCGGGCGTTCCGGAAGCGGAAGATCAACTTCAAGGTCGGCAAGCCGTTCGAGAAGGTCGAGAAGACCGACAGCGGCGTGAAGGTGACCATCGCCGGCGGCGAGACCGTCGAGGCCGAACTGCTCCTGGTGGCGGTCGGCCGGGGCCCGACCACGGCCAACCTCGGCTACGAGGAGCAGGGCGTGAAGATGGACCGTGGCTACGTCCTGACCGACGAGCGGCTGCGCACCAACGTGCCGAACGTGTTCGCGGTCGGCGACATCGTGCCGGGCCTCCAGCTCGCGCACCGCGGTTTCCAGCAGGGCATCTTCGTCGCCGAGGAGATCGCCGGCCTGAACCCGGCCGTGATCGACGAGGCGGGCATCCCGCGGGTCACCTACTGCGACCCGGAGCTGGCGTCGGTCGGCCTGACCGAGGCGAAGGCCAAGGAGCAGTACGGCGCGGACAAGGTCAAGACCTACAACTACAACCTGGGCGGCAACGGCAAGAGCCAGATCCTCAAGACGGCCGGCTTCGTGAAGCTGGTCCGGGTGGAGGACGGCCCGGTGGTCGGCGTGCACATGGTCGGCGCCCGGGTCGGTGAGCTGATCGGTGAGGCGCAGCTCATCTACAACTGGGAGGCCTACCCGGCCGAGGTGGCGCAGCTCGTGCACGCCCACCCGACGCAGAACGAGGCCCTGGGTGAGGCGCACCTGGCCCTCGCCGGCAAGCCGCTGCACGCGCACGCCTGATCGAGAACTGATTCCGCGGCGTCCGGCGGCAGACGGGCGAGATCGCACCAGGGGAATGAAGGAGTCTTAGAAGATGCCGGTATCGGTCACCATGCCCCGGCTCGGCGAGAGCGTCACCGAGGGCACCGTCACGCGCTGGCTCAAGCAGGAGGGCGAGACCGTCGAGGTCGACGAGCCCCTGCTCGAGGTGTCGACCGACAAGGTCGACACCGAGATCCCGTCGCCCGCGGCGGGCGTGCTGACCCGGATCGTGGTGGGCGAGGACGAGACCGCGGAGGTCGGCAGCGAGCTGGCCGTGATCTCCGGTGAGGGCGAGCAGGCCGGCGGCGCCGCGCCGCAGCAGCAGGCCCCGGCCGAGCAGCCGGTCGCCGCCCCGGCGCCGCAGCCGACGGCTGCCGCCGAGGGCACCGGTCCCGAGCCGGAGCAGGAGCGGCCGGCCGCTCCTGCTCCGGCGGCCCAGGCCGCGCCGGCGCCGTCCGGCGCGGGCACCCCGGTCACCATGCCGGCGCTGGGCGAGAGCGTCACCGAGGGCACGGTCACCCGGTGGCTGAAGCAGGTCGGCGACACCATCGAGGTGGACGAGCCGCTGCTCGAGGTGTCCACCGACAAGGTCGACACCGAGATCCCGTCGCCGGTCGCCGGCACCGTCCTGGAGATCAAGGTCGCCGAGGACGAGACCGCCGAGGTCGGCGCCGAACTGGCCGTGATCGGCGCCGCCGGCGCGGCCCCGGCCGAGGTGAAGCCGGCTCCCGCGCCGCAGCCCGAGGCGAAGCCGGCCCCCGCGCCGCAGCCCGAGGCGAAGCCGGCCCCCGCGCCGCAGCCCGAGGCGAAGCCGGCCCCGGTGGCCGAGCCCACCCCGGGCGCCTCCTACAACGAGCCGGCCCCCGAGGCGGAGACCTCGGCGCAGCCGGTGCAGGCGGAGCAGCGGGCGGTGCCGCCGGCGCCGGCCCCGACCCCGCAGCGCCCGTCGGCTCCCGTGCAGGGTGGCGGGGAGGAGGCGGCCGGCTACGTGACCCCGCTGGTCCGCAAGCTGGCCAGCGAGCACGGCGTCGACCTCTCCTCGGTCAACGGCACCGGCGTGGGTGGTCGGATCCGCAAGCAGGACGTGCTGGAGGCGGCGGAGAAGGCGAAGGCGGCCAAGGCCGCCCCGGCCCCGGCGGCGCAGCCCGCCGCCGCCGCGCCGAGCAAGCCGGCCGCCGCCAAGCCGCAGCCGAGCGCGAAGCGGGGCAGCACCGAGAAGCTGACCCGGATCCGCGCGGCCATCGCCAAGCGGATGCAGGAGTCGCTGCACGAGATGGCGCAGCTCACCACGGTGATCGAGGTGGACGTCACCAAGGTCGCCAAGCTGCGGGCGCAGGCGAAGGACGCCTTCCAGCAGCGGCACGGCGTGAAGCTCTCGTTCCTGCCGTTCTTCGCCCTCGCGGCGATCGAGGCGCTCCAGACCTACCCGATCGTCAACGCGCGGATGGACCTGGCCGCCGGGACGATCACCTACCCGGACGCGGAGCACCTGGGCATCGCCGTCGACACCGAGCGCGGGCTGCTGGTGCCGGTGATCCACAACGCGGGTGACCTGAACCTGGGCGGCATCGCCAAGCGGATCGCCGACCTGGCCGAGCGCACCCGGACCAACAAGATCAGCCCGGACGAGATCGCCGGGGCGACCTTCACGCTGACCAACACCGGCAGCCGGGGGGCCCTCTTCGACACCCCGATCGTGCCGTCGCCGCAGTCGGCGATGCTCGGCACGGGTGCCGTGGTGAAGCGCCCGGTCGTGGTCAACGACCCGGAGCTGGGCGAGGTGGTCGCCGTCCGGTCGATGGTGTACCTGGCGCTCTCCTACGACCACCGGCTGATCGACGGCGCCGACGCGGCCCGCTTCCTGGTCGCGGTCAAGGAGCGGCTGGAGGCCGGCAACTTCGAGGCGGAGCTGGGCCTGGCCTGATCCGACAAGCAACGACGAAGGGGCGCCCCGGTCACCCGGGGCGCCCCTTCGTCGTGTCTCCCGCCCCCGTTCGCCGGTCCGGCGGTCAGGCCCGGAGCATGTCCTCGGAGACCCGCCAGAGCCGCTCGGCAGCCTCCGGGTCCAGCGCGTACGGCGCGTAGCCGGTGCGGGTGCCCGGCTGGTTGGGCCCGGCCTCCTGGCAGTCCTCGAAGTAGCGCCCGCCGACGCCCTCCAGCAGTGGCGACGCGGCGAGCAGCACCGAGGTCGCGGCGCCCTGCTCGGTGGTCTTCCAGTAACCGGCCCCGCCGCCGCTCTGCGACCGCATCCGGTCCAGCTCCTCCTCGCTGATGTAGCGCTGGAGGTTGGTCCGGATCGCGCCCGGCATCAGCGAGTTGGTGAGGATGCCGTCGTCGGCCCAGCGCCGGGTCGCCTCCACGGCGAAGAGCACGTTGGCGGTCTTCGACTGCCCGTACGCCGACCACGGCTCGTACTCCCGCTCGGCGAAGTGGATGTCGTCGAAGACCACGGGCGAGCGCAGGTGCGCGGCCGAGCTGACCGAGACGACCCGGGCGCCACCGGCCGCAGCCAGGGCCCGGTGCAGCCCGGTGGTCAGCGCGAAGTGGCCCAGGTGGTTGGTGGCGAACTGCATCTCCCAGCCCTGCGGGGTGCGCATCTCGGGCGAGGCCATGATGCCGGCGTTGTTGACCAGGATGTGCAGCGGGCCGTCCCAGTTCGCCACGAACGTGCCCACGGAGGCCTGGTCGGCCAGGTCCAGCGCGGCGACCAGGATCCGGTCGTTGCCGGTGGTGGCGGTGATGTCGGCCGCGGCCTCCTGGCCCGCGTCCGGGTTGCGGACGGCGAGGGTGACGTCGGCGCCGGCCTCGGCGAGCGCCCGGGCGGTCTCCACGCCGATGCCGGAGGCGCCGCCGGTGACGACCGCCCGGCGGCCGGCGAGGTCGACGCCGCGTACCACCTCCCGGGCCGTGGTGTCGCGGGAGAAGGGTGTGTTCACGCGTGTGCTCGTCATGATCCATCCTTGTCGGTGGCGACGGGCAGGGGCGCCCGGCCGCTACGATGAGAAGCGGAGGATCCTCCGTTACGGTCGAGCCTAACCGGAGGTTCCTCCGTTTGCCAACCGGCCACTGGCCGACCCTGCCGGGAAGAGGAGGCGACGTGCCGGACACCGGCCCCCGCCCACTGCGCGCGGACGCCCAGCGCAACCGCCAGCGGCTGCTGGACGCCGCGGTACGCGCGTTTTCCCAGCGCGGGCCGGACGTAACGCTGGAGTCCGTGGCCCGGGACGCCGGGGTCGGCATCGGCACCCTCTACCGCCACTTCCCCACCCGGGAGGCGCTGGTCGAGGCGGCCTACCGCAACGAGTTGGCCAAGCTCTGCGACGCGGCGCCCGACCTGCTCGAGGAGCTGCCGCCGGACGAGGCGATCCGGACCTGGATGGACCGGTTCGTCGACTACCTCGCCACCAAGCGCGGCATGGCCGACGCGCTGCGCCTCGTCATCGCCGCCGGTAGCAACCCGTACGCGCAGAGCCGGGACCTGCTGCTCGGCGCGCTCGGTCTGCTGCTCGAGGCGGCCGCCCAGGCGGGAACCGTCCGCGGCGACGTGGCGGCCGCCGACGTGCTGGCCAGCCTGAGCGGGGTTTCGCTCGCGGCCGGCGAGCCGGCCCAGCGGGACCAGGCCGGCCGGCTGCTCGACCTGTTGATGGACGGCCTGCGCTTCCGCGCCGGAGGCTGACCCGACTCCCCGTCCGGGCTCGCCCCGCGTCGCAGGACGAGACCAGAAGGCGTCCAGGTCGACGCCCGGCCAGCGCAACAGCGCGTCGTAGCCGGGCGACGTCCAGGCCCCGACCGCCTGGCCGGGCGCCTGACCGGGCTTCCGAACCGGCGACACCTGCGTCGGCCGGGTCCCGCCCCGCCGCACCTGAGCTGGGCGGATTCCGGCCCGGCGCCCCCCGACCCGCTGACAGACTCGATCAATGGGGAGTCACCGGTGGCGCGACCGGCTGGGACCGGCCGTGGCGATCGCGCCGGGGGCCCGGGTCGACAAGTTCGAGGTCTTCTTCGACCTGGTCTTCGTCTTCTCGTTCTTCATCATCACCCGCGCGACCGCGATGAACATCACCGGCGCCAGCCTGCTGCACGCCCTGCTCGTGCTCGCCGTGCTCTGGTGGTGCTGGGTGGTGCACAGCGTGGTCGCCGCCCGCGTCCGGCTCGGCGAGGGCTTCGTCCCGGTGCTGATGGTGATCGGGATGGCGGCGCTGTTCTGCTTCGCGCTCTCGCTGCCCCAGGCGTTCGCCGATCCCCGTCAGAACGCCGCCGGGCCGATGGTGGTGGCGGTCAGCTACCTGGTGATCCGCGGCGTGCACCTGCTGCTCTACTGGCACGTCGCGCAGGAGAAGCCGGGCGAGCGCCGCCTGCTGTTGAGGTACTCCCCCGAGGTCGTCCTCAGCACCGCCCTGCTGCTCGCCGCCGCGCTGGTCCCGCCCCAGATCGAGGACCTGGGCCGGGCGATGCTGGTGCGCGACCTGCTCTGGCTGAGCGTCGTGGTGCTCCAGTACGGCAGCGGCCTGGTCGCCGGCGCCTGGGGCTGGACGATCACGTCGGCCGAGCACTGGACGGAGCGGTACGACCTGATCCTCATCATCGCGCTCGGCGAATCGATCATCTCGGTCGGTGTCGGTGGCAACCTGCTCGGCCAGCCGGTCACCTGGCCGGCGGTCGCCGCGGCGGTGTGCGGGATCGTCTTCACGGCGGCGCTCTGGTGGGCGCACTACGACGTGGTCGGCCCGGCCGCCCGTATCGCGCAGCACGCGGCGCTGGGCCGCCCCCGGGTGGCCATGGCCCGAGACGCCTACGCCTATGTCTACCTGGTCATGATCGCCGGGATCATCGTCTTCGCCCTCGGCGCCGAGGAGATGGTCCGCCAGATCGCCGACCCGCACGTCAGCCTGCTCGAACCCACCCACGGCCCCGGCGTGCCACTGCTGTTCGGCGGGGTGATCTGCTACTTCTGCGGCACCATGCTGTTCCAGCTGCGCACCCTGCGGACGCTGTCGTGGAGCCGGGTGGGCGTCGTGGCGGTGCTCGGCGCGGCCATCCCGGCGGGCGTCCTGCTGCCCGCTCTCGCCGCCCTCGGCCTGCTGACCCTCATCTGCGTCGGCCTGGTGGCCGTCGAGGTGGTGGTGATGGCCGACTCGCGGGGGGCCCTGCGCACCGCGGTCTTCCAGGAGAAGACGACTCACGAGGCACACGAGGTGGCCTTCCGCGCCGCCTGGCACGAGCCCGAGGAGAAGGACGGTCCCGGGCACGGCGGCGGCACCCCGCCCGCCTGAACGCCGCCGCCGCACCGCCACCGACTCCCGCCGCGGCCGACTCGCGCCGCCACCGCCGCTCCGCCACCGCGGACTCGCGGCGCTGCCGCCCCACCACCGCGCTGCCACCGCCGACTCGCGGCGCTGCCGCCCGGTCTGCCGGTAGCAGAATCGGCCCAGACCTGGTGGCCGCGTGCGCCGAAGCCCGGCAGGCTGGGCCGCATGGTCACCTTCAGCCTCCAGGCCAGCCCGGCCGACGCCGCCGGCTGGGCCGCGCTGGCCCGCCGTGCCGAGTCCGTCGGCTTCGACGCCCTGTTCACCGCCGACCACCCCGGGGTGGTCACCAGCCCGTTCGTGGCCCTGGCCGCCGCCGCGGCGGTGACCAGCACCATCGGCCTCGGCTCGTACGTCTCGAACGCCGGCGTCCGGGAGCCGATGCTGCTCGCCGCCGACGTGGCCACCCTCGACCTGGTCTCGAACGGGCGGGCCCGGCTCGGCATCGGCGCCGGCCACACCCCGGCCGAGTGGCGGGCCGTCGGTCGGGAACGGCCGGACGTGGCGGGCCGGGTACGCCGCTGCATCGCCGTCGCCCAGGCGACCCGGGCGCTGCTCGACGGCGAGGAGGTCACCGTCGACACCTCGGACCTGGTCGTCCACGGCGCCCGGCTGGAGAAGCCCCGTCCGGTGCAGCGGCGGATCCCGCTCACCGTCGGCACCGCGAACTCGCGGCTGCTGCGCTGGGCCGGGGCGTACGCGGACGTCGTCGGACTGGCCGGCCTGGGCCGTACCCTGCCCGACGGTTACGCCCACGAGGTGCGCTGGCGGGCGGCGGACATCGAGGCGCAGCTCGCCGAGGTCGCGGCCGGCGCCGAGGGCCGCGACGCACCGCCGGAGCTGGAGGCGCTGGTGCAGAAGGTCGTGGTGACCGACGACGCCGAGGCCGCGGCCGCGGAGACGGCCGAGGACACCGGCCTGACCGTCGCGGAACTGCTCGCCACCCCGTTCGTGCTGATCGGCACGGAGGACGAGATCGTCGCGGCGGTCGCCGCGCACCGCCGCCGCTGGGGCGTCACCCGCTACGTCGTCCGGAGGGACGCCCTCGATTCCCTGGGCACGTTCCTGCCCCGCCTGACGGCCGCGGCGTGACGGCCCACCGGCCGGCCAGGCACGTCGCGGGGTCTCCGCGGCCGCGACCGCGTGCCTGTCGACGGGCCTCGACAGGCACGCGCACAACGGTCAGGCGACCGCGGTCGACCTGCTGATCTCTTCCCACCGGGCGACCTCGGCCAGCAGCGCCGCGTGGTGCTCGCGCAGCCCGTCCACCGCGTCACCGCCGAGCAGGAGCCGCAGCGGCGGTCGGTCGCTGTCCAGCACCTTCAGGATGGCCGCCGCGCCCTTCACCGGGTCGTTCGGCTCCGCGCCCAGCAACTCGTCGGTGTACCTCCGGGTCGCCCCGGCCGTGTCCCGGTAGGCCGCCATCGCCCCGGTGACGTACTTGTTGGAGTTGAACTCGGTCCGGAACGCGCCCGGTTCCACGATCAACACCCGTACCCCCAGCGGAGCCAACTCGGAGGCCAGCGTCTCGGACAGCCCCTCGAACGCCCACTTCGCGGCGTGGTACGCCCCGAATCCGGGGTACGTCTTCTGCCCGCCCAGTGAACTCATCTGCACGATGGTCCCGCTGCCCTGCTCGCGCATCAGCGGTACGACCGCCTTGGTAACCTCGGCCGCACCGAAGAAGACCACCTCCATCTGCTGGCGCAGCTCCGCCATGCTGACCTCCTCAATCGCACCGAGGACCAGCGAACCGGCGTTGTTGACCAGGACGTCGATCCGGCCGTGCAGCGCCAGCGTGGCCTGCACCGCGGCGTCGATCGAAGCCCGGTCGGTGACGTCCAGCGCCACCGTGGCCACCCGGCCCCGGCCCTGCTCCGCCAGGTCCGCCAGGGTCTCCGGCCGACGGGCGGTGGCCATCACCCGATCGCCGGCGGCCACCGCCGCCAGCGCGAGTTCCCGGCCGAAGCCGGAGGAACAACCGGTGATCAACCAGACCCGGCCCTGCGTGTTGTCCTGCATCTTCTCGCTCCTGCCACGTGTGGTCGTGAACAGCAACGATGCTGCTGCGGACGGTTGGGCACGACCAACACTGGCTGCCTGGCACGGCGGTAGGCTCGGCCTGTGACCCCTGATCTTCGGCAGCTCAGGTACTTCGTCGCCGTCGCCGAGGAGTCCAGCTTCACCCGGGCCGCCACCCGGTTGATGATCGCGCAGCAGTCACTCTCGCAGCAGATCAACGCGCTGGAACGGATCCTCGGCGCGAAACTGTTCGACCGGGACAGCCGGGGCACCAGACTGACCGACACCGGGGCGCTGTTCCTGCCCGAGGCGCGGGCGGTGCTCGACCGCGCCGACGAAGCCGTCGCCGTGGTCCGCCGGGCCGTACGCGGCGAGATCGGCCGGCTCCGCCTCGCCTTCCTGTCCACCACCGCGAACCATCTGCTGCCGCCGGTGGTCCGGGTGGTCCGGGAACAGCTTCCCGGCCTGGAGCTGGCCACCGAGGAGACGGCCATCGGGCCGCTGGTCGAGGGCCTGTTCAACGGCCGTTACGATCTCGCGTTCACCCGCCCACCACAGGTCCCCGGCCTGGCCGCCCGGACGCTCGCCACCGAACAGGTGTGCATCGTCCTGCCCGAGGAACACCCACTCGCCGGGCGCGACGAACTGACCCTGCCCGAGCTCGCCGACGAACGTTGGGTGATGACGCCGCGCAGCTCCTGGGAACCCTGGCACCGGGTGTTCGACGAGAAGTTCCACGCCGCCGGATTCATCCCCGAGATCGTCGCCCGGGACACCAGCGTGCAGGGGCTGCTCGGCCTCGTCGCGGCCGGCGTCGGGATCACCCGACTCGGCTGGTCGGCACACAACCTCCGCCGTACCGGTGTGGTGTTCGTCCCGCTGACCGGGGAGTTCACCGCGACCGAGATGGTCTGGCTGCCCGACAACAGCTCGCCCACGCTGCGCCGGGTCCTGGACGCGGTGACCGAGTTGGCCGCCACCACGGATCTCACCACCACCGGTTGAGGCCCGGTGCGGCAGGGCGATCGCCGGCTCTTCGCCGAGTGCCAGCCCAGCACCGCTCGGGTTGATCGCCGGCCCTCGACGCCCGGAGGCAGCACCGCGCCCCCGACGGCGGCAGCACTCCTCAGCCGCGAGCCTCCGCGGCAACCGCTAACGCATTCCCGACACAGCCGATCGGTTCCTTGACGCCACCGCACGCCACGCCCACATTGGAGGTGTCGTGGAAAGGTGACGCACCGTGAACATCGAGATCGCCGACCGAGCCGATCTCGATCGGGCTGAGGCGCTGGTCTCGTGGCTGCAGCGCCCCCATCTCGACCGGGTCACCGTCATGATGCCCGGGCTCGATGACACCGAGCGTGACCGCGCGGCCAGGGCGATCCGGCGGCTGTTCAACGACTGCGGCTGCACCTGGGCGGCGGTGGCGTTCGTCGCCGCCGGGGCCGCCGCCGTCCTGATCGGTCCGAGTGGCAGCCGGGCCGTCGCCGTGGCGGCGGCCGGCTGCCTCCTCACGGCGGTAACCGCCAAGCTCCTCGGCCTGGCCTGGAGCCGATGGCGCCTGCTCGCGCGACTGCGCTCCCTGCATCCAGCCTCCTGACTCGAAGGGGGGATCTCTCATGGCACTCGTCTGCACCGAAATCACCGAATGGATCGAGGAGGAGGTCTCCAAGCCTGTCGAGGAGTGGGAGGAACGGCAGGAGAAGAAGTGCAAGGACTACCCCTGGTACGACCCGCGCGGCTGGGTCTGCTGGTTCGTCACGTACTTCGTGAAGGTCATCCGGTGGGTGGTCGTCATCGTCGGCAAGTGGGTGACCCGCACGGTCTGCAAGCTGGTCGGGGTCGTCGTCGAGGCGATCGTCGACATCGTGGCCGGACTCTGGGACGTCGTCGTCGGCATCGTCACGCTGGACTGGCGGCGGATCCTCGACGGCCTGCTCCGGATCGGGATCGGCGCCGTCCTCGGGGCCATCCGGCTGGGCCGCATCGTGCTCCTGGGCGACACGATCGACTACATCATCGAGGAAATCAACAAGGAGCGGCTGCGCCGCTACGTGCGCGGCCTGCTGGAGGCGAAGTACTCCGGCGACGCGCTGGCCCAGATCAAGGAGGCGATCCGGCTGGACCACGGCGCGTTCGGGCTGCGCCTGCACGGGACGGCGTACCGGACGGTGCTCGACTCGGAGACGCCGTCGCCGCGCGAGCCGGGCGTACCCCACCTGGTCGTGCTGCACGAACAGGGCGCGATCAACCTGCGGGCGCTCTGCGGTTTCGAGTTCGACGAGGGTTTCTGGAACCGCAAGCGCTACAAGACGGTGAAGAAGGGGCCGGTGCTGGGCGGCGGTGGCGGCGGCGGCGAGTTCGACAACCCGATCTCCGCCGAGGAGCTGGACACCTACCTCACCTCCCGGGGCGCCGAGGGCCCGCCGTTCATCGTGCTGCCGATGCGCGACGGCGCGCTGGACACGAAGCTCTCCATCGCCAGCGAGAAGGGCCGCGAGCTGGCGCTGATGCTGGACTTCGACCAGGATCGGCGCGAGGTCACCGCGGCGGGCCACATCGTGCACACCGGATCCAGCGCCGCCCAGACCCGGTTCCTGATCGACGTGTTCGGCCGGCGTGACAAGACCGTCGACTCGGCGGGTGCCACCGCCGACCTCTGCCACCCGGTCGTCGTCGGGGTGTTCCGCTACACGAACACGCTTCGCGGGCTGGCGAGCAACCTGCACGGCACCCGGTGCGGGCTGAGCGCCGACAACGCCTCCGGCGCCACCTTCGTCGACAACCTTCCCGACGACATCTGGAAGTACGTGCCGATCCACGAGCTGGGCCACTACTTCGGGCTCTGCCACACCGACGGCGTGGACCGCATCATGTACTCCCCGAAAACCAACAGCTGGTGGCGCGGCTGGTCGATCCCTCGCGGGGTGCTGAACATCTACCTGCAGGGCGAGCCGACGTTCACTTACGGCGAGGCGAAGGCGACCTGGGACTACATCGTCGCGCACTTCGCCCCGGAGTGCCTGGGCGCGAAGCCGATCGTCATCACGGTCCGGCCGACCGCCGCCGACTCGGCGGACGCCGGGCACGCGGCGGACGCCGTCGCCTGATCGGCGGACTGAGCGACGCCGGCTCAGCCGCTCAGTCCTGGTCGGACAGCCCCTCGTAGTAGCGGATCTTCCCGCGCAGGTGGTCGTACTGGCGTTGGAGCAGGCGCATCTGCTCCTCCACCTGTGCGGCGTGCCGCTCCAGCAACGCCTTTCGCTCGCTGACGGTGTGCTCACCTTCTCGGGCCAGCTCGGCGTAGCGGCACATCTGCGCGATCGGCATGCCGGTGTCGCGCAGGCAGCGGAACAGCACCAGCCAGCCCAGGTCGTCGTCGGTGAAGACGCGCCGGCCGCCGGACGTGCGGCCCACGTCGCTGAGCAGGCCGATCTTCTCGTAGTACCGGAGGGTGTCGAGGCTGAAGCCGCTGCGGCGGGCCGCCTCCGAGGGCGCGTACATGTCCGCATCATAGGGCTTGACCTGGAGCGCGCTCCAGGTTGAAGGCTGTACGCATGACGACAACACGGAAACTGGGCCGCAGCGGCATCGAGGTCAGCGCGATCGGCATGGGTTGCTGGGCCATTGGCGGGCCACTGTGGGGTGACGGCGGGCAGCCGTTCGGCTGGGGCGAGGTCGACGACGACGAGTCGGTCCGCACCATCCACGCCGCCCTCGACGCCGGCGTGACCCTCTTCGACACGGCCAGCAACTACGGCGCCGGGCACAGCGAGCGGGTCCTCGGCCGGGCGCTCGCCGGCCGCCGCGACCGCGCGGTGATCGCCACCAAGTTCGGCAACCGCGCCGACGAGGCCACCCGACGGTGGACCGGCACCGACGCCACCCCGGCGTACGCGGTGCGGAGCCTGGAGGAGTCGCTGCGCCGGCTCGGCACCGACCACGTCGACCTCTACCAGCTGCACATCAACGACCTGCCGGTGCCCGAGGCGCTCGACCTGGTCGGCACACTGGAGGATCTGGTCGCCCAGGGCAGGATCCGGGCGTACGGCTGGAGCACCGACCACCCCGACTCGGCGGAGGCGTTCGCGGCGTCCGGCGCGCACTGCACCTCGATCCAGCACGACCAGTCCGTGCTGCTGGACAACGCCGCGATGCTGGCGGTCTGCGACACGTACGACCTGGCCAGCCTCAACCGTGGTCCGCTCGCGATGGGCCTGCTCACCGGCGCGAAGCGGGCGGTCGGCCGCGACGACGTACGCGGGATGGCGCCGGACTGGCTGGTCTGGTTCACCGACGGCCGGCCGACACCGCAGTGGTCGGCCCGGGTCGAGCAGATCCGCGCGGCGCTCACGGCCGACGGCCGTACCCTCGCGCAGGGCGCGCTGGGCTGGCTGCTGGCCCGCAGCCCGCGGACCGTGCCGATCCCCGGCGCCCGGACGGTGGCGCAGGCGCGGGAGAACTTCGCCACCCTCGCGCGCGGGCCGCTCACGGCCGACGCGTTCGCCGAAGTCGAGCGCCTGCTGGCCGACCTGCGGCCGACGCCGGCGAGGTGAGAGAAGGACAACCGGCTTCAACGCGGCCGGGTCGGCGTTCGTACCCGAAGATATGAGCATGCGGATCCTGATGGCCGGCGCGTCCGGCTTCCTCGGCACCCGGCTGGTGGAGCGGTTCATGGCCGACGGGCACGAGGTCACCCGGCTGGTGCGGCGCACGCCGCGCAGCGCCGACGAGCGACAGTGGAACCCGGCCGCCGCGCAGCTCGACCCGGCGGTGGTGGCGCAGGCCGACGCGGTGGTCAACCTGGCCGGTGCGGGCGTGGGCGACCGGCGGTGGACCGACGAGTACCGGAAGCTCCTCCGGTCGAGCCGGGTGGACAGCACCACCACGCTGGCCATCACGATCGCCGGCCTGCCGGCGGCGGACCGGCCGGCGGTGCTGATCAACTCGTCGGCCGTCGGCTGGTACGGCGACACCGGCGACCGGGCGGTCGAGGAGGACGCGCCGGCCGGGGAGGGTTTCCTGGCCGACGTGTGTCGGGTGTGGGAGGCGGCCACCCGGCCGGCCGAGGACGCCGACGTGCGGGTGGTGCGGCTGCGCACCGGCCTGCCGCTGCACCGCGACGGGGGAATGCTCAAGCCGCAGCTGCTGCCGATGCGGCTGGGCATCTCGGGAAAGCTGGGCGGCGGTCGGCAGTGGTGGCCGTGGATGTCGATGGCCGACTTCCTGGCCGCGACGGCGTTCCTGCTGGAGTGGGACGACGTGGCCGGCCCGGTCAACATGGTCGGGCCGGCCCCGGCGACCAACGCCGAGTTCACCCGGGAGTTGGCCCGGCAGCTGCACCGGCCCGCGTTCATGCCGATCCCGGCGCTGGCGCTGAAGATCGTGCTGGGCGGCTTCTCCCACGAGGCGCTGTCCAGTTCCCGGGTCCTACCCGGCGTCCTGACCCGCGCCGGCTACCAGTACCACCACCCGGACCTCCCCAGCGCCCTGAACGCCGCCCTGACGGACTGACCGCCTCCCCCTCCCCTCTCCCCGACTCCTCCCCGGTTGATCATGAAGTTATTGCCGCCGGCACCGGCGTGTCGGGGGCAACAACTTCATGATCAACGCGGTCGGGGCGCGGAGCCGGTGGGTCAGCGGGGGTCGGCGGGGCTCGGCGGGGGTCAGCAGCCGATGACCCAGTAGTTGGGGCCGGTCTGCTTCAGGGCGGTGGTGTAGAAGGTGTTGTAGAGGCCCATCCGCTGGTTCGAGCCGTTCGCGTAGGCGTAGCCGCCGGACTGGTACGCCCGGCCCGCGCTGACGTGGGCGTAGTTGCTGGCGGTCACGCAGGTCGGCGGCACCGTCGGCGTCGGGGTCGGGGTGGGGGTGGCCGTCGGGGTCGGGGTCGGGTTGGTGCCGCCGCCGCCCAGTCCGAAGAAGACCGCGTCGCGGTACGTCGAGCAGATGGTGTCCAGGAAGTACGCGCCGGCGGTGCCGCACTGCTCGGCGCCGCTGCCCGGGTCGACCGGGGTGCCGTGCCCCATCCCGGAGACGCGGTACACCCGCACGTCGTCGTTGCCGTAGACCTCCAGGCTGGTGCCGCCGGGCAGCGACGACGTGCTGGTCGGGGTCTGGGAGACGCCACGGACGTTGGTCCACTGGTCCCGCGACTCGGTGGCGTTGAGCGGCGCGACGGTGTAGTCCGAGGTGCCGTGCCAGATGGCCACCCGCGGCCGCCGCCCGGTGTAGCCGGAGTACGCGCCGCGGACCAGGTCGCCCCAGGCGGCCGGGGTCTTGTCGGTGCCGGGGCTCATGCAGCTGAACGCGTTGACCATGCTGGTGGCGCAGCGGTACGGGATGCCCGCGATGATCGACCCGGCGGCGAAGACGTCCGGGTAGGTGGCGAGCATGACGGAACTCATCGCCGCCCCGGCGGAGAGCCCGCTGACGAAGACGCGGTTGCCGTCCACGCCGAAGTTCGCCTTGGCGTGGTCGACCATCTGCTTGATCGACAGCGCCTCGCCCTGGCCCCGCGCGGTGTCGCCGGTCTCGAACCAGTTGAAGCAGGCGTTGGCGTTGTTGCCGGACTTCTGCTCCGCCACGATGAGCGCGAACTTCCACTGGTCGGCGTACTTCTGCCAGCCGGAGTTGGCGAAGTAGCCGGAGGCGTTCTGGGTGCAGCCGTGCAGCAGCACCACGGCCGGCGAGTTGGCCGGCAGGTTGTCCGGCCGGTAGGCGTACATGGCGAGGTTGCCCGGGTTGGAGCCGAAGCTGCTGACCTGGGTCAGGCTGGCGGCCTGGGCGGGCGCGGCGAGGGTGAGCGCGCCGGCGGCGGCGAGGAGCATTCCGGCGACCACACCGGTCAGCCGGGTGAGCAGGGACGAGGAGCGGCGCACGGCGGCCTCCCGGGGACGAATTGTGAACTGGGTCACCTGCGAATTGCCGCGACGTTACGTCGGCGTGTCGACGATGTGACATGGGCCACGGTCACACATTCACGGACGCCGCTATGTTCGTCGCGGGAGCGGCGGCGACCCGAGGCTCGGGCTCGGCGTCCGTCGACAAGACTGGCCCCCTCCTCGCATGTATGACCGGCACGTCCAGATCCGGTTGGTAACGTCCGCTGCGTGCCGACCTCCCCGTCCCTGGCCACCGGGCCCGCGCCCGCCTCGCCGCCGCGCGCCGTCCGGGACCGCCGCGCCGACCTGATCGTGGTGCTGGCCGCGCTCGCGTTGGCCCTCTGGGTCACCAGCGGGCTGTGGCGGGACCCGAACGTCCGGACGGTCACGGTCAACTCCAGCGACCAGGCGCTCTTCGAGTGGCTGCTGGCCTTCGGCGGGAACGCGCTCACGCACGGGGAGAACCCGTTCTTCACCCACCTCATCAACGTCCCGGACGGGGTGAACCTCGCGGTCAACACCTCGATCACCGTGTACGCGGTGGTGTTCGCGCCACTGACGTACCTGGTCGGGCCGCCGGTGACGTTCCTGGTGATCCTCACCCTCAACCTGGCCGCCACCGCGGTCGCCTGGTACTGGCTGTTCTCCCGGCAACTGGTGCGCAGCCGGCTCGCCGCCGCGGTTGGCGGCCTGTTCATCGCGTACTCACCCGGCATGGTGTCGCACGCCAACGCCCACCTGAACTGGACCGCCGGCTGGCTGGTGCCGCTGCTGGTCTGGCGGCTGTTCGCCCTGCGCCGGCCGGGGCACTGGCTGCGCGACGGCATCGTGCTCGGCGTGCTCGTCGCGGTCGCGTTCTCCATCGCCGCCGAAGGGCTCTTCTTCACCGCGCTCGCGCTCGGCGTCTTCGTCGCCGTGTGGGCGCTGCACCCGGCCCGGCGAGCCGAGGCGCGGGCCGCCCTGCCCAATTTCCTGCGCGGGCTCGGCGTGACCGCGGTGGTCGCCGGAGCGCTGCTGTCGTACCCGCTGTGGCTGCACTTCGCCGGCCCGCAACGGTTCCACGGCACCGGGTTCGACCCGGTGATCCACTCGGAGGACATCGTCGCGTTCGGGGCGTACCCGCGTCGCTCGCTGGCGGGCGAGGCCGGCCTGGGCACCTCGCTGGCCCCCAACCCGACCGAGGAGAACTCGTTCTTCGGGCTGCCGCTGCTGATCTTCACCGTGGTCTGCTTCGTGGCGCTGTGGCGGCGTGCCGACCCCGGACGGCGCGCCACGCTCTGGGCGCTGGGCGTCGTCGCGGTCGTCTTCACCGTGCTCTCCTGGGGCCCGGTGGCCAAGGTCGACGGCGACCGCACCGACGTGCCCATGCCGTTCGACCTGCTCGGTCACCTGCCGGTGGTGAACGCCGCGCTGCCCGCCCGGCTGGCCCTGGTGGTCGCGCCGGTGATCGGGCTGCTGCTGGCGTACGCCATCGACCAGCTCCGGGCCGCCCCGCCCCGGCACCGCTCGACCGAGCTGGCCTGGTCGCTCGGCTTCGCGGTCGCCCTGCTGCCGCTGCTGCCCGCCCCGCTGCTCACGAACGAACGGGAGCCGATCCCGCGGTTCATCACCGCCGGCACCTGGCGGGAGTACGTCTCTTCGAACGGGGTGCTCACCCCCGTGCCGGTGACCGTGGACGTCTACCCGGACGGCCAGCGCTGGCAGGCGCACGCCCTCGCGCACCGGCAGGGCGAGTTCCGCATCCCGGCCGGGTTCTTCCTCGGACCCGGCGGCCCGGACGGGCGGGGCCGGATCGGCCCGGTGCCGCGCACCTTCAGCGCGTTGATGGATCAGGCTGGCAAGACCGGCCTGGTACCGATCATCACCGACGGGACGATCCGCGAGATCCGCGCCGACCTCGCCTACTGGCGGGTCGAGGCGGTGGTGCTCCCCGACCGGGTGCACGGGGCGAAGTTCGACGTCGCCGAGGAGGCGGTCCGGCGCACGGCGACGGCCCTGCTGGGCGAGCCGCAGCGGGTGGACGACGTCTGGCTCTGGCGGGTGCCGCCGGCCTGACCGGAAACCCCTCCGGCCGCGCCCTCGCCGCCACCCGGCCGCGCCGCGCCCTCGCCGCCACCCGGCCGCGCCGCGCCCTCGCCGCCACCCGGCCGCGCCGCGCCCTCGCCGCCACCCGGCCGCGCCGCGCCGTCGCCGCCCCCCACCCGGCCGCGGCATGCCGTCTAATGAGGCGATGCCGACGAGCCGGGGCCGCGTCACCAGGGCCATGGGCGCCATCGCCGTGGTCGCCGCCGTCGCCGCACCGGGGGCGCTCGCCGCACCGGCCGTCGCCGGGCCCGCCGACCAGGTGCCGACCGAGGTGTACGACCCGTGGCTCTGGCAGGCCACCGTCGAGCAGCGGCCGACCGGGCCGGCCACGATGCTCTTCTTCACCGCGCGCACCCGCTACCTGGAGTCGACCGGGGTGCTGGTCGGCCGGGACGGTGGCTACCGGCTGCTGCCCCTGCACATCGGCGAGGACCCGGGCCGGCTCTCCCCCGACGGCCGGCACTACCTCCACGCAGGCACCGGCGTGCTGCTGGACGTGACCAGCGGCGACGTGCGCCGCGACGTGCGGCCGGGCGTCCGACCGTTGGCGTGGTCGCCCGGCGGCCTGCTCGGCACCCGTAACAACGACGACGCGGTGATCACGTACGGCCCGGACAACCAGCCGCTCAACGACCCGTCGAAGCCGGACGACCTGCTCGTCGTCGACCCGTACACGGGCGCGGAACGCATCGTCCCGGCCGGCACCTTCGCCTCGTACACCGCAGCGGCCTGGTCTGCCGACGGCACGCTGATCGCGGCGGCCGGCCCACCGACGCCGGCCGACCAGTTGGCCCAGCGGGAGCGGCTGGTGGTCACAGATTCGGCCGGCGCACCGCGCTGGCAGGTCGACCTGGGTGACCGTCGGGTGCTGGCCGGGCGCGCCGCGTGGAGCCCGGACGGCCGCCGGATCGCCCTGCTCGGCCATGACGGCTGCGCCGCCGACTGCCGGGACGACGCGCAGCTGGCCGCCCGCTCGTGGCGGATCGAGTATCTGGACGCCGCCACCGGTCGCCCGACCGGCGCCCCCGTCCCGCTCGACGGCTGGCCGGCGGAGGTGGTCGGCTGGCGCGGCGCCGATCCGGTGCTGTCGTGGCAGCACGCCGCAAACGGGTCCGGCGAAGCCCGCCGGGACGTGCTGGCCGTCGTCTCGCCCGACGGCGGTCGGCAGGTGCTGCTGACCGCGCCGCAGGGGACCAGCGGCGTCGAGCTACCGCACGACCTCCTGGCGCGGGCGGCGTTCGGCGGCCCGGCCCCGCACCCGTCCCCGTTCGCCGCGCCGCTCTGGATCTACGCGCTGCTCGCGCTTCCGCCGCTGCTGCTCGCCGCCCTGCTCCGGCGACGACGGCGCCGGTCCCGGGCAGCCGCTCCACCGGCGTCGACGCCGCCCGCCTGAGCGCACCCGCGCCGCCGCGAGGTGCCGGCGCCGCGCACCACGCAGCCCCACCCCGGTGAGGCGGCTCACCAGCGCCGCCGCCCCCGTCCGGGATTACGCTGGACGGTGTGAGCACGATGATCTCCGGCCTCACGGCCGTCCGCGCCGGTCTCCTCGACTACCAGGCCGCCTGGGACGAGCAGCGCCGGCTGCACGAGTCGGTGGTGGCCGGCGAGCAGGGCGACACCGTCCTGCTGCTGGAGCACCCGAGCGTCTACACGGCCGGCAAGCGCACCGAACCGTGGGACCGGCCGACGGACGGCACGCCGGTCGTCGACGTGGACCGCGGCGGCAAGATCACCTGGCACGGCCCGGGGCAGCTGGTCGGCTACCCGATCGTGCGGCTGCCCGACCCGGTGGACGTGGTCGCGTACGTGCGGCGCACCGAGCAGATGCTGATCGACGTGTGCGCCGAGTTCGGGCTGGCCGCCGGGCGGATCGACGGCCGCAGCGGCGTCTGGGTGCCGGAGGACGACCGCGGCCCGGCCCGTAAGGTCGCCGCGATCGGCATCCGGGTGGCCCGTGGGGTGACCCTGCACGGCTTCTCCATCAACTGCGACTGCGACCTGGGCTACTTCGACCGGATCGTGCCGTGCGGCATCCGCGACGCCGGGGTGACCTCCCTCACCGCCGAGCTGGGCCGCCCGGTCACCGTGGCCGACGTGCTGCCGGTGGTGGAGCGCCACCTGGCCACCCTCGTCACCGTCGCCGAGTGACCGGGGTGCGGATCGACCTCGTCACCGTCGTGGTCGCCGACTACGACCCGGCGATCGCCTTCTTCACCGAGGTGCTCGGCTTCGACCTGGTCGAGGACAAGCCGTCGCTGACCACCGACGGCCGGCCGAAGCGCTGGGTGGTGGTCCGCCCGCCGGGCGCGCAGACCGGGTTGCTGCTCGCCCGCGCGGACGGCGACGACCAGGCCGCCGCGATCGGCAACCAGGTCGCCGGCCGGGTCGGCTTCTTCCTTCAGGTGGACGACTTCGAGGCGACCTACCGCCGGATGCGGGACGCGGACGTCGAGTTCGTCCGGCCGCCTCGCACCGAGCCGTACGGCCAGGTGGCGGTCTTCCGCGACATCGCCGGCAACCGCTGGGACCTGCTCGGCCCCGCCTGACCCCGCCCCGCCCCGCGCCCTCGGCGCCGGGCCGCCGGTCGCTCCACCACCCCCGCCCCCTCACCGCCGCGGCGGCCTCCTCACGACGGCGCCAGCTCGGGGCGGCGCCAGCTCGCCGTCACGCCGTCGCCGCACCCCATCGGGCACGCTGTCGAGCTGCCTCAGATCTGGGGCAGGTCGCAGGATCCGCCGCCGCCCGCTGGCCCGACAGGCCCCACCACCGCCCCCCCCGCCGGCCCGACAGACCCCGCCGTCGCAGCCGGCGGCTCTCCACCGCCCCCGGTCTTGAGCGATCGCTCAAACAGCGCTATCGTCGTTTTGAGCGATCGCTCAAGAACGGGGGCGCCGGATGCGGACGATCTATGTCGAGACGCTGATCGACGCGCCGGTGGATCGGGTGTGGCGGGCGACGCAGGATCCGGGGGCACACCCCCGCTGGGACGCCCGCTTCACCCGCATCGACCCGGTGCCGGACACCGAGCCGGCACGCTTCCGCTACTCGACCACGCTGCTGCCCGGCGTCCGGATCGACGGGTACGGCGTGCACGCCGGTGAGCGGACGCGCCCGGACGGCACCCGCACGTCGGCCCTGCGCTTCGGTTCGGCCGACCCGCGCTCGCTGATCGCGTCCGGCTCGGGCTACTGGCGCTACGTGCCCGGGCCGCGGGGGGTGCGCTTCCTGACCGGCTACACGTACGTCACCCGGTGGGGGCAGCTGGGTCGCCTCGCCGATCTCGCCTTCCGCCCGCTCTTCGGCTGGGCGACCGCCTGGTCCTTCGACCGGCTGCGGCTGTGGCTGGAGCACGGCGTACCCCCCGAACGGGCCCGCGGCAACGCCGGGTGGGAGGTCGCGCTGCGCGTGCTCGCGGTGACCGCCGTCGGCGTGCTGACCCCACCCGCCGTCGGGCCCGCGGGCCGGGCCGTCGCGGTGCTCGCCGCGACGGTGCTCGCCCTGGCGGTGCCGCCCCGTCCGCACACCCCGGCCGCCCGCCGCTGCCGCCGCCGACCGCCGGACCGGCTCGCCGCCCGTCCCCCGTCCCTGCTGGAGAAGCTGTGACCTCCGTGTTCCAGCGCGCCCTGGGCGCCGACTTCGACCGACTGCACCCGCAGCTCCAGCGCCGCTTCGGCGTCGACGGCGGCGCCGACGTGGGGTGCGTGGGCCACGGCGTGATGGAACGGGTGTGGCGGGGGTGCGCCGTCACCGCGCCGATGTTGCGGCTGGGCACCCTGCGGCACGTCCTGTTCCCGGAGACCGGCGTCGACGTGCCCTTCACCATCGAGAACTACGCCTATACCGACTCGTACCGCCGGCCCACCCTGACCTTCGTGCGGACCTTCCAGGTCACGACGCACCGGCGGCGGCGCTTCGACGCCACGATGGTCTGGAGCGAGCGGCGGGGGACGCTCGTGGACTATTTGGGCACGCACCAGCACCTAGCGGTCGACCTGCACCTCGGCGTCGACCGGACCGGCGCGCTGACGATCCGCAGCGGCGGCCAGCGGTTCCGCGGCGGGGTGCCGTGCCCGGCCGCGCTGACCGGCCACGCGCGCCTGCGCGAGTGGTACGACGACCGCCGCGACCGGTTCGGCATCGAGGTGGAGGTCAGCAACCCGCTCGTCGGCCCGGTGTTCGGCTACACCGGCAGCTTCACCGTCAGCTACCTGCGGCCCGACCGGGCACCGGTGCCCGCCGCGGTGCGGCCACTGCGGGAGAATCCCCGGGACTGACGGAAGGGAACCCGATGGCCGGCACCCGCGAGAAGCTGATCGACGGCGCGCTCGTGGCGATCCGCACCCACGGCATCGCCGGCACCTCGGCGCGCTCCATCGCGGCCGCCGCCGGGGTGAACCAGGCCCTCGTCTTCTACCACTTCGGCAGCGTCGACGACCTGCTCGCCGAGGCCTGCCGCAGCGCGACCACGGCCCGCGTCGCCGTCTACCGCGAACGCTTCGCGCGGGTCGGGTCGCTGCGCGAGCTGCTCGACCTGGGCCGCGCCCTGCACGACCAGGAGCGGGCCGAGGGCAACGTGGCGGTCCTGGCCCAACTGCTCGCCGGCGCGCAGACGGACCAGCGGCTCGCCGAGGCGACGGCGGGCGCGCTGCGGCTGTGGACCGCCGAGATCGAGGCGGTGCTCCACCGGCTGTTGCGCGACTCGCCGGTCGCCCCGGTCGCCGACCCGGCCGGGCTCGCCCGCGCGATCTCGGCCGCCTTCGTCGGCCTGGAACTCTTCGAGGGGGTTGACGCGGCCGGCGCAGGCGACGCCTTCGCCGCCCTGGAACGCCTGGCGGTGCTGGTCGAGGTGGTCGACGACCTCGGGCCCATCGCCCGGCGCGCGCTGCGCGCCCGCCTCCGCACCCGCGGCTGACCCCCTACCCCCGCCCCCTACCCCTTCCCCTTCCCCTTCCCCTCGTGATCATGAGGTGTGCGGCAGGAACGATCTCCATCGGTGCCGCAAACCTCATGATCAACGCGAGAAGGGCCCGGGGTCGGGGTTACGGGGTCAGGCGGTGGAGGTCGCGGGGGAAGGCCGTCACCTCGCGGACGTTCGCCGCTCCGGTCAGGCGGGCGACGAAGCGTTCCAGACCGATGGCGAAGCCGCCGTGCGGCGGCATCCCGTGCCGGAACGCGTCCAGGTAACCGGCGTACGGCTCGACCGGTTCACCCCGCTGCGCCAGCGCCGCCAGGTAGTCGGCGTGCCGGTGCAGCCGCTGGCCGCCGGTGACCAGCTCCAGACCGCGGAAGAGCAGGTCGAAGCCGTTGCTGTGGTCCGGCCGGGCCGGGTCCGGGTGCGTGTAGAACGGCCGCTTCGCCATCGGGTACCCGCTGACGAAGAGGAAGTCCGATCCGTGCTCCCGGCGCGCCCACTCACCCAGCGCGCGCTCGTGGGCGGGGGCGAGGTCGGGCTCGTCGGCCGGCGCTCCGGCGATCTTCAGCGCCTCGGTGAAGTGCACCGCCGGGATCTCCGCCGGTACGGCCGGCAGGTCGATCCCGAGCGTGGCCACCGCGGCCCCGGCCCGGTCCGCCACGGTGGCGAGCATCCCGGCCAGGACGTCACGCAGGACGGCCATCACGTCCCGGTGGTCGGCCACGAAGCCCAACTCGACGTCGAGCGAGGTGTACTGCGCGAGATGCCGGGCGGTGTCGTGCGGCTCGGCCCGGAAGACCGGGCCCACCTCGTACACCCGCTCGAAGACGCCGACCATGAGCTGCTTGTAGAACTGCGGCGACTGCGCCAGATACGCGGGCCGGCCGAACCAGTCCAGCGCGAACACGCTCGCCCCGGACTCGGTGGACGAGCTGACCACCTTCGGCGTGTGGATCTCGACGAAGCCCCGGGCGTCCAGCGCGGCCCGGAAGCCCGCCACGCCCGCCGCCGAGATGCGCAGCGCCGACGACCGCGACGGGTGCCGCAGCGCGACGGGCGCGTGGTCGAGCTGGGTGGGCAGGCTCGCGGCGAGCGCCGGCCGGTAGAGGTCGAACGGCGGCGGCTCGGCGGGCGGGCCGAGCGGACGTACCGTCGGGGCGGTCAGCTCGACCCCGGCGGGCGCCGTCGCGTTCGCGACCACCGTGCCGGTGACCTCGACGGCGGTCTCCTCGGTCAGCGCCTCGACCTCGGCGCGCACCGCCGGGTCGGTGACCACCACCTGGGCCAGGCCGGCGGCGTCCCGGACGATCAGGAAGGCCACCGACTTGAGCAGCCGGCGGCGGTGCACCCAGCCGGCGATCCGCACGGTCTCGCCGACACGGGGGGTGAGCTGGGTGGAAAGGACGCGTTGCATGGCGGACACCTCCTTGATCAGTCGCAACGCCTTCGCCGCCTCGACGGCGAAGCATCACTCCAGCCCCAAAGAGGTGTGGGCGAGCGGGAACCTCGCGGTGCCACCACACCTTCACCCCCGCCGGAGCGGGGGCCTCGTTCGTCGCCCGTGACGAGGGCCAGCCGGCGGGCTCTACTGGGCGCGGACGCCGTTCTTCCCGCAGCTCGGGAGGGTCTTCGCGAGCCCGGCGCCAGACCGCCTCGCACCAACCGGCGGCTCTCTGCACTGGCGGGTCGGGCCGCTACTCGGCTCCGTCGTCGCTGTTGGCCGGAACAGTAGCACCGGCGTCGGTCCCGTGTGACGCGCATTTTCCGCCGCACGGTGTGCGGCGTCACAAGCCCTCGGGGCGTGACGCCGGTCGCCCGACCTACATCGACGGCCACCGTGCGGCGTAGGCTCGTTTCGTGACGATCGAGCACTCCGCGCCGACGACCGGCCAGGCCGCGCGTACCGCGACGCCCGCCCCCGAGGGGCGGCGCATGCTGCGGATCGAGGCCCGCAACGCCGAGACGCCGATCGAGCGCAAGCCGCCATGGATCAAGGTCAAGGCCACGATGGGGCCGGAGTACACCCAGCTGCGCGGGCTCGTCTCGCGGGAGGGGCTGCACACCGTCTGCCAGGAGGCCGGCTGCCCCAACATCTACGAATGTTGGGAGGACCGGGAGGCGACCTTCCTCATCGGCGGTGACCAGTGCACCCGCCGGTGCGACTTCTGCCAGATCGACACCGGCAAGCCGGCCGAGTTCGACGCCGACGAACCGCGCCGGGTGGCCGAGTCCGTCGTGACGATGGGCCTGCGCTACGCCACCGTCACCGGCGTCGCCCGCGACGACCTGCCCGACGGTGGCGCCTGGCTCTACGCCGAGACGGTCCGGCAGATCCACGCGCTCCAGCCCGGCTGCGGCGTCGAGCTGCTGATCCCGGACTTCAACGCCGTCCCCGAGCAGCTCGCCGAGGTGTTCGGCGCCCGCCCGGAGGTGCTGGCGCACAACGTCGAGACGGTGCCCCGGATCTTCAAGCGGATCCGTCCGGGCTTCCGCTACGAGCGGTCGCTGGACGTGATCCGGCAGGCCCGCGCCGACGGTCTGGTCACCAAGAGCAACCTGATCCTGGGCATGGGCGAGGAACGGGCCGAGATCTCGCAGGCGCTGCGCGACCTGCACGAGGCCGGCTGCGAGCTGATCACCATCACGCAGTACCTGCGCCCCAGCGCCCGGCACCACCCCGTCGAGCGGTGGGTCAAGCCGGAGGAGTTCGTCGAGCTGCGCGAGGAGGCCGAGGAGATCGGCTTCGCCGGAGTGATGAGCGGGCCGCTGGTGCGCTCGTCGTACCGCGCCGGCCGGCTCTACCAGCAGGCCCTCGCCGCCCGCGACGGTAGCCCGGTCG
Organism: Micromonospora sp. WMMD812; assembly: GCF_027497215.1. Lineage (NCBI taxonomy): Bacteria > Bacillati > Actinomycetota > Actinomycetes > Micromonosporales > Micromonosporaceae > Micromonospora > Micromonospora sp. WMMD812. The sequence continues at coordinate 6,304,183 of NZ_CP114904.1, read as the reverse complement.
CCGCCGGCTGACCCGCCGCGCACCGCTGCGCCCCCCGGCGCCGGCCGGGTGCCATGATCAGGCCATGACCGCCGGCGTACGCCAGGAGCCCCGCGACGCGCCCCGCGCGCTGCCCGGCTCCGGGCGCGCCCGGCTGGCCGGCGTGCTCACGCTGCTCGCGCTGCTGGCCGGGATCGGCTACCGGCTCGTCCTGCTCGTCTGGGACACGCCACGGACGAACAGCGACGAGGCCACGATGGGGCTGGCCGCGCTGCACATCGCCCGGGGGCAGGAGTTCCCGGTCTGGTTCTACGGCCAGGCCTACATGGGGGCGCTGGAGGCGTACCTGGCCGCGCCGGTGCTCGCGCTGACCGGGCCGTCATTGCTCGGGCTGCGCCTGCCCACGCTGGCGCTATACGCGCTGTTCGTGCTGCTCGCCTGGCGGCTGACCCTGCGGCTGACCGGCGACCGCTGGTTCGCCCTGCTCGTGGTGGCGCTGCTCGCGCTCGGCTCGGACCGGATCGTGAAGAACCAGCTGATCGCCGGCGGCGGGTACCCCGAGATGAATCCGGTCGGCGTCGCCCTCGCCCTGCTCGCGTACGACCTCTGCGCCGGCCGGCCCGGCCGCCGGCTGCCCCGGTGGGCGGCGTGGGGCCTCCTCGCCGGGCTGATGCTCTGGGTGGACCCGCTGGTGCTGCCGTACGTGGTGGGCACCGGCGTGGTGTTGCTCGCGTTCCGGTGGCGGGAGCTGCGCGGCCGAACCGGCGCGGCGCTCGGGCTGGCGGCGCTGGTCGGTGCCGCGCCGCTGCTCGGGCACAGCGTGGCCGCCGGGCGCAACCCGCTCGCCGCCGTGCTGGCCGCCGGGGGCGCCGACGTCCCGGCCGGCTGGGCGGACCGGCTGCACGGCGGCCTGCTGCTCGGCCCGCCGCTGGGCATGGGCTTCTGCGCGCCGAGCCACTGCGCGACCTGGCAGCTCTGGTGGGCGTACGCCCTGCCGGTGCTGCTCGTGGCCGGCGCGGTGACCGCCTGGCGCACGCTGCGCGCCCCGACCGACCGCGCGCCGGACAGGTCGGCGGGTGACGGCGCCCCGCGCCCGCCGCGCGGCGCCCCGGTCGACGCGTCGGCGGCCGGCCCGCGGCCGGACGCGGCACCGCTCTCGGGCGCCGACGGCGGCTCGGCCGCTCGGGTCGGGGCGGCGGTCCGGCTCGCCCTGGTGGCGGCCGCGGCGGCCACCCTCGCCGTGTACGTGGCCAGCAGCGCCTCGGGGCGCACGCCGGTGGAAAGTTCCCGCTACCTGTCCTGCCTGCTCATCTCGCTGCCCGCGCTGCTCTGGCCCCTGTGGAGCGCCGCGCGCCGCCGGTCGGGCGGGGCACGGCCGGTTCGCCGGGCCGGCCGAGTCACCGCGGTCGGGGCGTCCGCCGTGTTGGTCGCGACCGTCCTCACCACCGGGTACGCGACGTACCGGGCGGCGGGCACCGCACCGACGGCCCGCGCCGCCGAGACGCGGCACGCCGAACTGGTCACCACGCTGCGCGACCTCGGCGTCCGGCACGTCTACGCCGGCTACTGGACCTGTAACCGGCTCACCTTCGCCAGCGGCGAGGACGTGGTCTGCGCGGTGGTCGACGACGACCTGCGCCCCGGCTTCGACCGGTACGCCCCGTACCGGCGGGCGGTGGCGGCCTCGGCGGCGCCGGCCTGGGTCGCGCCCACCGGCTCGCCGCTGGCGTCCCGGCTGGACGACCGGATGCGCGCCACCCCCGGCAGCCTCGACCTCGTCACCGTCGACGGCTACTGCATCTACCTCCCCCACGCCTGACCGCCGTCGCCTGGCGGCGACGTCGGCACGGCCGGTGGTCGGCGGTCAGCGTGGGGTGGGATCGGCGAGCAGGTTGAGCCGGTGCGCCAGGGCCGCCGCCTCGACGCGGTTGGTCACGTCCAGCTTCGCGATGATCCGGGAGACGTGCACGCTGGCCGTCTTGGGCGAGATGAACAACTGCTCGGCGATCCGGCTGTTGCTGTGCCCCTCCGCGACCAGACGCAGCACCTCCCGCTCCCGCTCGGTCAGCAGGTCGGCGCCCGGCCGACCGCGGGCCGCGCCGCGGAGGCCGACTCGGCGGGCCAAGGTGGCGGCCTGCTCCGCCAGCGGCGCCGCGCCCAGCCCACGGGCGAGCGCGGCCGCCTCCTGCACCGCCGCCGCCACCTCGTCGCGCTCCCCCGCCGCGGCCGCCGCCTCGGCCAGGGACAGCAGCGCCCGGGCGAGCGGGTACGGCTGGCCGTCGACGCGCCAGGCCGCGACGGCGGCGCGCCAGGCACCCAGCGGGTCGGGTCCGACCTCGACCGTGGCGGCGATCTGGGCGGCGATCTGGGCGGCGTACGCCCGCTCCGCGTCGAACCGGACCGGCACCGTGTCCGCCAGCACGGCGACCCGGGCGGCGAGCCCGGCGTCGTCGAGCCGCCGGGCGGCCCGGGCCGCGGCGCCGAGCAGCGGCCACGCGTACCGGGGATAGGTCGGGAGGGTGTCGTCGGCCAGGGCCACCTCCACCGCGCGCCGCAGCTCGGCGCGGTCGTCGGCCGCCAGGGCCGCCTCCACCCGCAGCTCGTCCACCGGCAGCCGCAGGTGCGGGTGCAGGTAGGGCCGGGTGAGGAAGCTCAGCGCCCGGCCCACCGCCTCGTCCGCACCGGGATCGCCCTGGGCCAGCCGCAGCCCGGCCCGCAGCTGAAGCCAGTGCAGCCCCGCGACGCCGGGCGGGTCGAGGCGGGCCGCGTCGGCGCAGACCCCGGCGGCCTCCGCCCACCGGCCCAACGCCAGCAGCGCCTCCGCGCGGTTGGAGAGCAGGTACGCGCCGGTGGAGCGGCTGATGCCGACCCGGCGCGCCTCGGCCACCCCGTCGGCGGCGGCCTGGGCGGACTCCTCGTAGCGGCCCAGCTCGTAGAGCACGTCGGAGATGTGGACCAACGCGCTGACCAGCGTCGGGACGTCGTCGGCGGCGCGGGCCGCCGCCTCGGCACGGCGTATGTCGGCCAGCCCGAGGTCGACGGAGTCCTTCCGATTGCACAGCACGGCCAGCTGGACCGGCAGCAGCGTGGCGTCCAGCCCGGCCGCCTCCGCCGCGGCCAGCACGTCGGTGGCGATCTGGACGCCGTCCACCGGGTCGATCCGGGCCAGCTGGGAGGCGACCGCGGCGAGCATCTCCAACCGCTGCGGCCCGTCCGGCCCCTCCGACGCCAGCCGGTACGCCTCCCGCAGCTCGGCGGCGCCGTCGCCCTTGCCGAGCATGGCCAGCATCCGGCCCCGCCGGTCGAGCAGCCGGGCCGCCCGCAGCGGCTCGGCCGCCCTGTCGACCTCGGCGAGCGCGGCCCGGGTGAGCGTGAACGCCCGCTGGTAGTCGCCGGCGGTGAGGGCGGCGTCGAGGGTCTCCTCCAGCACCGCGAGGTGGTCCATGTCGAGCCGGTCGGCGGCGTCCGGCACCAGCTCCCACAGCTCCAGCACCCGTTCCAGCAGCCGGCGCTGCTCCGCGTAGGCGTAACGGTCGGCGGCCGCGCAGGCGGCGGCGCGGGCGGTGACCAGGGCGCGCGGGTGGTCGTGCGCGGCGTACCAGTGGTGGGCGATCTCGGCCGGGGCGCGGCCGGCGGCGACCAGACGAGGCTGGGCCTCGATGGCGGCCGCGAACCGGGCGTGCAACCGCGCGTGCTCGCCGGGGAGCAGCTCGTCGTGGACGGCCTCCCGGACCAGGGCGTGGCGGAACTCGTAGTCGCCGTCCGGGTCGGCCACCACGAGCTGGGCGGCGACGGTGGCGCGCAGCGCGTCCTCCAGCTCCGACTCGGGCAGCCCGGCCACCTCGGCGATCAGCTGGTGGGCAAAGCGGGTGCCGCCGGCGGCGGCGATCCGCAGCACCCGCTGGGCCGGGTCGGGCAGCCGGTCGACCCGGGCGAGCAGCAGGTCGCGCAGGGTGTCCGGCAGGGTGGCGCAGCCGATCGGGTCGCCGGCCGCGGCCAGCTCCTCGATGAAGAACGGATTGCCCTGGGTGCGGTCGTGGATGTCGTCGACGGCGCGGGACGCCGGCTCGGCGCCGAGCAGGTCGGTGAGGATCGCGCCGGTGCCGTCCCGGTCGAGCCGGCCCAGGTCGATCCGCTCGACGCCGCGGGCGCGGTCCAGCTCCGCGAGGAAGGGGCGCAGCGGGTGGCCGCGCTGCAGCTCGTCGGTGCGGTAGGTGCAGACCAGCAACAGCCGGCCCGGGCGGGCGGCCCGGACCAGGAAGCCGATCAGGTCGCGGGTGGAGCGGTCGGCCCAGTGCAGGTCCTCGATCACCAGCAGCAGCGGTCGCGCGTCGGCGAGCCGTTGGAACAGGTCGGCCACCAGGTCGAAGAGGTAGCCGCGTGGGGCGTCGGAGAGCGGTACGGCGGCCGGCGCGCCGGCACCGGCCGGTATCCGGGCCAGCTCGGGCAGCAGCCGGGCGAAGTCCCCCTCGTACCCGGCGAACGCCTCGGCGCCGTCGGAGCGCAGCACCTCCCGCAGCGCGGCGGCGAACGGGGCGAACGGCAGCCCGGCCTCACCGAGCTCGAGGCACTGGCCGACCAGCGGCCGGACGCCGGCGTCGGCGGTCAGCCGGCAGAACTCCTCCAGCAGCCGGGTCTTGCCCACCCCGGCCTCGCCCCCGACCAGGACGGTGGTGGGTTCGCCGGCGCGGGCCCGGCCGAGCGCGTCGCGCAGGGCGGCGAGCTCGCGCTGCCGGCCGACGAGGACGGTACTGGCGGCGCGTGCGGTCACGGCATCGAGCATCCCACGGCGGACCTCCACCCGGCTTCCCACGTCCGTCCGGTCGTCGTCCACGTCGCCCGGCGACCGGCCGCGCCCGGCCGGGTCGACGCGGGCGGTCGCCGTGGACGGCCGGCCACCGGCCCCGGCCGAGCCGGGAGCGGCCGGCCCGGCCGGACTCGGAACGACCGACCCGGCCGGACTCGGAACGACCGACCCGGCCGGACTCGGAACGACCGACCCGGCCGGACTTGGACCGGCCGGACCGGAAGCGGTCGGTCCGGCCGGGTCGCCGGCGGTCGGTCCGGCCGGATCGGCGTGCTCCGGCGCGGCGGCCGTCGCGGGTGTCGTCCCGGCGACCACCGGGGCGGGGGCGGTCATCGGCGGACGTCGTCGGTGCGGGCGACCTGGTGGCGCCGACCGAGCCAGCCGCGCACGCTCCGGCGGGGCAGCGACCGGGCGAGCCGGTCGGCGGCCGCCTCGGCGCGCAGCTCGGCGGAGTGCGTGTGGTGCAGGGAGAGGAGGAAATCTGCGTCGTTGCCGAACATCTCGGGCTCCTTCGTGCGGTGGTCAACTGCTGAGGTTGACTCTTCGCGCGAAGGTGGCACCGGGGCATTGGTGCGCCGACTCATCTTCGACCGCCGCACCCTCCTTACCGGCGCCTCAGCCGCCGCTCGGCCGGCGTAAGGTACTCAGCCGGCCACTACCCCGGCCGCGGATCAACGGGACGGGCGCCGCCCACTAGACTCGTGGGTATGGCAAAGCCCCAGGAGAAGGTCTCGTTCGGCCAGCGGCTGAAGCAGATCGGGATGGTGTTCCAGTTCACCGCCAAGCAGGACAGGTGGTTCGCGCCCCTGGCGGCCGCCGCGGTGCTGATCCCGCTCGCGCTCACCGTCGTCGCGGTGATCCTCTGGGGCTGGATCTGGCTGCCGATCGGCATCCTGTTCATCCTGCTCGCCGTGCTGATCGTGCTCAACCTGCGGTCCAACAAGGCGATGATGAACGCCGCCGAGGGTCAGCCCGGCGCCGCCGCCCAGATCATGGAGAGCATGCGGGGCGACTGGCGGGTGACCCCCGCCGTCAGCTCCACCACCCAGATGGACATGGTCCACCTGGTCATCGGCCGGCCGGGCGTGATCCTGCTGGCCGAGGGCAACCCGCAGCGGGTGCGCGGCCTGCTCGGCCAGGAGAAGCGCCGGCTGGCCAAGGTGATCGGCACGGCGCCCCTCTACGACTACGTGATCGGCCAGTCCGAGGACGAGCTGCCGATCCGCAAGCTGCGGATGACGCTGATGCGGCTGCCGCGCAACCTCAGCGGCAAGGACGTCAACGCGCTGGACAAGCGCCTCAAGGCGCTCAGCGCCCGCCCGCAGATGCCCAAGGGCGCGATCCCCAAGAACATGCGGCCGGCGCGGGGCGCCTTCCGCCAGACCCGGGGCCGCTGACCCCCCTGCCATACGTGAAGAGCCGGGCCGCACTGGCCCGGCTCCTCACGTCTCTGCCCCTCGCCTCGCCCATCTCTCCTCCCCTCTCCGCTTCTGCCCTGCCCCTGCCCCTGCCCCTGCCCCTGCCCCTGCCCCTGCCCCTGCCCCTGCCCCTGCCCCTGCCCCTGCGATCTTGCACTTTCGGCCCCCGATCTGGGGGTTTTAGCACCATATGCCGGGGCAGAAACTGCAAGATCGCCGGCAGGGCGCGCGGAGCGCAGGGCAGGGCAGGGCGCGCGCGGGGGGCCCGCACGGGAGGGCAGGGCGCGCGGAGGGCAGGGCGCGCGGAGGGCAGGGCGCGCGGAGCGCAGGGGCGCGCGGAGGGCAGAGCGCGGGTGCGTCGGGTGGGGTTAGGCCGGGGTCATGGCGGAGCCGGCGGCGCGGTCGTGCAGGCCGCGGCGGTGCTGGTCCATGATCAGGGCGGGGACGACCAGGGCGAGCAGGAGGCCGCGCAGCAGCGCGCGGGGCACCCCGATCCGGCCGCCGTGGTGCCAGGACACGCAGCGGATCCGGGTGAGGTACATGCCCGGGGTCTGGGCGAAGAGGCCGAGGAAGAAGCCGTACACCAGGATCAGCACCAGCACCGGGGCCCACCCGTCGCGGACCGGGTCGGCGAAGAAGTTCGACACCAGGAGGCAGAGCACCCAGTCGATGACCAGCGCCCCGAACCGGCGGCCCAGGTCGGCCGGGGTGAAGGCGGGGTCGGCGGCGGGCGGCACCGGATGCTGGTCACGCGGGTTGGTCACAGCGGTCAAGGGTATCCAGGGCGTTCACGAGCGCCCGTTCGGGCCACGGCGGCGCGGTGCCGGGCCGCCCCGTGGCCTGCCGGCTGGGCCGACGGCGGCCTGCCGCGACCACAGCCCGGACCCGCTGTTCGCCCGGATGGTCGCCCGGCGCTGGTTCATGTCGGTGCGCAAATTCGGACCAATAGCAATATTCATCATTAGAATGGCACAGGCTGCGGGCCGGCGACAGGGGTCCGGGGCCCCCGAGCGGCGGGGATGACGCTCCGCGAGGGACGTAACACGGCAGAAACAAAGGAGACACGGCCGGGCAACCGCCTGGCCATAGCGTCGTCAGAAGCCTAGCCACCTACTGGACGTGCCAGGAGGACGTGTGTTCGCCAACCCCGAGGAACTGCTGCGATACCTCAAGAACGAGGACGTGAAGTTCGTCGACGTACGTTTCTGTGACCTCCCCGGCGTGATGCAGCACTTCAACCTGCCGGTGGAGTCCGTCAGCGACGACCTCTTCACCGACGGCCTCGCCTTCGACGGTTCGTCGATCCGCGGTTTCCAGGCGATCCACGAGTCGGACATGCTCCTGCTCCCGGATGTCGCCACCGCCTTCATCGACCCGTTCCGGGCGCAGAAGACGCTCGCACTCAACTTCTTCATCCACGACCCGTTCACCCGCGAGGCCTACAGCCGCGACCCGCGTAACGTCGCGAAGAAGGCCGAGGCCTACCTGGCGGCCAGCGGCATCGCCGACACCGCCTACTTCGGCCCCGAGGCCGAGTTCTACATCTTCGACTCGGTCCGCCACGAGACCTCCGCGCACCAGGCGTTCTACTACATCGACTCGATCGAGGGCGCGTGGAACACCGGCCGCGAGGAGGAGGGCGGCAACCGGGGTTATAAGACCCCGTACAAGGGCGGCTACTTCCCGGTGCCCCCGGTCGACCACTACGCCGACCTGCGCGACAGCATCGTGCGCCGGCTGATCGACACCGGCTTCACCGTGGAGCGCTCGCACCACGAGGTGGGCACCGCCGGCCAGGCCGAGATCAACTACAAGTTCTCCACCCTGCTGCACGCCGGCGACCAGCTCCAGCTCTTCAAGTACATCGTGAAGAACGAGGCCTGGGCGAGCGGCAAGACCGCCACCTTCATGCCGAAGCCGCTCTTCGGCGACAACGGCTCCGGCATGCACACCCACCAGAGCCTCTGGCTCAACGGCGAGCCGCTGTTCTACGACGAGACCGGCTACGCCGGCCTGTCGGACACCGCCCGCTGGTACATCGGCGGCCTGCTGCACCACGCCCCGTCGCTGCTGGCCTTCACCAACCCGACGGTCAACTCGTACCGTCGCCTGGTGCCGGGCTTCGAGGCGCCGGTCAACCTGGTCTACTCGCAGCGCAACCGCTCCGCCTGCACCCGCATCCCGGTGACCGGCAGCAACCCGAAGGCCAAGCGGGTCGAGTTCCGGGTTCCCGACCCGTCGGCCAACGTCTACCTCGCCTTCTCGGCGATGCTGATGGCCGGTCTGGACGGCATCAAGAACAAGATCGAGCCGCCGGCGCCGATCGACAAGGACCTGTACGACCTGCCCCCGGAGGAGTGGGGCGACGTCAAGCAGGTGCCGGGCTCGCTGCCCGCGGTGCTCGACTCGCTCGAGGCCGACCACGACTACCTGCTCGACGGCGGCGTGTTCACGCCGGACCTGATCTCCACCTGGGTCGAGTGGAAGCGGTCCAACGAGGTCGACCCGGTGCGCCTGCGCCCGACCCCGCACGAGTTCGCCATGTACTTCGACTGCTGAGCGTTCACGTCATCCCGGCCCGGGCCGGCTCCGCACCACGCGGAGCCGGCCCGGCCACTTTTCCCGCGGATCCCGTTTGTAACGCCTTCCGATATACCTTCGCGTCCGTTATATTGCCGGACATGGACACGCCCCTCCGGGAACCCACCTTCCTGATCCTCACCGCGCTCGCCGGCGAACCGATGCACGGCTACGGTCTGATCGGTAAGGTCGCCACCCTCTCCGACGGCCGCGTTTCGCTGCGCCCGGGCACCCTCTACGGAGCGCTCGACCGGCTGGTCGACGCCGGACTCGTCGAGGTCGACCGGGAGGAGGTGGTGGACGGCCGGTTGCGCCGGTACTACCGCCTCTCCCCCGCCGGCGACGCCACCCTCAGCGCCGAGACCGAGCGGCTGCGCCGCAACGTCGAGGCGGCCACCAGCCGCCTTCGGGCGCGTGCCCGGGCCACCCGGCCGCTCGCCCCACGTACCGCCGGAGGGCTGGCATGAGCGACCTGGAGCGCCGCTACCTGCGCCTGCTGTCCGCGTACCCCGCGCACTACCGCCGCTCGCGCGGTGCCGAGATCGTCGGCACCTACCTCGACCTGGCCCGGCCGGACCAGCGCTGGCCGTCGGCCGCGGACGCCGCCGACCTCGTGCGCGGCGGCCTCCGCCAGCGGCTGCGGGCCGCCGGCGCGGCCGACCTGCTCCCCGGCGTACGCCTCGCCGCCATCCTCGCGTTCCTCACCGCCACCGTGCTCGCCGCGGTCTGGTCGGTGCTGGAGCTGCGCCCCGCGCCGACCAGCCTGTCCGTGCCAACCGCCGGACCGTTCGTCTCGCTCGGCATCGGCGCGTGGATCGCCTGGCTGCTCGCCGCGGTGGTGCACGCCCTGGCCCCCGGCCGGTGGTTCCGCCGTGCCGTCGCGCTCGCCCTGCTCGTCACCCTCGCCCTCGTCCCCGCCGCCCCGCTCGTCGGCCTGCCACGCCCGCCGCTGTTCGTCCTGCTGCCACAGGTGGCGTTGGGCCTCGTCGCGCTCGGCGCGCCGGAGGCGCTGCCGGCGCCGCTGCGGGTGGTGCCGCTGATCGGAGTCGGCACCGTCGCCCTCGCGGGGGGCAACGTCCACCTGCTGTCCCCGGACAACTTCGGCGGCACCTACTACCTCGCGTCGTGGGTGCTGCCGCAGGCCACCGTCGCGCTGCTCACGGTGGCGCTGCTGCTCGCGGCCGGGCTCGCCCTGCGCGCCGACCACCGAGGCGTCTGGGCGGCGCTGCTCCTGCTCACCCCCGTCGGCCTGCTCGCGCTGCAGCCGCTGGCCGGAGCGTTGGACGGGGTCGGCGAGACCATCGCGGTCTGGTCCGAGCTCGCCGCGACGGCCGCCATGATCGGGGTGGTCGGCCCCGCGCTGCTGGCGCTGGCGCTCGCCCTCCGTCGCCACCCAACCCGCCCACATCGCCCCGCCCCGTGCCCCACCTGCGGCACCCCCCGCTAACCCCCTCGCCCCCCCACTCCCACCCCCACCCGCACCCCACTCCCACCCGCCCCCGCCGACCACGCGTTGATCATGAGGTGTGCGGCGGATTCCGAGATCTCCGACGCCGCACACCTCATGATCGACTGGAGGGGGGTTCGGGGGTGGGGGTGGGAGTGGGGGTGGGAGTGGGGGCGCGGGATGCGCGTAGACGGCGGGTGACGGTCACGGTCAGCAGGACGAGGAGCAGGGCGGTCATCGCGAGCGCGCCGGGGGCCTTGGTGAAGCGGGCCAGGTTGGTGCCGTCCGGCAGGGTGAGGCAGCTGGCCACCGCGCAGGGCAGCACGAACCAGGTGGTCCGCGTCGCCACCGCCACGGCGAGCAGCGCCAGCGGCCAGGTGGCGTACCAGGGGTGGAACACCGGCGCGAGCACCACGGTGGCGGCCAGCGCCAGCCCGGCGAGGCGCAGTGTGACCTGGGAACGGGCCGCCGCCAGCCGGGCCACCCGCTGCCGGGCGTCGTTGAGGCGGCGCAGCGCCGCCCAGGCCCGCCACCAGAGCGCCACCAGCAGGCCGGCGAGCACCACCAGCGCCACCGCCCGGATCACCGGCACCGCGTCGGGCTCCCGGCCGAACAGGGCCCCGGCGTAGTCGACGACGAAGCCGACCGCCGTCGGCGGCGAGGTCCACTGCACCGACTCCCCGCTGCGGCTCAGCCCGCCGACCCAGCCCAGGCCCAGGCCGGACAGCAGCGACGTGGCCAGCAGCGCGGCGACCACCCCGCCGGCCAGCCAGCCGGCGTCCCGCAGCAACGCCCGTACGGTGTAGCGGCCGAGCAGCGCGGCCAGCGCGGCGAACGGGAGCACCACCAGCGCGCTCGCCTTCACCGCGACCGCCAGCCCGAGCAGCACCCCCGCGATCACCAGCGGACGAGGCCGGCCCGGGTAGCGGACCAGCACCAGCAGGCCGAGCAGGAGCAGCCCGAGCATCATCGCGTCGTTGTGCGCGCCGGCCACCAGGTGCACGCCGACCAGCGGGCACGCGAGCAGCAGCCAGGCGGCTCGTCGGGTCGGCACCCCGGCGGCCCGGGCCAGTCCCGGCAGGCAGAGCGCGGCCAGCAGCACCCCGACCACGGCGATCAGCCGCAGCAGCACGATCGTGCCGGTCAGCCCGCCGCCGAGGAGCACCGCCAGCGCGGCGAGCAGCACGAAGAGCGGGCCGTACGGGGCCGGGGTGTCCCGCCAGATCGGGGCCACCGTGTCCAGCCACGGGCACCCCGCCGCGGCGACCCCCGTCGCGTACGGGTCGAGGCCGTGCGCGTACGTCCAGCCTTGGCACGCGTACGAGTAGACGTCCCGGCTGCCCATCGGCGGGGTGACCAGCAGCGGTACCGCCCAGAGCCCGGCCGTGCGGTACGCCCACCCGGTCGACGGCGCGCCCTGGCGCAGCGACCACCAGGCGCCGACCAGCAGCACCGTGCCGATCAGCCAGGCGCCGAGGACGATCGGCCCGTGCGGGCCCTGCCAGATGCTCACCGGCGTGACCCGCAGCGGCGCGGCCGGCAACGCCCCACCGAGGTAGCCGGCCACCGCGAGCAGCGCCGCGCCGGTCAGGCCGGCGTACCGCGCCCAGCGGGCCCGGCCGTCGACGGCCTCGCCCGGCGGCCCGGGACGGCCGGCCGGGAACGGACGTGCGCCGGTCACCGACGCGCCTCCCTCACTCCACGGCGACCGGCCGGCGGGCCGCCCGAGCCGACCGTACCAAGCGGACCACCACCACGATCACCAACAGCGTCATCAGCGGCGCACCGACGGTCTTGGAGTACCTCGCCAGGCCGGTGCCGTCCGCCAGCACCAGGAACGACGACACCAGCGCGACGAGCGCCGCCCACCGGGCGTGCAGCGTGGTCGCCGCGAGCACGGTCAGCGGCCAGGTCCAGTACCAGGGGTGGAAGAGCGGCGCGAGGGCGACCGTGGCGGCCAGCGCCAGGCCGGCGTGCGGCAGCGGATCCCGGCTGCGGGCCCGCCACCAGAGCCACACCAGCAGCACGGCGAGCACGGCCATGCCGATGGCCCGGGTCACCGGCAGCGCGTCGCCGTGCCAGCCGAACGGGAGGCCCAGGTAGCCGATCGTCTGCCCGACCGCGGTGGACGGCGAGGTCCAGGCGATCACCAGGTTGCCCTGTTCGAGGCCGCTGATCCAGCCGAAGTCGAGCCCGGCGGCGACGGTCACCGCCACGACCACACCGACCGCGCCGGCGACCACCCAGCCGCCGTGGCGGATCAGCGCCCGGATCGAGTACCCGCCGACGATCGCGGCCAGCGCCGCGAACGGCACCACGACCAGGGCGGTGACCTTGATCGCGGCGGCCAGCCCGAGCAGCGCGCCGCCGGCGAGCAGCGGGCCGGGGCGGCCCGGCCGCGACGCCACCACGGCCAGGCCGGCCACCAGCAGGCCGACCATGATCGCATCGTTGTGCGCCCCGGAGACCAGGTGCACCGCCACCAGCGGACTGGCCAGCGCCAGCCAGAGCGCCCGGCCGGCCGGCACGCCGCAGCGTCGGGCCAGCACCGGCAGGCACGCCGCGGTCAGCGCCAGCCCGGCCACCGCGAGCAGCCGGAACAGCGCGATGCTGGCGATCAGCGAGCCGGTCGCCGACACCACCGCGCCGGAGAGCACGACGAAGAGCGGGCCGTACGGGGCCGGGGTGTCCCGCCAGATGTACGACATGGTGTCCAGCCAGGGGCAGGGCAGGGCGGAGACGCCCTGTTCGTACGGGTTGATCCCGCCCGAGTAGCTGGCGCCCTGGCAGGCGTACGCGTACACGTCCCGGCTGCCCAGCGGCGGCGCGAACAGCAGCGGCAGCAGCCACAGCCCGGCGGTGACCAGGACCCACCGGGCCGACAGCTCCGCGTCCCGCAGCGACCACCAGGCGTGCGCCAGCAGGCCGGTGCCGATCAGCCAGGCAAAGATGATCAACGGACCGTTGGGGCCCTGCCAGATGCTGAGCGGGGTGGACCGCAGGTCTCCGTGGGGCAGCACTCCGCCGAGCACGGCGGCGACGGCGAGCAGCGCCGATCCCGCCAGCCCGGTCCAGCGCGCGAGGTGGTGAGGCACGCCGGACATGCTGCCAGTACGGTTGTCGCGGTACGGAGGTGGGCATGCGGAGCAGTCGGGTGGTGGCGGTGTCCGCCGGCTCCGCCGCCGTGCTCGGCGCCTTCTACCTGGCCCTGCCGCGGCTCGGCTCGGACCTCGCCGCTCAGGTGGCCCGGGCCGACTTCTTCGCCGCGCACGGCGCCGCCCCGGTCGACCTGCGCTGGTACGGCGGGGTCCAGCAGTTCGGCTACAGCCTGGTCTCCCAGCCGGTGATGGCGCTGCTCGGCGTCCGGGTCACCGGCGCGCTCGCCCTGGTCGCGGCGGCCACCGCGCTCGCCGCGCTGCTGGTCCGCAACGGGGTGCCCCGGCCCCTGCTCGGCAGCCTGGTCGGGGTGGTCACCGTCGCCGGCAACCTGGTCTCCGGCCGGGTCACCTACGGGCTCGGCGTCGCGTTCGGGCTCGGCGCGCTGCTCGCCCTCACCGTTCCCGCCGGCCGCCCGGGCGACGGACGTCGCCCCTGGACGCGGCTCGCCCTCGCCGCGGCCGGCGCGCTGCTCGCCTCCGCGACCAGCCCGGTGGCCGGCCTCTTCGTCGGCCTGGCCGGTGCCGCGCTGCTGCTCACCCGCCGGTACGCCGACGGCCTCACCCTCGGCGTGGCGGCGGCCCTGCCGCTCGGGGCGACCGGGCTGCTGTTCGCCGACGGCGGCTGGATGAACATCAGCCGCACCGACGCGCTCCGGGCGACGGTGACCAGCCTGCTGGTGGCGGCGCTGGTGGCGTACCGACCGGTCCGGGCGGGAGCGCTGCTCTCGGCGGCCGGGGTGCTGGCCGCCGCCCTGGCGCACACCCCGGTCGGCCTCAACGCGACCCGGCTGGTGATCATGTTCGCGCTGCCCGTCCTGGCCGCCGCCGCGCGCCCGCCGGCCCGGCTCGCCGGGTGGCTGTCCCGACGCCGGTCCCGGCCGAGCGCTTCGGCCGGCCCGCCGGAGGCCCGGGCCCCGCGTCGGCGGGTCGCCGCCGGGGTCGGCCTGGCGGCGCTGCTGGCGGCGGTCTGCGTCTGGCAGCCACCGGTGGTCCCCGCCGACCTGCGCAGCGCCGGCGACCCGACGAGCCGGCCGGGGTACTTCGCCCCGCTGCGCTCCTGGCTGGCCGGGCAGCCGCTCACCGGCCGGGTGGAGGTGCCGCCCACCCGCAACTATTGGGAGGCCGCCAGCCTCGGCGAGGTGCCGCTGGCCCGGGGTTGGCTGCGCCAGGCCGACATCGACCGCAACCCGCTCTTCTTCACGACCGTGCCCGGCGCGCCCGGCACCGGCGTCCCGCTGACCGCCGCCACCTACCGGGACTGGCTCAGCGCCAACGCCGTGCAGTACGTCGCGCTGCCGGACGCCCCGCTGTCCTGGGTCGGCCGGGCCGAGGCGGAACTCGTCACCGGCGGGCTGCCGTACCTCACCCCGGTCTGGTCCGGCCCGCACTGGCGGGTGTGGGCGGTCACCGACCCGACGCCGATCGTCGGCGCGCCCGGCGAACTGGTCCGCCAGGACGCCGCCACGGTGACGCTGCGCGCGACGGCCGCCGGGACGGTTCCGGTGCGGATCCGGCACAGCCGCTGGCTGACCGTCTCGGGCGGCGCCAGCGTCCGCCCCGACGGCGACTGGACCCGCGTCGAGGTTCCCGGCCCCGGCGAGTACACGCTCGGCAGCTGACCTCGCCGACCGGCGGGTCCTACGCCTCCATCACCCGTTCCATCGCGGAACGGGAGCGGCGGCCGGTGCGCAGGTACTCGTCGAGGAACTCGCCCGGGTCGTCCCGGCCGAGCAGCCGCACCACCCCGGCCAACTCCACCCCGTGCCGCGGCAACTGGTCGCCGGCCCGCCCACGCACCAGCATCAGCGCGTTGCGGACCTGCGCCGCGAGGGTCCAGCCGGCCGCCATCGCCCCGGCGTCCGCCTCGTCGACCAGGCCGGCGTCGCGGGCCGCCGCGAGCGCGTCGAGCGTACGCGTGCCGCGCAGCGCCGGAAGCGTGCCCGCGTGCCGGAGCTGGAGCAACTGCACCGCCCACTCGACATCGGCGAGCCCGCCCCGGCCCAGCTTGGTGTGGGTGGCCGGGTCGGCCCCCCGGGGCAGCCGCTCGTTCTCCACCCGCGCCTTGATCCGGCGGATCTCCACCACCTGCTCGCGGCTCAGCCCGTCCGCGGGGTAGCGGACCGGGTCGACCAGCGCCTCGAACTCGGCGCCCAGGTCGGCGTCGCCGCAGACGAAGCGGGCCCGCAGCAGCGCCTGCGCCTCCCACACCCGGGACCAGCGGGCGTAGTACTGGGCGTACGCGGCGAGGCTGCGTACCAGCGGCCCCTGCCGGCCCTCCGGGCGCAGGTCGGCGTCCACGCCGAGCGGCGGGTCGGGCGCGGGCATGCCGAGCAGGCGGCGCAGCTCCTCGGCGATGCCGTGCGCGGCGTCACCGGCCGCGCGCTCGTCCACCCCGGCCGGCGGGTCGTAGACGAAGAGCACGTCGGCGTCGGAGAGGTAGTTCGACTCGAAACCGCCGAGCCGGCCCATGCCGATCACCGCGAACCGCAGCCCGGGCACCGCCGGCTGCGCGGCCCGGGCGGTCCGCAGCGCGGCGGCCAGCGTGGCGTCAGTGACGTCGGCGAGCGCGTTGCCCACCGCGGTGATGTCGGCCAGTCCCGGGACGGCGTGGCCGGGGTCTTCGGAGCGGCCGCCGTCGTCGGAGCGGGCCGGGGGCGGGGTCGGCGCCAGCGAGCCGGCCCGGCACAGCACGTCGGCGCAGGCGATCCGGACCAGTTCCCGGCGGCGCAGCGCGCGGACCGCGCGGGTCGCCTCGACGCGGTCGGCGTGCCGGCCCGCCGCCGCGGTGAAGCCGTCGACCAGCACCTCCCGCGGACGCGGCACCAGCTCGTTCTCCTCGGCCAGCAGCCGCAGCGCCTCGGGCTCCCGGGCCAGCAGGTCGGCGGCGTAGCGGGAGGAGGAGAGCACGCGGGCCAGCCGGCGGGCCACCGGACCGGAGTCCCGCAACAGCCGCAGATACCAGGGGGTGCTGCCGAGCTTGTCGGAGACCTGCCGGTAGTTGAGCAGCCCCCGGTCCGGCTCCGGCGCGTCGGCGAACTCGCTGAGCAGCACCGGCAGCAGGGTGCGCTGGATCGCGGCCGTGCGGCTCAGGCCACCGGTGAGCGCCTGGAGGTGGCGCAGCGCTCCGCCCGGATCGGCGAAGCCGAGGATCTCCAGCCGGTGCCGGGCTCCCTCCTGGGTGAGCCGCAGCCCGTCGGCCGGCACCCGGGCCACCGCCTCCAGCAGGGGCCGGTAGAGCAGCTTCGCGTGCAGCCGGCGTACCTCGGCGGCGTGGGTGACCCACTCGGCGCGGAACTCCTCGACCGCGCTGCGCCCCGGCGTGGCCGTGAAGTCCAGCGCGGCGGCCAGCCAGCGCAGCGCGGCCGGCTCGGTCGGCACGGTGTGCGTACGCCGCAGGCCCTGCAGCTGAAGGCGGTGCTCGACGGCGCGCAGGAAGCGGTAGCTGCGCAGCAGCGCCTCACCGTCGGCCCGGCCGACGTAGCCGCCGGCGACCAGGGCCCGCAGCGCCGGGATCGTGCCCGGCGCGCGCAGCGACTCGTCGCCCCGCCCGTGCACCAGTTGCAGCAGCTGGACGGCGAACTCGATGTCGCGCAGACCGCCCGGACCGCGCTTGATCTCGCGTTCCAGCTCCTTCGGCGGGATGTTGTCGATGATCTTCCGGCGCATGGCCCGGACGTCCTCGACCGCCTCCGGCCGCTCGGCGGCCCGCCACACCAGCGGGGCGAGCTGGTCGATCCACTCCTGGCCCAGCGTCAGGTCGCCGGCGGCCGGCCGGGCCTTGAGCAGCGCCTGGAATTCCCAGGTGCGGGCCCAGCGGCGGTAGTAGGCGACGTGGCTGGCGAGGGTGCGCACCAGCGGCCCGCGGTTGCCCTCCGGGCGCAGCGCCGCGTCCACCGGCCAGGCGACCAGCCCGCAGATGTGGATCAGCCGGGTGGCGACCGTGGTGGCGGCGGCCAGGTCGTCGTCCTCGGCGGCGACGAAGATGACGTCCACGTCGGAGACGTAGTTCAGCTCGTCGCCACCGCACTTGCCCATCGCCACCACCGCGAGCCGCGGCTCCGGCGTGCCCTCCGGCAGCTCGTCCACGGCGACCCCGTACGCCGTGGAGAGGGTGGCGTCGGCCAGCGCCGAGAGCGCGGCCATGGTCTGCTCCAGCCCGCGACCGCCGGTCAGGTCCGCCGCCGCGATCCGCAGCAGCGCCAGCCGGTACGCCTGGCGCAGCGCGGCGATCGGGTTGCCGTCGCCGATCGGCTCCAGCCGCCCGTCGGCGGCGGGCGCGCAGCCGTCGGCCGTCGTGCGCAGGACGGTCCAGTGGTCCGGGTTGGCGACGAGGTGGTCGCCGAGCGCCGAGGAGGCGCCGAGCACGGCGATCACCCGCCGGCGCAGTCCGGCGTCGTCGTGCAGCGCGTCCAGCAGCGCCGAGCCACCGTCGGCCGGTACCCCGCGCCGTTCCGCCTCGACGATCCGGTGCAGCTGGCGCAGGGCCAGGTCCGGGTCCGCCGCCCGGGACAGCGCGGAGAGCAGCTCGGCCGCCCGCTCGTCCGCCGGCTCCTGCGCGTCGAGCCGCCAGAGGCCGAGCCCGTCCGGGCCGAGCAGGTCGGCAGCCCGGGCACCGCCGTCGCCCTGCGTGGCGCCGAAGCCGTACCGGGCCAGCCGGCCGGGTGCGCTGGTCGGCCGGCTCATCAGTGCCCGAGCAGTGGCAGGCTGCGCCGGGCCGCGCCGTCGTCCAGCTCGCCGAGGGCCAGCGCCGCGAACCGCGCGGCGAACGGCTGCCACACCTCCTCGACGTCGACCATCACCGCGGCGCAGGCGGCCACCACCAGCTCCGGGTCGTAGTCGAGCTCGGCGAGGAGGGTGGAGTCGGTGGCCCAGTCGGCGATCATGGCGGTGTCGCACTCGATGTGGAACTGGAGCCCCCACGCCCGGTCGCCCAGCCGGAACGCCTGGTGCGGATAGCGGGTGGACGCGGCCAGCAGGGTGGCCCCGTGGGGCAGTTCGGTGATCTCGTCGGAGTGCCACTGGAGCACGTCCGGGATCAACGGCACGTACCGGAAGAGCGGGTCGGTCTCGGCGGCGTCCCGCCGGCCCACCACGGCCGGCCCGATCTCCGGCCCGGACGGGCTGCGCTCGACCGTGCCCGCGTGCGCGGTGGCCAGCAGCTGCGCGCCCAGGCAGATGGCCAGCGTCGGCACCCGGTGCCGGACCGCCTTGCGCAGCAGCCCCTCGACTGCGGGAAACCAGGGCGCGCCGGGCGAGCCGTCCGGCAGCGGGTACGCCTGCTGCTCCCCACCGAGCACCACCAGCGCCGCGTAGCCCTCGAGATCGGCGGGAAGCTCGTCACCGGCGTGCGGGCGTACCACCCAGAGCTCCAGGCCGGCCTCGGTCAGCCATTCACCCAGCCGGCGCAGGTCGTCGGTCGGGTCGTTCTCGATCACCAACGCGGTTGCCACGCTGTCGAGGCTAGCCGGTGGCGCGCCCGGTCTCCGAACGGCTCCACCGGGCGCGCCGCCGCCGGATCACCCGACCCACCACCGCCGGTTCGCCCGACCCGCCCACCGCCGGATCACCCGCCGGCGGTCCGGTGCCGCCGCCGGGGGCCCGCCGCCCCGACTAGGCTCAGCCGCTGTGCCTGACCACACCGCACCCGATCAGTCCGCCGTCGTCCGCCCGCCCGCGCTGCGCCCCGGCGACACGGTGATGCTGGTGTCGCCCTCCGGGCCGACCCGGCCGGAGCGGGTGGCGCGCGGCGTGGAGTTGCTGACGGGCTGGGGGCTGCGCCCGGTGCTGGCACCGAACGCGTACGCCCGGCAGGGCTACCTGGCCGGCGCGGACGCGCTGCGGGCGGCGGACCTGAACACCGCCTTCGCCGACCCGGAGGTGCGCGGAGTGATCTGCACCCGCGGCGGCTACGGCGCGCAGCGGGTGGTGGACGCCATCGACATGGCCACCGTCCGGCGCGACCCGAAGGTGGTGGCCGGGTTCTCCGACATCACGGCGCTCCAGTTCGCGCTCTGGCGCGGTGCCCGCCTGGCCGGCGTCCACGGGCCGGGCGCGGCGTGGCTGGACGACCGGACTCCGCTCCGCTCGGCCGAGTCCCTGCACGCCGCGCTGATGACCACCGAGCCGGTGACCGTGACGGCGGCGGCCGAGGAGGAGACCTTCCCCGTACGCGTCCCGGGTCGCGCCACCGGCCCGCTGCTCGGTGGCAACCTCTGCCTGATCGCCGCCTCGCTCGGCACCCCGGACATGCCGGACCTGACCGGCGCGGTGCTGCTGATCGAGGACGTGCAGGAGCCCCCGTACAAGGTGGACCGGATGCTCACCCAGCTGCGTCGGGCCGGCGCGCTGGACGGCCTGGCCGGGGTGGCGGTCGGGCAGTTCACCGACTGCAGGGACGGCTGGTCGGTGACCGTGGCCGACGTGCTCGGCGAACGCCTCGGCGACCTCGGCGTGCCGGTGCTCGGCGGCCTTCCGATCGGACACGGGGTCGGCCAGCTCACCGTCCCGGTCGGGACCGAAGCCACCCTCGACACCGAAGCCGGCACCCTGACGGCCACCCCCGCCGTCCGCTGACCCCGCGCCGGCCCCGGCTCAGGGGGCGAGGTGGGCCAGGTGGCCGATCTCCAGGGCGGCCCACACCGTGCCGTCGGGGCCGAGGGTGAGGCCGTGGGGTTCGGACCCGGGCGTCGGCAGGTCGTACGTCTCGATCCGGCCGGCGGGGTCGACGTGCCCGATCCGGTTGCCGCCCCACTCGGTGAACCAGGCGCCGCCGACCGGGTCGGCGACGATCGCGTGCGGCCGGGCGGAGCGGTCCGGCAACGGGTACTCCCGGATCCGGCCGCCCGGCTCGATCCGGCCGAGCTGACCGGCGGCGATCTCCACGAACCAGATCGCGCCGTCGACGCCCGCGGCGATCCCGACGGGACCCGCGTCGGGGGTCGGTAGCGGGTACCGGGTGACCGCGCCGTCCAGGCCGACCCGGGCGATCCCGTTCGCCTGGTTGAGCGTGCACCAGACCGCCTCGTCCGGCCCGGCGGCGACCATCGAGGCGAACGCCCCGGTCACCGGCAACGGGAACGCGGTCACCGTGCCGTCGGCAGCGACCCGCCCGACGGTGTCGGAGGTCATTCCCGCGTACCAGAGCGCGCCGTCCGGCCCGGTGATGACGCCGCACGGCCCGGTGCCGGGCGGCAGCGCCACGGAACTGAGGTCGCCACCGGTGGTGATCCGGCCGATCCGGTCGTCGCCGGAGCGGGTGAACCACAGCGCGTCGTCCGGGCCCGGCGTGATGATCAGCGGCCGGCTTCCCGGCGCGCCCAGCGACCAGGTCCGGACGTCGCCCTCCGCGCTCACCCGGGCGATGCCGCCGGCGTGGACCAGCGTCAGCCAGAGCGCGCCGTCGGGGCCCATCGTGACTGCGTACGGGCCGGCGCCCGGCTCGGTCACCCGGATCTCCCGGATCGCGGTGTCGGTCACGCTGCCTGCCTCTCTCCGTCGACGGTCACCGGGTGTGCAGCCGGCGGTGGCGGCCGTGCCCGGTCCACCGGGCCGCCGGCCAACCCTGCCGGGCCCCCCGCGCCGATGCAACCGGTTCGTCCGGTCCGGGCGTCGGATTTCCAGCTGGCTGACAGGCTCACCACGGGCCCCGCCCAGCCGGCCTCGTCACTGTCGGTGAGGTCATCGCACCACCAACCGACGAGCTGGAGGACAGCATGTCCCGCACGATCAGGAAGAAGCACCTGCTGGCCGGGCTGGCCACCGCGGGCGTACTCGGCGTGGGGATCGCGGCGCCGACCATGGCGTTCGCCGCCGACGGGAACACCCCGACGCCGAGCGCCAGCACCACCGACAGCGGCGACCGGCAGCAGCAGCGGGCCGACCGGCAGGCGGAGTTCGCCGAGGCGCTCGCCAAGGAGCTGGGCGTCTCCACCGACAAGGTGACCGCCGCGCTCGAGAAGGTGCGCGAGCAGCACCAGGCCGACCGGCCGGAGCGCCCGTCCGCCGAGGACCGGCAGGCCAAGCTCAAGGAGCGGCTGGACCAGGCGGTCAAGGAGGGCAAGCTCACCCAGGAGCAGGCCGACGCGATCACCAAGGCGGTCGAGGCCGGCGTCCTCCCCGGTGGATCCGGCGGCGGCCGTCCCGGCGGCTGGGGCGGTCACGGCGGCCCCGAGGGTCCGACCGGCAAGTGACCGCCGGCGGCCCCGCCCACCCGTCGGGCGGGGCCGCCCCCCGCGGCGCCGGCCGCGGGCCGAGTCACGGCCCCCGCCGCAGGCGGCGGGGGCACGGCCGGCGCG